>CAYUAW010000064.1:6807-8825 GCA_964442485.1 uncultured Polyangiaceae bacterium
GTGACCACGCCGAGCCGCATGTACGCTGCCAAGCAGGCGCTCACGAACGTCGTCACGGCGCACTCGGGGCTCCTCGACTTCGGGCTGGAGCGGTACTCGGCGAACGGTGCGTGCCCCAACGCGACGTATTGCTGTACTCCCCCGGCCGGGGCGACGGCCGGTCGTTGCCAGAACGATGGCTCGTACTACTCGCCGCCCGGTCTTCCGAACGTCGGCGGCAATGCATTCAACCTGACGTACGAAGGCGGATGCGGAGCCGTCACCGGCGGTGGCCTGGTCCTCGTGCAGCCGTCGGCCGCGTCCGGCGCGGCCGTGCTGCCCTGGGTCGACCAGGTGGAGGACTTCTGCGCAGACGCGAACAACAAGCCGCGCAACCCCGAGCTTCGCGCCGCGGGCAGCACCCCGCTCGGCCGCGCCGTTCTCAGCGCCATCACCGACTGGTACACGCCGATCTACCAGGTGTCGAAGGTGACGCCGACCCCGGCGAGCCCGCTCTACGATCCGCTCATCGATTGCCGCTCGTACGTGCTCGTCGTGATGACCGACGGCGACGACACCTGCAGCACCAACGGCACGAACTACAACCAGCAGGGCTGCACCGCCAGCAGCCAGTGCGGCGTTGGCGGCACCTGTACCACGGGTGGCAACCGGCACTGTACCTGCACCACGGACGCCAACTGTGGCGCGAACTACAACTGCCAGGCTGGCATCTGTCGCGAGCTGCACCCGTCCGATCGCGTCACTCAGCTGCACGCCGTCAGCTCGACGAACCCCGTCACGGTCTACACCATGGGCATGGGCAACGCGGCCGGTCTGAACACGACCGAGCTGAACGCCATGCAGACCAACGGCGGCAGCGGCCAGACCACGGCGCCCATCGCCGCGAACCAGGTCGACATCGAGGCGGCCTTCGCCGACATCGTCTCGCGCACCGTGAAGTTCGAGGTGTGCAACAACGCCGACGACAACTGCAACGCGCTGATCGACGAGGGGCTCGGCGTCTATCAGGAGTGCACCGTGAAGGCGGACTGCGGCGCTGCGGCGACGCAGACCTGCAACCAGGGGCGCTGCACGTGTACGACGAACGCCGATTGCGCGAGCGGCAACACCTGCGGGAGCGGCTTCTGCCGTCCCTCGTGCTCGGTGGGCGTCGGCGCCTGCGCGCGCGGCGGCGTGAACAAGTGCTCCGGCGGTTCCAACGCCTGCTGCGTCAACGACGCGGCGCTCGCGTGCACGCCGCTCACCCCCGGCGCGCCCGGCACGGAGATCTGCAACGGCATCGACGACAACTGCAACGGCATCATCGACGACGTCCCCGGCGGCTGCCAGGGCTGCGTCGCGACTCCGGAAATCTGCAACGGCCTCGACGACGACTGCAACGGCATCATCGACGACAACCTGACGGACATCAACAAGGTGTGCGGCTCGAACGTCGGCGTGTGCAAGACGGGCCTCACGCAGTGCGTGAACATCGGGACGCCCCAGGCGACGCTGCAGTGCGTGGGTGGCGTCAACGGCGGCACCACGGATCCCTGCAACGGGCTCGACGACAACTGCGACGGGGTCGTCGACGGCAATACCCAGGCTTGTTACACCGGCCCCGCCGGCACGCAGGACGTCGGCGTCTGCCGTGGCGGCACGCAGATGTGCAACGCGGTGCTCGGTAGCGGCGTGGCTTCTTACGGCGCCTGCATCGGTCAGGTGCTGCCGGGGGCGGAGACCTGCAACGGCCTCGACGACGACTGCAACGGCGCAATCGACGACGTCCCCGGCGTGGGCGCGTCGTGTTGCCCCGGCGGAAAGTGCGGCGTCGGTATCTGCAAGGCCGGCACGCAGCAATGTTCCGGTGGCTCGCTCCAGTGCGTCGGTTCCGTCGCGCCGGGCACGGAGGTGTGCAACGGCGTCGACGACGACTGCAACGGCCTGATCGACGACGTCGCGACGGTCGGCAACAACTGCTGCCCTGGCGGCAGCTGCGGCGTGGGCGCCTGCACGAACGGCAAGATCATCTGCCAGGG
>CAYUAW010000064.1:8925-13680 GCA_964442485.1 uncultured Polyangiaceae bacterium
TCACCGACGACGTGCCGGGCTCCGGCACCACGTGCTGCACCAGCGGCAAGTGCGGTGTGGGCATCTGCATCTCGGGCTCGAACAAGTGCGTCGGGCCGACTCTCACCTGCGTGGGCGAGACGCTGCCCGGCACCGAGGTGTGCAACGGGCTCGACGACGACTGCAACGGCACGAAGGACGACGTCCCCGGTCTCGGGAACGCGTGCTGCCGCTTCCTCGACCCGCAGGGCAGGCCGCTCTGCGGCACGGGCACGTGCTCCACGGGCACGCTGGTGTGTCAGGCCGGCAGCGCGGCGCCCGTCTGCAGCGGCGGCACCGGGCCAATCGCCGAGATCTGCAACGGTCTCGACGACAACTGCGACGGCATCGTCGACAACCTCCCTGGCGGCACCGTCGGCGCCGCCTGCTGCCCGAGCGGCAAGTGCGGCGTCGGCATCTGCTCCGGCGGTGCGCTCGCCTGCGGCTCGAACGGCGTGCTCGTCTGTCAGGGCGCCACGGGCCCGAGCGTCGAGGTGTGCAACGGCCAGGACGACGACTGCAACGGCAAGACCGACGACGTGCCCGGCACCGGCTCGGCGTGCTGCCCGGCGGGCGTCCCGTGCGGCACCGGCATCTGCAAGAGCGGCACCCTCGCGTGCGGCTCGAGCGGCACCGCGCTGCAATGCACCGGCTTCACCGGGCCCGGCACCGAGGTGTGCAACGGGCTCGACGACGACTGCAACGGCATCGTCGACGACGTGCCGGGCGCCGGGACCTCCTGCTGCACCAGCGGCAAGTGCGGCACCGGCGTCTGCCAGAGCGGCGTGCAGAGGTGCGTGCAGAACGCCACCACGATGACCTTCACGCTCACCTGCACCAACGAGGTGACGCCCGGCGTCGAGATCTGCGATCAGATCGACAACGACTGCAATGGCACGATCGACGACGTCACCGGTGCGGGTGGTGCGTGCTGCGCCTTCAAGGACTCCACCGGGAAGGACCTGTGCGGCACGGGCGTCTGCACGTCGGGCAACCTGGTGTGCATCCCCGGCAAGACGACGCTCCAGTGCAAGAACGGCGTGGGTCCGACTCCGGAAATCTGCGACGGCCTCGACAACGACTGCAACGGCGTGAAGGACGACCTGCCCGGCGGCACCGCCGGCGGCCCCTGCTGCCCGAGCGGGCGCTGCGGCGTCGGCATCTGCACCGCGGGCATGCTGAATTGCGGCCCGACCGGCATCGAGTGCGTCGGCGCGCAGAACCCCCAGGGCGAGATCTGCGACGGCCTCGACAACGACTGCAACGGGACCGTCGACGACATCCCCGGTCTCGGCGCGTCGTGCTGCCCGAGCAAGCGCTGCGGAACCGGCGTTTGCAAAGCGGGCACGCTGACCTGCTCGAAGAGCGGTGACCCGGCGACGTACGCGCTGTCGTGCGCGGGCGGCACCGATTCGACCATGGAGGTCTGCGACGGCCTCGACAACGACTGCAACGGCATCGTCGACGACGTGACGGGCCTCGGCGAGCCCTGCTGCCCCGACGGCAGCCCCGCGGGCGCCGCACCCGGCGCGTGCAACAAGGGCGTCTGCCGTCCCGGTAACTTCGTGTGCGACACCTCGAAGCAAATGCTCGTGTGCGACGGCGGCAAGGGCCCCGAGCCGAACAAGTGCGACGGCGTCGACAACAACTGCAACGGGCAGATCGACGAGGACGCGGAGATCGCCGACGATCCGCAGATCGGCGTCGCCTGCGACGCGCCGAAGGCTCCCGCGGATCAGCCGCCGTGCAAGGCGGGGTCCACCATCTGCCGCGGCGGCAAGCCAGCGTGCACCGGCTCGGTCGGTCCTACCGCCGAGACGTGCGACGGCGTCGACAACAACTGCGATGGCATGGTCGACGAGCAGGCGCCGTGTCCGACGGCGAACGACAAGTGTGTGGCCGGCATCTGCCGCACGCCGTGCCGGGGCAACGAGTTCGTCCGCTGCCCGAGCGGTCTCGTCTGCTTCTCGGGCTACTGCGTGCCGCCGGCGTCGGCCGGCGCGGGTGGCTCCGGGAACGCGGGCGGCTCCGGTAACGTCGGTGGCCAGAGCGGCTC
Source organism: uncultured Polyangiaceae bacterium (assembly GCA_964442485.1). Lineage (GTDB taxonomy): Bacteria > Myxococcota_A > Polyangia > Polyangiales > Polyangiaceae > DASZVB01. The sequence continues at coordinate 11,000 of CAYUAW010000064.1, forward strand.
TTCCGGCTCAGGAAACGGCAACGCCGGCACCGGTAACGGCAAGGACGGCGGCACGGCCGGGTCCGGCGCTTCTTCGGGCGGCACCGGCAGCCAGGGCGACGGCGGCAACGGCGGCGGCGGCGCTTCCGGCGCGGGCGGCCCCGACTCCGGCACGAGCGGCACCGGCGCAAACGGCAACGGCACCGGCGCGAACGGTAACGGCACCGGCGCGAACGGTAACGGCACCGGCGCGAACGGCACCGGCGCGAAGGGTAACCCGAACGACGTGTACGGTCTCGCGACGGGCGGCGGCGGCTGCGCCTGCCGTACAACTACAGGGAACCACGCTCCGAGGGGTGCGGCGGTCTCGCTCGCCATACTGCTCGGCCTCGCACTCTCCGCGCGCCGTCGCGGGCGGAGGGCGGCCTGATGTTCACCGGGAAAATGACCATGCGCGCTCTTGCTTTCGGTTGCTTTCTCTTCGGGCTCGCGGCGAGCGGCTGCACGACCGATGCGTTCTGCTTCGTCTGTCACCACGAAAAGGACGCGGGTCCAATCAAGGGTGGCGGCAACGATGCGACCATGATCTTCATTCCGCCGCCGTCGACGGACTCCGGAATGCACATCCAGCACGACGCGGGTCCGCCGCCACCTGCCTGTAATGCGGATCTCACGACGGACCCGAACAACTGCGGCGCGTGCGGCACCGTGTGCGACTACCCGGGCGGCTTCGGCAAGTGTGTCGACGGCTCGTGCCAGTTCGACAAGTGCGCCGACGGCTTCGTCGACCTGAACAAGAACCTGAAGGACGGCTGCGAGTGCAGCGTCACGACCGGCGGCACCGAGGTGTGCGACGGCATCGACAACAACTGCAACGGCAAGGTCGACGAAGGGTTCGATCTGCAGACGGACCCGAACAACTGCGGCGCCTGCAACGTCGCGTGCCCTGCTCTCCCGCATTCCGCCCTCTCCTGCGTCGCAGGGGCGTGTCACTACGACTGTGAGGGCGGCTACAGCGATCTCGGCCAGAAGGGCGTCGGCTGCCCGTACCAGTGTCCCGTCTCGCCCGGCATCCCCGAGGTGTGCAACGGCGTCGACGACGACTGCGACGGCATCATCGACAACGGTGACCCGGGCGCGGGAGTGCCGTGCGACGACAACTGCCCGAACGGCAAGTGCGTCGGCGAATGCGCGTCGGGCACCACGGTGTGCAGCGGCACGAAGGACGGCGTCGTGTGCGTCGGCGGGACTCGCCCCACCGTGGAGGTGTGCGACGGCAAGGACAACGACTGCGACGGCGTGGTCGACAACGGCTTCGACCTCCAGAACGACGCGCTCAACTGCGGCCAGTGCAACCGGCAGTGCAAGATCGGCACGAACTGCCTGGGCGGCACCTGCGACTTCAAGTGCTTGCCGAACCAGCGCGACCTCGACAACGACCCGTCGAACGGGTGCGAGTACACCTGCCCTGTCTTCCCCATCCAGCCGGAAGTGTGCGACGGCATCGACCAGAACTGCGATGGTATCGCCGACAACGGCGCCACCGACGTCGGCAAGGCCTGCACGGGCAACTGCCCCACGCCGGACCCCTGCGTCGCGGCCGGCAACTGCGGGGCTTACAAGATCTCCACCGCCACGGCGGGCTGCTACGGCGTCTGCTCGGCGAACGGCGTGACGGCGTGCCCGTCCGGCGTCATCTCGTGCACGTACTCCACCGAGCGCATCCAGGAGCTCTGCAACAACCTGGACGACAACTGCGACGGCCGGATCGACGAGGGGTTCGACCTGAAGAACGACCCGGCGAACTGCGGCGCGTGCGGCACCGTCTGCACGAAGCCGAACTCGCTCGCCGTCAGCTGCTCGAACGGCGTCTGCAACTCGGTCACCGCGTGCCAGCCGGGCTACAAGGACCTGAACGGCCAGGTCGCGGACGGCTGCGAGTACAAGTGCCCGATCTTCCCGCCCGTCGGGGAGTCGTGCAACGGCGTGGACGACAACTGCGACGGCATCATCGACAACTCGCCGTCGGGCTCCGGCCAGTCGTGCACCGCGGATTGCCCTGCGGCAGACCCCTGCATCGCGGCCGGTAACTGCACGCTGCAGATCGCGAGCAACGTGAGCGGCTGCTACGGCGCATGCGCCTTCGACGGCCGCACCAGCTGCGGCGGCTCCGGCTCCAACGTCTGCACGCACCCCGGCAAGGCGGCCGAGACGTGCAACGGCCTCGACGACGACTGCGACGGCCTCATCGACAACGGCTTCAACCTCCTGACGGACGTGAACAACTGCGGCTCGTGCGGCTTCAAGTGCGCGCTGCCCGGCACGACGAACGCCTCCTGCGTCGGCGGCGGCTGTCGCTCCACGCTCTGCACGCCGGGCTTCGTCGATCTCGACAAGGATCCGACGAACGGCTGCGAGTACGCCTGCCCCGTGTTCCCGACCAAGGCCGAGACCTGCAACAACATCGACGACGACTGCGACGGCGTGAAGGACGACAACCTGACGGACGCGGGCAAGGCCTGCACCGGAAGCTGCCCGCCGGCGGACCCTTGCGTCGCGACGAACAGCTGCTCGCCCGCGACGGTCTCGCCTCAGACGAACGGCTGCTACGGCGTCTGCCGTAACGGCGGCAAGACGGTGTGCACCGCAGGTGCGCTCACGTGCTCGTACGCGAGCCTCGAGTCGGCCGAGACGTGCAACAC
>CAYUAW010000064.1:13780-27032 GCA_964442485.1 uncultured Polyangiaceae bacterium
GTCGACGACAACATCACCGGCCTCGGCGCGGCGTGCACGGGCAACTGCCCGCCCCCGAACGCCTGCGTCGCGGCGGGCAACTGCACCACGGCGGTCTCCACGCAGACGAACGGGTGCTACGGCGCGTGCGCCAACGACGGCCGCACGACGTGCCCCTCGGGGTCGCTGGTGTGTAACCACATCGGCGCCGGCGCGGTCGAGACGTGCAACGGCGTGGACGACAACTGCGACGGCCGGATCGACGAGGGCTTCAACACGACCGGCGACGTCAACAACTGCGGCGGGTGCGGCATCGTGTGCGCGCTGCCGGGCGCAGTCGCCGCCTGCGTCGGCGGGCTGTGCGTCGTGAACAATTGCACGGCCGGCCGCGCCGACGTGGACAAGAACCCCGCGAACGGCTGCGAGTACGCCTGCCCGGTGTTCCCGACGAAGGCCGAGACCTGCAACGGCGTCGACGACGACTGTGACGGCGTCATCGACGACAGCCCGACGGACGTCGGCGCAGCGTTCCCCTGCTCGAACAACTGCCCGGGCGGCGTCTGCAAGGGCATCTGCACGACGGGCAACCTGGCGTGCGTCAGCGGCGCGAAGATCTGCCAGGGCGGCGGCGGCGTTCAGCTCGAGGTCTGCAACAACAAGGACGACGACTGCGACGGCGTGGTCGACAACGGCTTCAACAAGCAGACCGACCCCCTGAACTGCAACGGCTGCGGCAATGTCTGCAACCTCGCGAACACCAGCGTGAACGGCTGCACGGCGGGCGTCTGCACCCCCACTCAGTGCGACCCAGGCTTCGCCAACAACGACGGCAACCCCGCCAACGGCTGCGAGTACACCTGCCCGGTCTTCCCGACGCGCAGCGAGCTCTGCAACGGCGTCGACGACAACTGCGACGGCAAGGTCGACACCGCGGATCCGACGCTCGTCACTCCGGCGAACTTCTGCGTCCAGACCGGCCCCTGCAGCGGCTCGAAACCCGTGTGCAACGCGCTCAACGGCACCACGGCCTGGCACTGCAACTACAATCCCAATGTCGTCGAGATCACGGCGACGGGCTCCGTCGCGCTCACGGAAGCCAAGTGCGACGGCCTGGACGGCAACTGCAACGGCCAGCCCGACGAGTCGTTCCCGCTGAAGAACCAGCCCTGCAGCGTCGGCAAGGGCATCTGCGCCGGCAACGCGACCTACGCCTGCACGGTGGACAAGACCGGTGTGCAGTGCCCGGCCACCGCCACGCCGACCAACGCCGTCGACGAGGACTGCAACGGCAAGGACGACGACTGCGACGGCGTCATCGACGAGCGCGCCCCGCCGGCCAACACGACTTGCTACAACGGCACCCCTGGCGGACACCAGTGCCTTGGCTGGGTGGATCCCATGGTGAAGACCGGCGCCATCTACGTCTACTCGTACGAGGCGTCGCGTCCCGACTCGAACTCGACGAACGCCGGCACCACGTCCAGCCGCGCCTGCTCGAAGGGCAGCAAGATCCCCTGGAGCACGGTCAACTTCGCGCAGGCGGCCGCCGCGTGCGCCGCCGTGAAGAACAGCGCGGGCAACCCCATGCGTCTCTGCACCGAGACGGAGTGGCAGACCGCGTGCGACGACAACAGCGCGGCGAATCTGTGGTCGTACTCGGCGACCGCCGGCACCTACGTGAAGGGCGAGTGCAACGACAACGACCCCGTGAACCCGCAAGCGCCGTGGGCCACGGGCACAGGCGCCACCTGCTACGCCAACTGGGGCGGCCTGAACCGCATCTACGACATGAGCGGCAACCTCTCCGAGTGGACGAGCACCAGCGCAGTGTCGAACGGCGTCACCTACCAGCGCGTCCGCGGCGGCAACTACCAGACCTTCCCGAACGGCACCCGCTGCGACTTCGGGTTCGTCCTGCAGCAGCCGACCTTCCAGAACTTCGACCTCGGCTTCCGCTGCTGCTCCGACGCGGCGCCCTGAGCCAAATGAAAACGAGCCCCTCGCTCATGCGGGGGGCTCGTCTTCGAGTGCGTCGCCCGCCCGTTCTCACGGGCGAGGCATTCCGCGCGCTCTCGACCGCCGCTACTTGCAGCAGCCGCTAGATGACGGCTGCGCGAGGCAATGGGCCTTCAGGGTGTCGTTGATCAGCTTGGCGATGATGTTCTGTCCGGTCTGGGATGGATGAATCCCATCGGCAGCGAAATTCGCCGGGTTGATGTCACCGCCGGCGTCTGCGAACGGCTTGACCGTGCTGACCCACCAGCAGTTCGTCTTCCCGTTGGTCTTCGCTCCATAGCCGTCGCACTGGGCCTTGGCGATGGGCTCGGAGTAGTCATCGATCTCCTTCATCCCGCCGCCGTTCACGGGCGGATGCGGATAGAAGAAGTAGACGATATCCTTGACGCCCGCTGCGCTCATCTTGTCGAAGAGCATTCCCGCCGCGGCGGTCGCCTGGCTCACGATGTCTTTGCATATCTGAAGGCTCGACGAACCCGCCTTGTTGCAGGTCGAGCCGCAGCCAGGGAACTTGCCCGCGTCACAGATCAGGATGTCGTTTCCGCCGCCATCCATGATGACGAGCTTCGGCATCCCGGTGAACTGCGTCGGGATGAAAGCGCCGATCCCACCGTTCGCCATCGAGACGCCGGCCACGGCGACGTTCTTGAATTGATTCGCCGCCGGGTACAGCATCCCGAGCGCGGGCTGCAACGCAGGCGAGAGGGCGCCCGTGACGTACGAGTCGCCCATGATGAGGACGTCGGTAGCGCCGCTCGTCAAGCAAGGCGGCTCCGTCATCATCGTCATTCCGGCGGCACCGCCCATGTTGGCGCCAGCCGCGCCGCCGGCACCCATGCCCGCGGCGCCAGCGGTCTCGCCGGCTCCAGCGCTGCCGCCGCCAGCACCCATCGTCATCGTCCCGCCCGCGCCCGGCAGATTCCCCGAGCCGCCGACGGACACGACATTGCCGGAACCGCCCTGGTTGCTGGTATTGCCCGTTCCGCCGACGATCGAGCCTCCGTTCCCCGTGGGAGTCGTCCCTCCGCTACTGCCCATTGTCGGCGCAGCGCCGCCTGTCCCCGTGGCGGGAACGGCGCCGGCTCCAACGAAGCCTCCGGTACCGACCGCGGAGGTGCCCGGGTCCGAACTGCACGCCATGGTGTCGACAAAGGACGCCGAGCTCAGCAGAGCGAGTGCACACAATCGTATGCGTCGTAGCATTTTAGTTATCACCCTTAATAATGATGAGCGCGCGGAGCTCCTCGAAGCTCCCGTCGCGCGGGCCGCACGCTCTCTATATCAGGCGCGCGAACAAAGACGACGCTCCGCTGAAGTCGAAATGGCGTGCGCTCGTGTCATGAGTGTCGCGTCGTGGACGCGCGTAGACACGCAGAGTTAATTTCTTGCTGCGACGTTCGCCGTTCGTTATCCGGCGCGCTCATTCGTTTTCCGAATCACGCATCGGCGACCGTCGTTCGAAAGCTGCGCACACCACGCACGCGCGAGAAGATCGAACGTCGACTTGCGACGCGTTCGGTCAGTCGCGCTGCGTCGTCACCAGGCGATTGCACTCGCGCGGTCGCTCCGCTTAGGGTCGGCAACGTCATCGCGGCGTTGCTCTCACCGCGATGCGCCTTATCCAGCGAGCTCGAGCCGAGCTCGCTGTAGCTACCAAGAGGTATCTCGATGGTTCGCAGACATTCCCAGCTCGTCGTTCCCGTCGTCGTCGTTGCCTTCACGGCGGCGCTCTCCGCTTGTTCGAAGGACAACGGCGGCGGCGGTCTTCCTCCGGCGGCCGGCGGAATGGCGGGTGCCGCGGGCGCCCCCATGAACGGCGGCGCTGTCGGAAGCGGCGGTGCCGTCGGAAGCGGCGGCGCCGTCGGAAGCGGTGGTGCCGTCGGAAACGGCGGCGCCGTCGGAAGCGGTGGTTCGGCAGGGGCCGCCACCGGGGGAAGCGGCGGCTCGACCATGTCCATGGACGCAGGCATCCTCGGGTACGTTTGCGAGGAGGCGCTCGCGAAGATCGATCCGGGCGGGACCGCCACGGCGGACGCCCCATGCTGCGGCGGGATCGGCAAGTGCACTCTCGCGAGCTCGCTCGCGGCAGCGCCTGGCGCTTCGCTCTTCGGTCACGACACGTGCGCGAAGTCGGCAGGCGCCACGGATCTACTCTGCGCGCCGCTCCCGAAGGGCGACGCAGCGGCGGCGACGGAGGGGCTGTACGCGACGTGCACCGCGAAGATAGGGCCGACCAACTACGAGGGGCGCTGTGTTCCCAGTTGTTTCCTCGACGGCGACCCCAACGTGAACACGCTCACCGCCTCGACGTGCATGACGGGGTCGCTGAATCTCCTCTGCGCGCCTTGTTACAATCCGGTCGACGCCAAGGCGACGGGCGCGTGCGGGCTCGCGCCGAACGACAAGCCGAAGCTGCCGGCGCCCGCGCCCTACGCGATGTGTGGGGGGCGTGATGGCGGCGCGCCGCTCGGAACCTGCGTGCCGAAGACGATCGCACTCGCGTCGGGGAACCCCGCCGCGCCCAGCCTGATGCAGGACGACTGCAGCTCGTCCGACTACGTCTGCACGCCGACCTTGAAGGCGAACGACGTGAACGGTTGCTTCCCGAAGTGTCAGAGCGGGCTCAACGCGAGGTACACGAACGGCGCGTGCGTACCCATCTACGTCGCCACCGACGTCAGCCCCGGCGCGCTCGCGTTCGTCAAGCAGACGAGCTGCCCGGCGGGGCAGGTCTGCGCCCCCTGCGAGGATCTCTTGAACCCCGGCAAGCCGAGCCACGCCTGCCAGTAGATTCCCATCGATCAGGCCCTCCTCGTCACTCGTTCTTCCACTCGGGGTCCACGTTCCCCGTCGCGACGAGCGTCTCGATACCTTCGCCGGAGAGCGCGAGGCTGCACGTCGTCGGCTTCCGCGTCGCGATCTGCTTTCGCGGTCGATCGAGCGCCGCGGCCGCGCGGAGGTGGAGCGGGCCGGCGGGCAGCGCCTCGCCGAGCTCGTGGGTGCCGGCGGCGCCGAAAGAGAAGCTTTCGGTGCCGTCGGTCGCACGAAGCGTCGCTCGGCCGCCCATCTTCGCCACGACGCCGTGATCCGCTCCGAGCTCCATCGCGGTGATCCGGAGTCCCTTCACGTCGGTCGGTAACTCGACGTCGACCAGCGCGATGGCCCAGGGGGGCGAGTCCGGCGTGGGGTCTGCCGATACCGAACCCCAGCCGCACCGCACGAGCTTCGCCGTCGCGCGAACGCCGTCCGGTGACCCCGGCGCTACCGTGGGCGTGACGATGGCCGTCGCCGATGCTGCTCCGGAAATGGAAGACGAGCTCCTACCCGGCGCGGGTGCGGCGTGCTTCTGCTCGGCCGCGCGACAGCCGCACGGCGCCCACGCCAGAGCGAGACAGACGACCATTGCGCAGCGCCGCATCGGGCACGCAGCCTATCAGAGAGACGGATGCGCGCCGAACGTCGCGCCCCTTCGCCTCCGTCAGACTCGAGCGCGACGCTGGGCGCGCCGGCGACGAAGCAAGACCGCGACGCCGAGCGCTGCTCCACCGATGGCTCCCGCTCCGGAGCCCCCGCGACCGCCGACGCGACAGTCGCACCCCTGGCTGCGTGGCGCCCAGACTATCCCTCCCGACGAGGTGGGAACCTGAGGCCCCGCGTCGATGTAGTGGTTCGGGCCTGGCGGCGCGTCGCTCGAGCTCCCGACGTTCCCAGGGACCGCGTCCCTCGACGCATCGATGGACGAGTCCGGGAGCGAGGCGTCGAGCACGGAGCTCGTCCCGCCGCTGCCACTGCTGGACCCCCCGATGCGCTTGCAATCTGCCGTGCAGCTCGGGCTCGCGCCCGCGTCGGGCCCGTTGTCGCACTCCTCGGTGCCCTCGACGATGCCGTCACCGCAGCGGTACGGCCGCCAGCCGATGTCGTGCATGAGCGGCACCGTGACATCGAGGTCCTTGGTCGTGAGCAGGGTCGGCTGCATCAAGAGGTGAGGGGAGATCATCGGGTCCCAATGAGTGACAGAGACGTGGCTCTGCACCGGATCCGTCGCATCGAGATAGAGCCGGCCAGCAACGCTGGTGCCGAGCAGGCGCGCTGGATTCACCCACAGCTTCGCGCTCGGCGCCTGAGCGAGAGCGCCACGAAGGCTCGCGGCGTCCCGCTGACTGATGCGGATGGATGGGATCGTCGCCTTGCCGCCATCGTCGCCGGTCGGCGCGAGGGGCATGAAGGTGGTCTTGTCGCTGACCAGGATGGCGGCCACGGCGCCCGCCCCTTGCACCGAGAGGACCTTCGTCACGTCGGAGCAGCCCCCCGCCTCGATCAGCGCGACCCTCCCGGCGAGCGACGCTGGCGCTTCGCAGGCGTCCCCGGTGGGTGCGGTGCCGTCGACGACGGCGGAGAGCGCGCCCGTAACCGGTGTGGTGGTCAGGGCGGGGCCGAAGGTGGCAAGTGCAAATGGCGGATCCAGGGTGTCGAGCGGAGCGCCGAGCGCGAGCGCCGGCATGCCGTGGAGGAGAAGCGCCGTCGCGGCGCTCGAGACGTTCGACCCGTCCCACGACAGCTGGTGGAACGCTCGCGCCGACTGCGCGCGAGCGGAGTCGGTCAAGGTCGGCCAGTGGCTGCCCGTGCGCTCGTCGACGATGGAGAGCGAGAACACGTCGGGGAAGCCTTCGTGCATCGCGCCCGTGTCGAGATCGACGAGCGTCGTCACGCCGAGCCCATGTGCCAGCTCGTGCACGACGGCGGTGACGAGATCCGTCTGGTTTCCGGCGTTGCGATCCAGGCCGAGGTACCAGCCGCTTCCCTCGAGGCAGCCAGGGGTCCCTGCTGCACCGTTGAACACTGCGTCGATGTCTGGGGCTGCGGGCGCCAGATCGACGCCAGCCAGCCGATTCGCGAGTGCGATGGGATACCAGACCCCGGGTGTTGCCCCGTTGGAATCCTTCACGAACGAGTGCGGTGTCCCGGAACCGACCACACCCGTGGTTGCGCTGCACTCGAGCGGCCCGAAGCGAGCCGCGACTGTTATCGGCACCACACTGTCCAGGGCGGCGCCCCAGATGTCCGCTGCGGCCTTGAACGCGGCGAGCGCCTGAGCGCCCCGGGTCGTCTCCATGTTGCCGCCGACCGGAGGCACGACCGCTGGGTCGTTGAAGCCGACACCCGGATCGTCAGCGGGCTCGATCTCGATCGTGGCGCCGAAGCTAGAAGTCGTCAGAAACCCGACAGTGAGCGCGGCTGCCACCGCAACCGCTCCAGTTTTCCCCAGCTGCATTGCAGACGATGCTGCCACCGAAGCCGATCTGGTTACAGAGCGAAGGCGCATGGGTCTCCCGTTCCGGCGTACGAAAACGCCGGTCTCCGCCTCCACATTCACATCCAGAGCCCTGCATGCCCGCACTTTCCTGGAGGGTGACTCGTCCCTGCGGCGCCGCAATGATTCGTAACGAGCCCCCACCTTGCGCGGGGGGTTGTGAGGGCCCTATAGTATGGGTGCGCGGGCTGTCCCCACCCCCCCCGGCCCGGCCCAAAGTCGTGGGCCGGCGCTCCAGAGGCCGACCCCCCTCCTCACTGCGTGTGCCCTGGGGTGCCGCGCGACGCGATTCGCCCCTGCCGGACCGGTCAACAACCGGTTCGGCAGTCTTTTTGTGACCCTCTTTGGTGCCGCCGTGGCAACCGTTCGGCTCAACGAATCTTCACTATTTTTGTGCCTGGCGTCGAAGGCCGGGGCGAAAGGACGCGACTCAGGTCCGCCAGACGCATTTGAAGCTCGAGCACTTCAGGCAGTCGTCGAAGCAAAGGGCGGGGCTGCAATCGGTGTTCGTCGTGCACTCGACACAGACCCCAGCCTGGACGTTGCACCTCGGCAACTGTGGGGTGTCGGTGCAATCCGTATCCGACTCACACTGCACGCAAGTCCCGGTCGCGCTGCAGAGTGTGCGCTCGATGCCCGCGCAGTCGTCGGCGGACGCGCAATGCGTCGTGCAGGAGTGCGTCGCGGTGGAACAGCTGAGCCCGGCTGAACACGCCGCGGCGCTCACGCATTCGACGCAGCGGTGCGTCGGGACGTCACAGTAGGGCAGGTTCGGATTGCAGTCGGAGTCCTGACCGCAGCCCGTGCCACCGTCCGGCGAATCGAGCAGACGTATCGTGTTCGGGTCGGACTCGCACCCTGCAGTGAAGACGCACCCCGACAGCGCGGCCGCGAGCACGGCGCCGAGCGCCCTGCGCTTCGCTGCGCCAGGAAGGCGACCACCGCGCGCGTTCATCGCCTCGCTACCGGTCCGGTGACGCCAGGGTGAGCTGACGCGCTTCATCGCTGGCCATGCCGTGTGGATACTCTTCCAGGTACCGGCGTGCCTGCTGCTCGGCGCCGCTCCGATCGCCGCTCCGGCGCAGCGCCCGGAATCGCTCCACCATCGCGTTCTGTGCGAGCGGCGACCCCGGAAAGCGCGACTGGAGCTCGGTCAGTAGCCGAAGCGCGCGCCCGTTCTGTCCCTCGCGTGCGGCCAGCAGTGCGGATTGCATGAGCCGGTTCTCGTCGGCGAGCGTGCTCGTCTCCGTGACGCCCGAGCTCCTGGCCGCTTCCGGTCGCGGTGTGGCAACGCTCCTTGCCGTGTTGCTCGCCGGAGGCTCCGCAGACGGGGTGGACGGCGGAGCGACTTCAGTCGACACCGCCGGTTCGCTCGTCGCGGGTGTCGACGTGCTTCGTTCGACCCCCGCGCGCGTCTTCGCCCTGGAGGCGCTGGATGCGGGAGCGCCGGGCGGGGACGGTGCTTCGACGTGGACCGCCGGGACGAGCTTCGACCAGGGGAGATACGACGCGCCGAGCGCACCCGACGGAATCAGGAGCGCCGCGGCGACGAGCACGCGCCTGCGAAAGGACGCGCCGATCTCGCGACGTACCGCAGCGCGGGCCTGAAGCCCCCGCATGTGGGCGAGTGTACGCTCGCGGCGTGCGCGAGCCTGTGCCGCACCCTCGGCCGGGGGTTTCTCGGCGGCGAGGGCCCGCAGCGCGCCTTCTGGTCGATCGGGGTCGACGGTCAAGCGCCCTCCTCGTTCGTCTCGACGGAAAGCCTCTTCCGCAGTTCCTTGCGCGCTCGCACCAGGCGCGACTGCGCCGCCGAGACGGATACCGACGTCAGCACGGCGATCTCCGCGAGCTCATGACCCATGACGTCGTGCAGGAATAGCGTCGTCGAGTAGCTCTCGTTCATCTGCGCGAGGTGCAGCCGCACGCGCGCAAGCGCCTCGCGGGCACTCGCCTCGCGCTCGACGTCGGTGACCGCGCTGCGGCTGTTCGCTTCGTGGCTGCCGTCGCGGCCGCGATCGACCACGCGCCGCTCGCGGGTGCGGCTACGGAGGACGTTGAAGGCTATGTGCGTCGTGACGCTGGACGCCCACGATGCGAGGCTGCACGCGCGCGCGAAGCGCCGGTTCTGCAGGGTGAGGACGATCTGCTCGAACGCGGTCTGAACGAGGTCGTCGTGGGCTTCGTCGCGGCGGCCGAGGATCTTCCAGAGCGTCCCCTCGACCACGCCGATGAGGCGGTCGTAGAGCTGCTCACACGCGTGGCCTTCTCCCCGCTCGAACGCATCGATCAGGTCCGAGTCGCTGACCTCCGGTGCGGCAAGCCCGCCCCCGCCGACCACTCGGAGTCTGCCTCGCTCGCTCGGGCCGGGTATGCGTTTGGATTCGACCACTGTCGTCTACCTCAGTGTTTGTAACCGTAGCGCCAGGGGTCAGGCAGACCCGTAGCTCACAGGATGTAGTATCGCGCGCCCAGGCCTATCGCCCAGTTCGTGCCCGCCGATATCCCTACTTCGTGATTTTGCACGACGATCCGCGTCGGAGCGTGGGCTTGCCACCCCTCGAAGGTCGCCACAAGACCGAGCCCGGCGAATTGCCAGACCCCGTCGAAGCCCAGGTGAAGTGACGCCCCGAGCTTGTTGCCGGAGTCGCTTCGTCCCGAGGCGCTATCCGTAGCCGCCGCGTGGACGTTCTCCAGGCCAATGGCCAGCCGCGGCTCGAAGTGAAGTCGCTCTGCTCCCAGGACCGCGCCGGCGCCGAGGGTGGCCGTCTCCCACTGAACGGATAGGCCACCGGGATTCGTGACGCGGCTGGCGTAGCCGAGGCCGATTCGCCCGAAAACGGGAAACGCCGTCGGACGGAAGCTCGCGTCGACCCAGGCCCCGAGCCGCAAGCTGCCCTGCTCGAGACCCGGGCCGAGGGCGCCGGTGAGCCCGGCCCAGAGCGTATGTCGGAGTGGCTCCGAGGGGGCCGCGGGCGTCGGCGCGACCCGGTCCTGGAGGCGCTTGTCGCCGACGCTTGCCGGTGGGGCGACGGCTACGACGGGCGGCGCCGTGCCTTCCTGCGTGGTGCTCGCCGGGGGGACCGCCTGCGTGGGTTGCGTGGTCGCGTGCCCACCGGGCGCCGCGCCGGTGTCATCGAAGTGGGCCTCGCCACTTGCCGAGCTCGACGGGGGCAGCGCATCCCCGACGAGTGTCGCGATGGTGAGCCCGACGGCTCGCCATCGCTCGACGCGAACGTCCGTGTCCTTGAACCGAAGGACGCGCTGGTGAACGCCGGGAACGCCGCCGCGCACTCCTTGCACAGCGATGCGGACTGCGTGCTCCGTCGAATCGCTCCAGCTCACGGTCGCGTCCGCGAGATGCGGCTCGCTGGCCGCTTCGGTCGAAAGCTCGCACTTTCCTTCGCGTACGCTTGCCGAGCACGCCTCGAGCATCGCGCGCGCCATCGACACGGACGGCGCTTCGCTCACGATCTCGACGACGACTACGGGCATTGCTCGGGGCTCGGCGCGGAGACTAGAGCGAGTCCCGGCATCACGAAACACCTTGATGTCGCCGCATCGTCACGGAGCGGTGTGTACGAGCACCTGCGAGCACCTGCGACCACGTGCGCGACGTAGAAAAGCGCCTGTTCGGTGAGGCGTACACCAAGGGGGTAAAACACACCACCCCCGCAGAATTTTCGGGGTAGCGGCGCATTGCTGCCTGGCGGATAAAGGTCGGATCATGGCGCGGCGCAATGGGATCTCGTGGCTAGCGGTGTGTCTCGCGATCGGGGCCTCCGTCGGATGTTCGAGCAGTACCAGCGGCAGCAAGAGTCGAGGTAAGCGACTGGACGGCGGCATCACGATTTCGCGCCCTGATGGGAGCGGGTTCTTCACTCTCGACGCCGGGTCCCACGGCTCCGGCAGCGTCGTGATCACCCCCGGCAATCCGACCATCGCGATCAATCCGAACGGCGCTCCGCCGGATCCCATCCAGTTCACGGTAACCGGTTCCGGCACCTCGAACGTGACGTGGACGCTGAGCAACCCGTACCTCGGCACCATCGACCCGATGACGGGTCTCTTCACGCCGAACGGTCAGGTGGCGGGCGGCGGCGACATCGAGGTCATGGTCAACGGCATGACCGTGGGCAAGGTGCACATCACCATCAACGTCGCTGCGGAGCAGAACGGCGCCGCGGGCCCCACGGAGAGCGATGCCGGCGCAGGCGGCCTCGGCGGCGTCGGCGGTGAAGGCCTCGGCGGTGCCGTACCCGACGCGCTGCTCACCGCGCTGAAGGGCGCGCCCACCGCGGACGGCTCGCTGAAGCTCATCTACCCCTACGACAACACCGTCTTCCCGCTGGATCTGCTGCCGCCGTTGTTTCAGTGGCAGGGCGGCGGCCACGGCGATTTCGACGCCATCTACGTTCATCTGTCGTCACCGCCGAGCTACGACTACAAGGGGTACTTCGGTCGTCCACCGGCTCTCGCTGCGGGCTCGCCGTTCATCCGTTCTCCGATCCCGAAGGACGTCTGGCAAGCCGCGACGCGGAGCGCCGCGGGGAGCACGCTGTCCGTCGAGGTCGTGCTCGCAGCGGGTGGCAAGGCGTACGGCCCTCTGAAGCAGACCTACAAGATCGCGCTCGCGCCCTTCAACGGCCGCATCTACTACCAGGCGTACGCGACCGCCCTGGCGACGAACTCGCTGGGAGGGCAGCACGTTCAGTGGGATCAGAACACGCGGTTCGGCGCGGCGACGCTCTCCATCGACGTGGGCGCCGAGTCGCCCAAGCTCGTGGCCGGAAAGACGACGGACGACGGCACGGGCTGTCGCGTCTGCCACTCGGTCTCCGCCTTCGGCGACCGCATGGTCGTCCAGCACGGCGACGACTACACGCAGACGTCCACCTACGACCTGAAGAACGGCAATCTCGAGACGATGCCGTACATGCCTGCCGAGGCGGGCTGGGCGGGCCTCTCACCCGACGGCAACCTGGCGCTCCTGAACTCGGTCGACGTGACGGGCTCGCCCTCGGTCACCGGCAACACCAAGCTCATCAACGCCGTCTCGGGCGCCGACGTGGCCTCCACGGGGCTCACCACGTTCGCGCGCAGGATCGGGCTGCCGGCCTTCTCGCCCGACAGCAAGCACGTCGTCTTCGTGTTCGTGGATGGACAGAGCACCCCCGCGATCGGGAACGCCAACCGGCAGCTCGTGTCCATGGACTTCGACGTCGGAACGAAGGCGTTCTCCAATCCCCTGAAGCTCTGGACGCCGGGCAACGGCGAGCGGCCGGCCTTCTCGACGTTCATGCCGACGAGCGACGCGGTCGTCTTCCAGAGGCGCTACAGTGGCGACAACGACTACTCGAGCTGGAATGGTTCGCGCGCGGACCTGTGGTGGGTCGACCTCGCCACCCAGAAGGCCACCGCGCTCGCGAACCTGAACGGCATCGGGCCGGACGGAAAGAGCTACCTGCCGACGAACGACAAGAACCACGCCCAGGACGAGCGCCTCAACTACGAGCCGAGCGTCAGCCCGGTCGCCTCCGGCGGCTACGCCTGGATCGTCTTCATGAGTCGTCGTCTCTACGGCAACGTTGCGACGCGAGACCCGTGGGAGGCCGATCCCCGCGAGCAGGACCTGCACGGCGACAACCCGACCACGAAGAAGCTCTGGATGGCCGCCATCGACCTGAACGCGAAGCCCGGGACCGATCCGAGCCATCCGGCGTTCTACATTCCGGGCCAGGAGATCCACGGCGTCAACTCGCGCCCGTTCTTCGCCCTGCAGCCGTGTGTGACCGACCGCGGCGCTTGCACGTCGGGTGTCGACTGCTGCACCGGGTTCTGCCGCGACGGCCTCTGCGCGCCGCCGGACATGCACCAGTGCTCGAACATCAACGACAAGTGCACGACCAGCGCGGACTGCTGCGACGCACGCACCAAGTGCATCGGTGG
>CAYUAW010000065.1:0-9240 GCA_964442485.1 uncultured Polyangiaceae bacterium
CGCGTGAGCGCGCGCTGGATGGCAGCGAAGAGATCGCCGGCGCGCACTGGCTTCGTCAGGAACTCGTCCATGCCGGCGGCCAGTGACCGCTCTCGATCTGCCGGGCGCGTATGCGCGGTCAACGTGATGACCGGCAGGTGAGCCCCCGACGCCCGCTCCCTCTCGCGAATACGGGTCGCGACCGTGACGCCGTCGAGCCCCGGCATTCGCAGATCCAGGATGACGAGGTCGATTCCTCCCTCCTGGACCCGAGCCACGACGTCGTGCCCATCCTTCGCGAGCTCCGAGGTGTGCCCCTGACGTTGCAGTAGCTGGCAGAGCAGCTCGGCGTTGAAGGGATCGTCCTCCGCGACCAGCACGTGGAGCGACTGCCCTCTTTCGTCCATGCTTTGCGCGGCCGCTACTCGGTGGCCTTCCGGGACCCGAGCGGGGGCGCTCCCCTCGACGAAGGGCGCCGTGAACGTGAAGGTACTCCCCCGGCCGGGCTCGCTGTCGAGCGTCACCGCACCGCCCATGAGTGCCGCGAGCCGCGCGGCGACGGTCAGCCCGAGCCCCGTGCCGCCGTAGCGGCGCGTGGTGGACGTGTCCACCTGCGCGAAAGCTTGAAAAACCAGGGCCTGCTTGCTTCTGGGGATGCCGATACCCGTGTCGTGCACCTCGAAGCGCAGAAGGACTCGCTCCGACGGAAGGTCCCGGTCGGTGTCCACGACGACGTCGACCGCTCCCCGCTCCGTGAACTTCACGGCATTGCCGACGAGATTGGACAGGATCTGTCGTAGCCGCCGCGCGTCGCCGACCAGTGCGTCGGGCACCCCTGCCTCCACTCGCGAGCGAAGCTCGAGGCCGCCCTCGCGCGCGCGCAGCCGGTGCAGGGTCAGCGTGTGATCGAGCTCTGCGCTCAGCGAGAACGGCGCGGAGTCGAGCTCGACCTTGCCGGCCTCGACCTTCGAGAAATCGAGGAGCTCGTCGATGGTGACGAGCAGGTTGTCAGCGGATTTCTTCACTGTGGAGAGCCATCGACTCTGCTCGTCGGTCAGCTCGGTCTCGAGCAGGAGCTCGGTCACGCCGAGGATCACGTTCATCGGCGTTCGCATTTCGTGGCTCACGTTCGCGAGAAAATCGTCCTTCGCGCGGCTGGCGGCTTCGGCCGCGTCCTTTGCGCGCAGCAGCTGTCGCTCGAGCTCCTTGCGCTCGGTGATGTCGATGCTCGCGCCGATGAGGCGCACCGGCTTTCCGCCGGCGTCGAGGACGGCCCTCCCTCGGTTCAAGAGCCACCGCACGGAGCCGTCGCGGTGCAACACCCTGCACTCGACCGCGAGCTCTCCCGTGGGATCGGAGAGCAGCGCGGTAAGCGCGTCGTGGACCAGCTGCCGATCGTCGGGGTGCCATCGCTCCGGGTGATAGCGCTGCGCGGCGTACGGCGCGTCGCGGGGGCTCGCCTCGTAGCCGAGGCACTCCCACAGGTTCGCCCAGTAGACGGGAGCATCGGCGACGTCGCGGCCTCGGAGATCGAAATCCCAGACTCCGACCTGGGACCCCGAAAGTGCGAGCTCCAGCCGCTCGTTGGTGAGCTGGAGCGTCTCCGCCTGTTCGGCGCGACGCCTCAGCGTCACGTCACGGAACACCACGACGATGCCGCTCCTCTCTCCGTCGTCGAGGATCGGCGCGCGTCGCTCTTCGATGGGTGTCCGACGTCCGTCGCGCCCGACCAGCACCGGCTGGCCATGGGCCCGCACCACGCAGAACACCTCGTCCAGCAGGAGCCCGAGCGCGTCGGTCTGGAGCCAGCCCGTGAGGCTCTCTGCCGCGGAGTTGATGAAGGAGATGCGCGACCGGTCGTCCGTCGCGATCACTCCGTCACCGATGCTCGAGAGCGTCACCGCGTAGCGCTGGCGTGCCGCCCAGAGCCGTTCCTCCACGTCCTTCCTCGCGGTCACGTCCATCACTGCGCCGACGAACTCCGGCCCGTCTGGGCTGCCGTGGACGGTCTGCCCGACGACGTGAACGTGCTTGACGGTCCCGTCGGGCATGAGAAGGCGGCGTTCCGATTCCCAGCTCGTGGGAAAGCGCGAGCCGTCTCCGAACTCCCGCGCGACGGTGTCCCGCTCTTCCGGGTGGTGCCTGCGAAACACTCGCTCCGGAGTCGGTACGGTGCTCCGGTCGTACTCGAAGATGTCGTAGGTCGTGTCCGACCAGAACATTTCGGTCGCGCCGAGTGGCCACGCGAAGCTGCCGGTGCTGGTGAGCCGCTGTGCCTCCGAGAGGTAGAGCTCGGTGCGCCGGAGTTCGGCGTACAGCCTCGCGTTCTCGATCGACACTGCAGCCTGAGACGCCAGCAGGCGAAGCACTGCGACCCGGTTCGGCGTGAAGACGTGCGAGGTGAGGCAGTTCTCCAGATAGAGCACGCCGATGAGTTCCGAATGCTTCGTCAACGGCAAGCACGAGACGCTTCGCGCGCCCGTCCGTCTCAGGTAGTCGTCGGCGGAGAACGGGTTGGCTCCCGAAGCGTCGTCGACGATGATGCCGTCCCTCGTCCGGAGCACGTACCGGATCACGGACTCCGGCAGCTCCTCCGTAGAGACGGGCACCTGACGCGTTCGCACGACCACTCCGTCGGCGCCTGCCACGGCCTCTGCTTCGCTGGTGGGGCCGTCCTTGCCCGGTAGAACGAGCACGCCACGCGTCGCGCCAGCGTGCTCCACCGCGATGCTCAGCAAGCGCTCGATCAGGCGTCCGAGCACCATCTCGCTCGACACGGCCTGAGACACGCGGACGATCGTCTCCATGTCGAACGACTCGGTGCGGTTCTCGTTCTTCGCGCCGGGCGGCACGCCCGGAGCACGCGCTGCGCCGTCGAGCTGCCGGACCTTCCCGTGAGCGCCCCACCGTTCGTAGCACCTGCGAGCGCCGGCGCGGAGCGCGTCGGCGTTCGTCAGCAGGCCCCGCGCCGCATAGAACCGCGCGGCGCGCTCGTGTGCGATCGCCTCCTCGTGAACGAAGCCGCTCTCCCGCGCGGCCGAGATCGCTCGCTCGTACAGGTACGCCGCTTGCGCGGTGCGCTCCTCGAGCCGGGCGAGCTCTGCCTCGACGAGCGCCGCGCGGCTTCCGAAATTCTCGGGGCAGCGAGCTGCCCAGGCCGAGAGGTGCTGGTGATGGTCCGCGACGGCCTTCGCGTCGCCGGTGCCCGCGCTCGCGAGCGCGGCGTAGTAGCGGAACTCCGCCAGCTCGAAGAAGGTGCGGCTCGTCCACAGCAGCGGTTCAGCGGCGCGAGCCGCCGCCGTCGCAGCCTCGTCGTCGCCGGCGATGACCAGTGCTTGCGTCTTGCGGATGAAGTGCCAGCACGCGGCGAAGGCCTGAACCGGGTCGATGGCGAGCGCCGCCTCGTCCACTATGATGGTCGCTTCCGTGCCGCGCAGCGATTCGATGAGGGCCAGTAAGCCTTCGAGGCAGCGCACGATCAACGTGAACTGGGTCTTCCTGGCGAACTCAAGGCGACGTTGGGCGTCCCTGTGCAGGCGCTCGAGAGGCTCTCCGAGCGCCAGGCCGAAGGCGACCAGGTGAACGCCGGTGAACGACACGAACGCCAGGTCGCCGCCCTCCGTGGCGAAGGTCCGCGCGCGACGCATGAGCGCCTTGCCCAGCGCGTGCGGGCGGGTCCACGGATAGACGTGATAGCCGACCACCGTCTGGACGCGGCCGCGGAAGCGATGAGCCCCCGCACGTCCCACGAGCTCGAGGGCGATGTTCCCGAACAGAAAAGCCCGGTCCCGATCCTCGAAGCGCGGGGGGAGCGCCATCGAAACGTGCGCGTAGGCCATCGCGGACCCATCGCAGTTGCCGTGGCGGAGGCTGAGGTTCGCCATGCGCACCACGGCAAGATCGTGCAGCGCCTTGTCAGTGAGCACGGTGGCCGGAAGCATCGCGAGCAGCACGTCCATCCCCGCCCGGAGGGTCGCGTTCTCCATCGCCGGTAGCAGGGCGATGCGCTCGCTCCCGACACGAGCGAGATTCGACAGCAAGAGCTGGTACTCGTCGCACACTTGCTCTTCCGTCGGATGCGCGGGGAGATCGACGCCGGCCCGGTGCAGGTAATCGAGGCACACCTCGACGGCCTCGGCGGCGCAGTTCTTCGCCACCAAGACCTCGGTGCGTAGGCTAACCACCTCCGCGAGATCCGCGAGATCTTCGATCCGTCGTGCGGTGAGGGACAGACGAGCGTCCGCGGAGGAGAGCTCCCCCGTCAGGAACTCACATTCGGCTCGCAGCCGTTCGACTGCCAGCGCGAGCGGGTACTCGCGTTCGAATCCGTCTTCGCCGAGGAGCGCGCTGGCGGCTGCGCCGTACCTCGCCGCCGCGTCGTACGCCGCCGCGGCCTTGGCGCGCCTCCCTGCGATCAGGTTCAGGCGCGCGGCTTGCCTCTGCTCGTCCACGGACGAAAGGAGCGGCCCTGCGTGCTCGAGGTGACCGACGATGTCGAAGATGAGGTGGTCGCGCCGTTCCTCGGGTTCGACGGCGAGCAGGTGCTCGGCGACGAGGAGATGCAGGTGAGCACGCTCCGGTCCGGACAGCAAAGCGTCGGAGGCCTCGCGGATGCAATCGTGAACGAAGCGGCACTCCGCGCCCCGCACGACGACGAGACCTGCACGAGCGCTTTCGTCGAGCGCCTCGTGGAGCGTCGCTGTCTTCCGTCCCGAGAGCTGCTCGAGGAGCCCGCGCTCCGCGGAACGACCGAGGCAGGCGAGCAGCTTCATCGCGTCGCGCGCGAGCGGGCTCAGGCGAGCAAGCTTGTAAAGGAGCAGCTCGGTCACGGTGGCGCCGAGCGTGTGAGCGCGCACGGCATCCAGGTCCCATCGAAAGTCGTCGCCGGTGGGGCCGCGCTCGATGACCCCACCGTCCGCGAGCGCCGTGAGGAGCTCACCGAGGTGCAACGGATTGCCTCCCGTCTTCGCGTGCAGCAATCGTGCGAGCGACTCGCTCCTCGGGCTCCAATCGCCGAGCGCGTCCGTGACGAGCTCCACGGCTCCGTCGACTCGCAGCGGGAGGAGGGACACTTCGCTCACGGTCGGACCGAGCTCGAGGAACTTCTCGAGCAGCATTTCCTCGGAGGGTCGAGGCCCGTCGTCGCGACGGCAGGCGCCGAGGAGCAGCACGTGTCCGAGGCCTCCTCGTTCCATTATCTGGCGCACGAACGCCAGGGTCGCGAGGTCGCCCCACTGAAGATCGTCAAGGAACAACACGAGGGGGTGCTTCGCCTTCGTGAACGCGGCGAGCAGCCGCTCGAGCGTCAGCTCGAGCCGGTTCCGGCTTTCCTCGACCGGGACCTCGCTCCGCGGAAGCTCTGGGCCGAGGAACCGCGAGAGCTCCGGGATCAGCTGCGCGATGAGCGGGCCGCTTTCGTCCGCTACCTCGCGCACCGCACCCCGAAATCGGGCGCTGTACGCCTCCCCCTCGGACAGGACGCGCCGGACGAGATCGGTGAGAGCGTCGGCGACGGCGCCGAAGGGCACGTTGCGGCGCTGAGGATCGAGGCGGCCCCAGCCGAAGGCGCTCCTGGCGGGGACGAGAGATGCCTGGAAGTCGTTCACCAGGGCTGTCTTGCCGACCCCCGATTCACCGGTAACGAACACGAATTCGGCGGTGCCGGTGGACGCGACGCGCTCGAATGCTGCCCTGAGCAATGCGCTTTCGTGCCCCCTTTCATACAGCTTCGCGGGGAGGACCAGGCGTGCCATCAACTCATCACGCGGATTCGAGCACGATCTTGCCGGGCGCGCGAGGTCTGAAGCCCTCGAGCATCTCGTGCGCGCGGCGTGCCTCCGAGAGAGGCAGGACCGCGCCGATCCGCACCTCCAGGTTTCCGTGATCGAGGAGCTCCGCGACGCGGGTCAGGGCCGATGTCGTCACGTTGACGATCATGAAGACGGCGCGAACGCCCCGTCGCCGTGCCTCGTCCTGATCCGGCTGCGAGACCGACGAAATGAGCACGCCGCCGGGCTTGAGCACCGAGAATGAGCGCGCCAGCGTATCTCCGCCCACGGTATCGATCACGACATCGACGGGCTCGAGCCCGTCCTCGAAGCGCAGGGAGCCCGCGTCTACGGCCTCCGCGCCCAGGCGCTCCACGTAGTCCATCGCCGCCTTCACGTCGTGCCCGATGACTCGTGCGCGCGCCGACGTGGAGAGCTGAACGGCGAGGCTCCCGACGGCCCCCCCGCCGCCGTGCACGAGCACACGGTCGCCCGCCTTCACGCGCCCCAGGTCGAAGACCATCTGCCACGCCGTCACCGCGACGACGGGCACCGCGCCTGCCTGCACGTGAGAGAGATTCGCCGGTTTCTCAGCGATCATCGTGGCCGTGGCGACGGCGTACTCCGCATACGCCCCCGTGAACCGCGCATTGGTCACGCCGAACACCTGTTGACCCGGCTCGAAGCCGCGTACCTTCGAGCCGAGACCGACCACCGTTCCGGAGAGGTCCGCGCCGAGTGTCAGCGGTAGCGATTGCGGCAGCGCGCTCTTGCCGGCGCGGACCCAGGCGTCCCAGGGCCCCACCCCCGCGGCCTTCACCCGCACCAGGACCTCATTTTCGGCCGGCACGGGGCGCTCGACTTCCTCGAACAGGATCACCTCCGGAGGACCAAACTGGTGGACGCGGTTCGCCTTCATGGAAGCTCTTGACCACGAAGCATGCGGCGTGCCGACGCTGCCCGGCACACCAAGTCGTCGGTTCGACGCTGCTCGCTCAGCGACGCTGCGTCGCGACCGACGGCGGCGGCGAAGAGTCGCGCTCGTCCACCTCGATCGCGTGGGTCACCTGCATGCCGAGCGCCCGCAACTTCACTCGCATTGTCTGACGGGAGATGCCGAGAATACGTGCAGCGTCCCGCTGATTTCCGCGCGTGTACTCCAGTACCTGCGCGAAGAGCAGCCGGTCCACGCGATCGTGAGTCTCGGCGTACAGGTCACGCGCATCCGGCAACAGCCGTGGACGCACGAACCCGCCGATCTCGATGCCGTCGGCCTTCGTCTCCGGCGGAGGCACCGAGGCGAACTCCACCGTCTCGTCGAGCTCCGGCAGGAACGCCGGCAGGAGCACCGGGCCGCTCGACTGCAGGATCGCGCGCTTCAGCACGCTCTGCAGTTCGCGAACGTTCCCCGGCCAGCTATGCGAACGCAGCATGTCGAGGGCGGCCGGCGCGATATCGCGCACCTCGCGCCCGAGCTGGCGCCCGAAACGCGACAGGTAATACCGCACCAGCATGGGCAGATCGTCGCCCCGCTCGCGCAGTGGCGGCAGCTCGATCGTGAAGACGCCGAGCCGATAGTAGAGGTCCGGACGGAATCGCTCGAGATCCTGTCGCGGGCGGAGATCGCGGTGGGTCGCCGCGATGATCCGAACGTCGCTCTTGATCGTCTCGCTGCCGCCGACGCGCTCGAAGGTCTGCTCCTGGAGCAGCCGGAGAATCTTCGGCTGAAGCGACGGCGGCATGTCGCCGATCTCGTCCAGTAGGATGGTCCCCCCGTTGCACTGCTCGAACCTGCCGATGCGGCGGCGATCGGCGCCGGTGAAGGCGCCCTTCTCGTGACCGAAGAGCTCGCTCTCCAGCAAATGCTCCGGGATCGCGGCGCAATTCAGCGCGAAGAACGGCGCCTTGGAGCGTGCGCTGTGCTGATAGATCGCGCGCGCGACGAGCTCCTTACCCGTCCCGCTCTCCCCGGTGACGAGCACGGTCACGTCCTGAGGCGCGACGCGGCCGATGGCCTTGTAGATCTCCAGCATCGTCGGGCAGCTGCCGAAGAGCGCGCTGTCGGCGTCGACGTCCGGCGACGTCTCGGCAAGGACCACCGGCGAGCGCATGCTCACCGCGACCTCGATTGCCTTGCCGACGACCTGCCGCAGCGCGCCGAGGTCGAGCGGCTTGGGCAGGTAGTCGAACGCCCCTTGCTTCATTGCCTCGATCGCGGCATCGGCGGTCTTCGTCACGGTGACGAAGATGACCGGGATCCGCGCGTCCACGGCTCGAATGGCCTGATGGACCTCCAGGCCGGAGCGATCGGGGAGCCGCAGGTCGAGAAGAATGACGTCGGGCGGATCGCGGCGGACCTGCTCGATGCCGGCAGCGCCGCTCTCAGCGACGTCGAGCCGATACCCGGGAGCGGGGAACGCGCTCTCGATCTGCATCCGGATCAAGTCTGGATCGTCGTCAATCAACAATAGATGAGCCATGGCTCCCTTGACCTGCTCGCCACTATAGTGGCTCAGCGGGGAAATGAGCTTTCGCCCAGGCGCACCGCCGAAGCCCAGCGCCGCGTCTTGCTGGCCCCGCGCCAAGCTCAGGGCGCTAACGTTTTCCAAGTTCACCTGGCATGGCCGTCGCTTGAAGCAAGCCGCGCGCCGCCGTTCGTCGAGCTCGGCCGTCGTGACAACGTGGATCCGTCAGGAATTCCACCGACCCGTTTCGGGTCACGGTGACCAATCCTTGGCCACCAAATACAACGCCGGCGAGACGCCTACCTCCCATCGCGCGCTGCGAGCCGTTGATCTAGCCTCTCCGCGCGACCGGCACGGTCCTGGCTGCCCCGAATCGTTGCCCGATGAATGTTTCGGCTCACGACGCTCCCGAGGTGCTCTGGGACGATGGCGAGGTCGTCCTCTCGCGCCACCCCGCCGGGGCGGGTCGAAGGCCGAGGCTCCGGTTATCCCCGGCGTCGCAACAGCCTTCGCCGGTCACCTTGTCACGTTTGCAACACGCTCACGCCGTCGCGAACCGCCTCGGTTCGAGCTGGGCCACGGCTCCGGCGGAGCTGGCGAACGTGGACGGTCGTCCCGTGGTCTGGCTGGAGGATCCAGGGGCCGATCTGCTTTCGCGACACGTGGGCGCGCGGCACCCGTTGAAGCGGCTCCTTCGCGTCGCGCGCGGGCTCGCGAGCGCCGTGCGGCGGCTGCACGACGAGGGCGTCGTTCACCGCGACATCAAGCCGAGTAACCTCTTCGCCGATCTGGAAACGGGCCAGGTCTGGCTCACCGGGCTGGGCAACGCGGCCCTGACCGGGCCCGAACGAGAGCCGGACGGCTCCGGGGAGCCGAGCGGGACGTTCGAGTACATGGCGCCCGAGCAGACGGGGCGCATCGACCGCAGGATCGACGAGCGCTCGGACCTCTACTCGATCGGCATCACTCTTTACGAGCTCTTCAGCGGGTCATTGCCGTTCAAGGCGTCGACGCCGGCAGAGTGGGTG
>CAYUAW010000065.1:9340-14080 GCA_964442485.1 uncultured Polyangiaceae bacterium
GGTACCTCCGACGCTCTCCGCGATCGTGATGAAGCTGCTCGCGAAGGCCGCGGAGGATCGCTACCAGACCGCGGCAGGTCTCGAGGCGGATCTCGAGGACTGTCTCGCCTCCTTCGAGCGAACCGGCCGCGTGGAGCCGCTCACGCCTGGCGCGCACGACCTCCCCAAGACGCTCCAGATCCCCGACAAGCCCCTGTCCGAGGCCCTGTCCCTGCTGGAGCAATCGCACCGGATTTCGCTCGCCACCGGGGAGCACGCCTTCGCGGGCTTCTCCTCCGTGCACATCGTGGCGCTCGGGCTCGCCACCGCCCGGCGTCTCGATCGCCTCGCGGAGCAGATCAGTGAAGGCCTCGCTTTCGCACGCAAGATGCAGCTCCGGCTGGTCGTCAACTGTCTGCTCGGGATGAAGGTCGTCGTCGACTATCTGCGGGGTGCCGCGCCCGACGACGAGCTTGCCGAGGAAGAGCTCCTCCCCGACCCGAGCCAGGCGATCGCGGCGCACTTCTACTTCATCCGCAAGCTCCAGGCGGCGGTGTTTGCGTTCGACGGAGAGTCGGCACGGCGCGCGCTCGGCCGGGCGGAGCCGCTCCTCTGGACGAGCCAGACCTTCTTCGAGCGAGCCGAGTACCACTTCTACGGAGCGCTGGCGCAGGCGCTCTCCGGCGACGCGCGCCGGGCGAGGGAGCACCACGCAGCGCTCGTCGAGATGGAGGAGAGGTGCCCGGCAAACTTCGAGAGCCGCAGCGCTCTGGTCGCCGCCGAGGTCGCTCGGCTCGAGGGCAGGGAAGCGGACTCGGAGCTCGGGTACGAACGCGCGATCCGCGCCGCGCGAAAGAACGGCTTCTTACACGAGGAGGCCCTCGCGCACGAATTCGCGTCCCGCTTTCAATCGACGAGTGGGCTCGACACGCTGGCGCGCGCGTCCCTGGACAACGCGCGGTACTGCTACGAACGCTGGGGGGCAGACGGCAAGGTGCGCCGGCTGGACGAGGCGCGTATAGCCCTCGATGCGGGGCGCCCGGGCAGCATCGCGTCCGGGCCGGACCTGACGACCATCGTGGACATCTATCGGGACGTCTCCAGTCAGATCGTGCTCGATCGGCTGATCGAGCAGCTGTGTTCGACGGCTCTGAGGCACGGCACGGCGTCGCGCGTCCTCCTGGTCCTGCCCGCCAGAGACGGCTACCGCGTCGAGGGTGAGGCCGCGTCGTCTCCCGATGGAGAGCGAGTGCGCATCGTCCGCGTTCCCCTGTCCGCCGAGATCCTTCCGGGAGCCCTCGTGCGAGACGTTATCCGCACGAAGGAGATGGTCGCGCTGCAAGACACGGCATGCGCGCCGGCCGATCGCGAATACCTGGAGCGTGCTCGCGTCGCCTCCCTGGTGTGCTTGCCGCTCTTGAAGCAGGCCGAGCTCGCGGGCGTTCTCTACCTGGAGAGCCCGGTGCAGAGGGCCTTCACGCCGGACAGAATCGCTCTCCTCGGATTGATTGCATCGCAGGCCGCTATCGCGCTGGAGAACGCGCGGCTCTACACGGAGCTGCGTCGTGCACAGCTCTACCTCAACGAAGCACAGCGGCTGAGTCACATAGGTGGGTTCGGCTGGCGCGTGGAAACGGGCGAGGCGTTCTGGACGGAGGAAGCGTTCAAGATCTACGGCTACGAGTACAACGCGAACGCGCGCCCCACCGCCGAATGGGTGCTGGAGCGACTGCACCCGGAAGATCGCGACCGTGTCGAGCGGCAGGTGGAGCAGGTGCTGCGCGAACGAAGCGGCTTCAGCAGCGAGTTCAGGCTCGTCATGCCGGACGGAGAGATCAAGCACGTCAGGGTTCTCTCGCGTCCCACCACGCTCCCGTCGGGAGTGACCGAGCTGGTCGGCTCGGTGATGGACGTCACGGCGGAGAAGCGAGCCGAGGAGCGGCTCCGCGCGTCGGCGCAGCGCTATGCGGTGACGCTGGCGAGCATCGCCGAAGGCGTGATCGCCACCGACGAAGCGGAGCGTGTCTCGTTCATGAATCCGGTGGCCGAGGAATTGACGGGGCTCTCCGAGGCCGAGGCGCTCGGCAGGGAACTCGGCGCGGTATTTCGCGTCGAAAAGAGGCAGGGCCACCCGACCTTGTTCTCACGCGACGGCCGCGCAATACCCATCGACGAGCGCCGCTCTCCGATTGCGTACGACGACGGGCGCGTGAGCGGCGTCGTCCTCGTGTTCAGTGACGTAACGGAAAGGCGGCTCGCGGCCGAAGCCGAGGCTCTCCGACGGGTGAACGAGCGCCTGGAGCTCGCTCTCCGTGGTTCGGACATCCGGATCTGGGACTTCGATCCGGCGCGCGGCTCCTCTCTGGACGATCACTTCGAGCGCTGGCACCCGGACGACGAGAACGCTCTTTCCGCTGCAGTCCGCGCGCACCTCGAGGGCAAGATGAGCATCCTCAGCGTGGAGAGCCGGCTGCTTCGCGAGGACGGCACCGTCCGCTGGCGAATGAACCGCGGCACGGCGCTGCGAGGCGGTGGGGGCAATACTGTCCGCTTCATCGGTACGAGCGTCGATATCACCGAGCGGCGCGCGCTGGAGGTCGAGCTGCGACGCGCCAAGGAGGAGGCCGAGGCGGCGAGCCAGGCAAAGGGGGAATTCCTCGCCAACGTGAGCCACGAGATCCGGACCCCGATGAACGCCATCGTGGGGATGACCGAGCTCCTGCTGGATACGAGGACGACCCGCGAGCAGCATCATTCGCTCTCGACGGTGCGCTCATCGGCGCAGAACCTGCTGGTCATCATCGACGATCTGCTGGATCTCTCGAAGATCGAGGCGGGGAAGATCGAGCTGAGCTCGTCTCCGTTCTCGGTCGGCGAGGTGATCAAGGACGTCATGGATGCGCTGGTCATTGCCGCGCACGCGAAGGGGCTCTCCTTCGATGCGGAGCTCGAGGAGGCCGTGCCCGACCGCCTCGTAGGCGACGCCGGGCGCTTGCGTCAGATCCTGATCAATCTGATCGACAACGCGATCAAGTTCACGGCGGCGGGAGGCGTCGCAGTCCGGGTCGCAGTGTCGCCGGGAGCGCCCCCGGAGGGGAACGTGGGCATCGCCATCTCGGTGCGCGACACCGGCATCGGTATTCCGCCCGACAAGCAATCGGTGATCTTCCAGGCGTTCACCCAGGAAGACAAGGCGACCACGCGCAACTACGGCGGCACGGGCCTCGGGCTGACCATCGCGGCAAGACTCGCCGCGCTCATGGGCGGCGGCATCGGCGTCGAGAGCGTGCCCGGGTGTGGGAGCACCTTCACGTTCACCGCGACGTTCGCACGGCAGGAGGGCGCGGGGGCCGAGCGAGAGCTGCGCGGCCTCGAGTGGGGCGCGCCTGACGGCGCGGAAGGGGCGAGGGTGCGCGGTCGGAGGGAGCCCTCATCGCGGAGCCTCTCCGTTCTCGTCGCCGAGGACAACGTGTTCAACGCCGAGCTCGTTCGCCAACTGCTCGAGCGCCGTGGCCACCTTCCCCACGTGGTGCGAGACGGAAAGGAGGCAGTGGCACGGCTCGAGACGGCCCGCTTCGATCTGTTGCTGCTCGATCTGCACATGCCGGGGCTCGACGGCTTCGGGGTCATCGCGCACGTCCGAAGGCGCGAGAAGCAGACGGGGGGCCGCATGCCCGTCATCGCGCTCACGGCTCGCTCTCGGCAGGAAGATCGCGAACGTTGCCTCGCGAGCGGAATGGACGACTTCCTCGTCAAGCCGATCAACGGCGCCGCCCTCTTTGCTGCCATCGAGCAGAGCGTGCCGCCGGTCGGTGCGGCGGAGCCCGCGGGTACGGGGATCCTCGACGCGCGCGTGCTCCTCGCCTCGTGCGGAGGCGACGCCGACATCCTCTCCAATCTGTGCCACGTGCTCCGTGTGCGATGGCCCGAAGAGCTCGGCCGCGCCCAACGCAGTGCTCTTTCGGAAGACATGAGCGCGCTCCGTGAATCCGCCCACAAGCTGTCGGGCATGATCGCCACCGTCTCCAGCATCGCAGGTCGCGTCGCCTCCGAGCTGGAGGATGCGGCCGCCTCCTCGCTCCTCGATCCGTCGCGCGCGCTCCTGACGCGCCTCGGCGAGCTCGGCGACCAAGTACTCGGCGCGCTGGACGGCGTGACCATAGCTCGACTCGAACACCTGCGAGCGTCGAATTCGGATTGAGAGAAGGGCTCGCTCGCGCGAGCCCTTCTCTCCTCACCGGCTACGCGCGCGCCACGACTCGCTCGATGGTCGCCCACAAGCTGAGCGCACTGACCGGCTTGATGAGGAAGTCGTCCATGCCGGCATCGAGGCAGCGTGTCCGGTCGTCCCCTCTGGCGCGGGCGGTGACCGCCACGACCGGCAAGCGATGCCCGGTCGAACGCTCGCGCTCCCGGATCGCGTGGATGACCCCGAAGCCGTCGAGCTCCGGCATGTGCACGTCCAGCAGGAGGACGTCGAAGGCGTCGGCCTCCACCAGCCGCAACGCTTCGCGGCCCGTCCTGGCGATCCGGACGCGGTGCCCGCGGCGCACGAGGAGCTGCTGAAGCAGCTCGGAGTTGAACTCGTTGTCCTCCGCCACCAGCACGCGCAGCAGCCGGTGGCTCTCGGCGGACGCGCGTGGCCGAACGTCGCCGGAGTCCCCGTTGTTCGACCTCTTTCTCGCGCGACCTCCCGTCGTTCCGTCGATCGTTCTCCAGAGCTCGTCGGCGAAGAGCGGCTTCGGGAGGCAGGCGTCGACC
>CAYUAW010000065.1:14180-20038 GCA_964442485.1 uncultured Polyangiaceae bacterium
TCGAACGCGCGGAAGATCGTCTCCTGCTTGTCGCGGGAGATGCCGATGCCGGTGTCTCGAACCGCGAAATGAAGTCGGACGTGATCGCGCCGGAAGTCCGATTCCGCCCGCCGGATCTCCAGCACGACCTCGCCTCGCTCCGTGAACTTCACGGCGTTCCCGACCAGGTTGAACAGGACCTGCCTGAGTCGGAGCACGTCTCCTATGACGAGATCGGGCATATCGAACGAAAGGTCGCAGACGAGCTCGAGGCCCTTGCGATGCGCCCGGGTGGCGAGCGTCCTCATCGTCTCCTCGACAGCCGTGCGGAGCGAGAACGTCGACAGCGAAAGGTCGAGCTTACCTGCCTCGATCTTCGAAAAATCCAGCAGATCGTCGATCGTACCGAGGAGGTTCTCCGCTGCCGATTTCACGGTGACGAGCGACCTCCGCTGCCCCGCTTCCATCTCCGTGTCGAGGACCAGCTCCGTCATGCCGAGGATGGCGTTCATCGGGGTCCGGATCTCGTGGCTGACGTTGGCGAGGAACTCGTCCTTGGCGCGGTTCGCCGCCTCCGCGACCTCCTTCGCGCGTCGCGCCGTGTCCTGGGCGGCCGCGAGCTCGTCGTTTCTGCGTTCGAGCAGCCGCGCCTGGTCGACGAGCGCCTGGTTCGTCCGCTCGAGCTCGCGCTGCTGCTGCCGCCAGAGCTCCAGCTGCCGCCCGAGCTCCTGCTTCTGCCTGTGGAGGACGAAGAAGACCTCCGCCTTGTTGCGCAGGACCACGGGCTCGATGGGCTTGTGCAGAAAATCGATCACGCCCGCCTCGTGTCCGCGAAAGAGGGTGCTGCGTTCGTGCGAGCCGGCCGTCACCAGGATGATGGGCACGTGCATCGTGCGCTCCGACCCGCGCATCAGCTCGGCGAGCTCGATGCCGTCCATCTCCGGCATCTGCACGTCGATGATGGCGAGCGCGAAGTCGTGTACCAGCAGGGCCTCCAGGGCGGCGCGGCCGGAGCGTACGCTCACGAGCTCCACTCCTTCGCGGCCGAGAATGCGCGCGAACGCGAACAGGTTCTCCTCGCGGTCGTCGACCAGCAAAAACTTCACGTTCGCGAGCTCGGACGTCAGCATCCCTGGTACCACCGCTCGGTGAGCTCGGAGAAGGAGTGTTCTCGAGCGGTGAACCTCAGGCTCTCCTGCAAGCCGAACCCCAGAAAGCCGCGCCGACAGAGGGATTCCTTGAAGAGGTCGAGAGCACGGTTCTGGAGCGACCGATCGAAGTAAATGAGCACGTTGCGACAGGAGATGAGCTGCATCTCCGCGAAGCCTCCGTCGGTCGCCAGGCTGTGATCGGAGAAGAGGATCTTCCGGCGCAGGTTACGGTTGAAGTACGCGGACCCGTTAGCGAGCGTGTAATGGATCGAGAGGGGCGTTCGCGCGCCGGACGCGCCATGGTTCTTCTCGAACTGCGAAAGGCGGTCGCCCGAGTAAGCCCCGGCCTTCGCGATCGCGAGCGCATCCGGGTTGATGTCGGTCGCGTAGATCATGCAGCGATCGAGGAGCCCTTCCTCTTCGAGCAAGATCGCGAACGAGTACGCTTCCTCACCCGTGCTGCAGCCGGCGATCCACAGGCGGACGGATGGGTAAGTGCAGAGGACGGGCACGATGTCCCGCCGAAGGGTCGAGAAGTAGGACGGGTCGCGGAAGAGATCGCTGACCTGGACGGTGAGGTAACGAATGAGCGCCGGGAAGGCGGTCTCGTCGTGCAAGAGCCGCTCTTGCAAGCCGGAGAGGGTGGCGCAGCCGAAGGCCTTCAAGGCGTCGGTCAATCGTCTGTGCAACGACCCGCGCGAATATGCGCGGAAGTCGTAGTGGAACCTACGGTAGATGGCCTCCAGGAGGAGCTCGAGCTCGAGGTTCGCCTCCCGAGGGGCGTCCGATGTCCACCCGTCGTTCACCGGGGCATCCAGATACGCAGGAGGGAGAGGAGCATCTCGAGATCGATGGGCTTCGGGATGTAATCGCTGGCGCCCGCTTGCATGCAGCGCTCGAGGTCGTCCTTCATGGCCTTCGCGGTCAGCGCGATGATCGGAAGCCGGGCGAACCGGGGCATTCCGCGGATGGCGCGCATGGCCTCCAGGCCGTCCATCTCGGGCATCATGATGTCCATGAGCACTACGTCGAACCCGGGCTCGAGCTCCAGAGCTTCCAGAGCCTCCCTCCCGTTTCGCGCGATCGTGATCTTCATTCCCTTCGGCTCGAGCAAGCTGGTGAGCGCGAAGATGTTGCGGACGTCGTCCTCCACGACCAGCACCGAGCGACCCTCGAAGATGGCCTCGCGGTGGCGTGCCTTCTTCAGCATACGTTGGCGCTCCGGCGGCAGCGTGGATTCGACCTGATGCAAGAAGAGCGTCACCTCGTCGAGCAGCCGCTCCGGAGAGCGCGCTCCTTTCACGATGATGGAGCTCGAGTACTGGCGCAGGCGCTGCTCGTCATCGGCGGTGAGGGAGCGACCCGTGTAAACGACGACGGAGGGGAACGAGTACGCCTCGTCTCCGGCCATCGTCTCGAGCAGGTCGTAGCCGCTCGCGTCCGGCAGCGCGAGATCCGTCACCACGCAGTCGAGAGGACCACCTCGAAGCTCTTGCAGCGCTTCCTTCACGGTGCCGACCGCGACGATCTCCACGCTGTCGGAGCGGAAGAGCTGGCAGATCGCCTCGCGCTGGACGAGATCGTCCTCCACCACCAGGAGCCGCCGTGAGCGCCGCGTGAACTCGGACTCCAGCTTTCGAAGCGCCGTCTGGATCTGTTCACGCTCGACGGGCTTCACGAAGTACCCCACCGCGCCCATCTCCAGCGCGGCGCGTGTATGATCGAGGAACGAGATGCAGTGCACCGGAATGTGACGGGTGCGCGGATCGCGCTTGAGGCGGTCGAGCACGGACAGGCCGGAGTGATCCGGCAGCTTCATGTCCAGGATGATGCCCTTGGGCGGACGCCCGGTCGCGTAGTGGATCGCGTCGTCGGCGGTCGCTGCGACCGTCGCGTCGAAGTCCATCTCGCGCGCCAGGTCCACGACGATCTGCGAGAATCGCTCGTCGTCCTCGATCACCAGGATGGCCCGAGAGCTGTCGGGCGCCGCTTCTACATCCGCAGTCCTCGGCTTGGGAGCTGCGAGACGGGCTGTGGGCGTGCGGTGCACGGTCGCTTCCTGGGCGACGGGTGCCGTGCCCGCGAACGCGCTCGGCAGCGTCAGCGTGAAGGTGCTTCCACGCCCCTCTGTGCTCGAGACGGTGATCTCTCCGCCCAGCAGCTGCGAGAGCTCTCGTGAAATCGAAAGACCGAGGCCCGTGCCGCCGTACTTGCGGTTGGTGGTGCCGTCCACCTGGCGGAATGCCTCGAAGATGCGCGCCAGCTGGTCATCGGGGATGCCGATGCCGCTATCGCGGACGGCGAAGCGAACCCCAGCGGCGTCTCCTACCATCAGCAGCGAGACTTCACCTCGCTCGGTGAACTTCAGCGCGTTCGACAGAAGGTTCTTCAGGATCTGCCCCAGGCGCTGTGAGTCGGTGCGAACGCTCTCCGGCGCGCCGTCCGCGATCCTCACGTGGAAGCCGAGCTTTCGTTCCGCCGCGATCGGTCCGAACGTGCGGAGCATGTCCTCCCGTACGCGGGAGAGAAGGACTTCCTCGGACCGGACATCGAGCTTGCCGGCCTCTATCTTCGCCAGATCCAGGATGTCGTCGATCATCGCGAGCAGATCGTTGCCCGCCGAGTAGATCGTCTCCGCGGAGCGCACCTGCTGGTCGCTGAGGTTCCCTTCCTTGTTCTCGGCGAGCAGCTTCGACAGGATCAGCGAGCTGTTCAGCGGTGTTCGGAGCTCGTGCGACATGTTCGCCAGGAACTCCGACTTGGTCTTGTTGGCGCGTTCGGCGCTCTCCGACTTGATACGCACGACTTCGTGCGCCTGAGCGAGCTCCTCGTTCTGCTCCTCCAGGAGCCGGGCCTGACGCGCCAGGGCCTGGTTGCCCTCCTCCAGCTCGGCCTGCTGCGCCTCGAGCTTGCGTTGAGTCTCCTGCATCACCTGGCCGTGCTCTTCCAGCTCCTCGTTGGCGGCGCGCAGCTCGTCCTCGTGGGCCTTCAGCTCCTCGGCCTGTCGCCTCGTCTCGTCGAGCAAGTTCTGCAGCTGCGTTCGGTACGCCGCCGAGCGCACTGCGACCGCCAGCGGCTCCCCGATGCGGTCGAGGAGCTCGAGCGCCGGGCGGTCCACCTTCCCGAAGAAGCCGAGCTCGACCACGGCGCGCACGCGCTCGCCGTCGCTCGCCGGCGCTATCACGACGGTCGAAGGCCGACGCGCGCCCAGGCTCGAGCGAACCGAGATGTAGTCGGGCGGCACGCTCAATACCTGCGGGCGGCTCTCCGACGCCACCTGGCCGATCGCGCCGTCTCCGCGCGCGAATGTCTCAGGAGCCTTCGTCATGTCGAAGGCATATCCGGCGCAGCGGCGCGCCGTTCCGTCGGCGTCGAGCGTGTAGAGGGCTGCGATGGGCGAGCCCAGTTCCGGCGCCAGATAGTCGAGCACTGCGCGCCCGATGTCCTCGTAGGAGAGCTCACCCTGGAGCCGTTTGGAAACCGCGGTCTCGCGCTCGAGGAGCAGCTCGACGTCCTTCCGACGCTGGATGAACCACCACCCGAATCCGATCGGCACCGCGAGCTGGACGAGCGAGGGCACCGCGTCCGGGTGGATGCTGAAGCTGCCGACTGGCGGGATGTAATAAAAATCGAGCAGCAACCCGGCGATGAGAAACGCCAGGATGCCCGGGCCCTTTCCGCCGACGTGCACCGTGACCATGACCGCCGCCACGAACGCAAGCGACGGAAACAAGCCGTCCGAGATGAGGCGATTCACGGCCACCGCCAGCAGACAACTGCCCACAGCGATGCCCCACCGCAGCAGCGCTGGCAGCCTTTGGCGATCTCGAAGAGCCAGTTCCATCATCGGCGCAGTTCGCGCGGGTGCCCCTCGGAGGCGGCGCCCGGTCCCCGTGCAACAGCCAGTCCACCTGGTGCACCCCGCGGCTTTTCCCGCGATTTCCGCCGCGCGCGCGGGTCTCCGAGCGGGATGGCGCCGCACGAGGCGGAGATCTGGTCCTCCTGGCCAAAACTTGGCCATGTGGCTCCGCCATCGTTGGCCAGCATGCGAGCGTAGCGACCATGCTAGTGGTCGGACCGAGGGCCCTCTCGCGCTTCGTCGCTCTCGCGTGCCCCGAAGCAGGTCGCGTTCGACCCATGCCGCGCCGGGAGGCGTCAGAGGTCAGGAACGGCCGAAAGAGGGGACGCCGCGCTCACACGAACCGTCCGGTACGAGCTCTTTTCGACGTCTGCCCCGGCGGACCCGTCGGAGCTCGCCGGAGGGCAGGCTCGCGCTACAATCGCCAGGCGGCTTCCCATGATCCATGAAGAAGTTCTTCACGCATTCTGATCTGATTGTGCCGGCACATCACCCGCGTGTCCTCGTCGAGACCGCGGTATCACAGGGCGCGAGCCGGGCTCAGCTGCTCGACGGGACGGGCATTGTCCCACGAATGCTCGACAGCCCCGACGCGCGCTTCTCGTACGCGCAGTTCGGGCTTCTTACCCGGAACGCCCTGCACCTGACGCGGAACCCAGCACTCGGTCTCGACTATGGGCAGAACATCCGTTGGCCGCACATGGGTCTGCTGGGGCTCGCCCTCATCAGCAGCGCCACGGTCGGCGCCGCCCTCAACGCGTCGCTGCGACACCACAGGTTGCTGTCTCCCGCTTTCGAGCTGTCCCTTCGCGTCGTCGCACGGCGCGCCGTGCTCGAGGTGCGCGAGACGATCCCGCTCGCACCCTTCG
>CAYUAW010000065.1:20138-26895 GCA_964442485.1 uncultured Polyangiaceae bacterium
TCCACGGACGGCCTCGTCGCGCAGATGCGGCGGCTGCTCGGTTCCACGCAGGGCAAGCCCCCGGATCTCGGGCAGGTCGCGCGCAAGCTCCAGACGAGCACCCGGACGCTGCGTCGCTCGCTGCAGGCCATGAGCACGTCGTACTCGGAGCTGCTCGACGAATCGCGGAGGGCCCGGGCGGAGCAATGGGTTCGCGGAACGCCGCTGCCCTTCGAGCACATCGCCGTCGAGCTCGGCTTCAGCAACGTTCGCAGCTTCCGGCGCGCGTTCAAGCGCTGGACGGGCTCGACTCCGGGCGCGATGCGGGACGTGGGCTGAGGCGCGCGCGCCCTGACGTAGCCGCCGTCACTGTTCGCGCGATGCGCGCGGCGAGACGGGGCGATCGAGCGCATCGCGCGCGGCTCGCGCCGCGATGTCGATGGCCCGCGCCCCCTCGCGGAGCCGGAACGGGTCGATGCGTGGCAATCGATCCACGACCAGCGCGACGAGCCCTCGTCGGGCCGGGAGCCCCCGGCCGAGCACACCGTGCATCCTGGGGAAGGGAACGCGCGACGGAAGGTGATGATAGAGGACGCGCTCTCCGTCGGCGACGCCCGCCAGCCCTGGACGATCCATGATGCCCCCGTCATAGAGGAATCGCCCGTCGTGACGCACGGGATGAAACATCCCGGGCACCGCGCACGACGCCCTCAGCGCGGGCACGAGCTCGCCGGATTCGAGCGCGCGAGTGCGCAGTGTGCCGACGTCGAAGACCGATACGCTGAGCGGCACGCGGCACTCGCCGAACGTGCGCACCGGCAGGAGCCGTTCGAGGAGCGAACCGAAGAGACGTCCCTCGAGCAGGCCGGGGCCAACCGCCGGATCCCAGAAATCACGCCGGTCGACGCAGAGGAGTTCGTCCACGATGCGACGCGCAGGCACCCCCGCCGCCCAGAGGCCGTTGACGAGCGCGCCCGCGCTCGAGCCGGACACCCGACGGGGTAACAGCCGTTCTTCTTCCAGGACTGAGAGCACGCCCGCGTGCGCGAAGAAGCCGAAGAACCCGGACGAGAGCGTCAGGGTGAACGGCTCCGATTCGAGCCAGCTTCTCAGGGTGTTCACGAGCGTACCGAGCGGCGTAGCAGAGATTCGAGCACGGCAAAATCGGCGGGCTTCACCGGACGAACGCATGGCCAAACACGGAGTCGACCCAGGCGAGCTCCGGGATTAGTTTCCTCTGCCATGACCAAACCGAAGTTGACGTATTTCGACTCGCCCGTGAGCCGCGGCGAGGAGTGTCGCCTCGCGCTGCACATCGCCGGCGTGGATTTCGAGGACGTCCGCGTCAAGCGCGAGGACTGGCCTCGCCTGAAGCCGCAGACGCCCTTCGGAGGGGTGCCGCTGCTGGAGATGCCAGGGCGCCCGGTCCTCGGCCAATCGAACGCCATCCTGGTGTTCATCGGTCGGGGTCACGGCCTCCACCCGAAGGACGATTTCGAAGCCGCCCGCCACGAGGCCGTGATGCAACACGTGGAGGATCTTCGCGCCCACGTGGGGCCGACTCTTCGTTTGGAGGACCCCGCCGAGAAGAGGAATGCGCGCGAGGCGCTCGTGGCGGGTTACCTGCCGGCCTGGGGTGCGCGGACGGAGCGTCAGATCGAGAAGGGGCCCTTCTTCGCGGGCGAGAAGCTACACGTCGTCGACCTGAAGCTTCACTCGGCCGTGCGCTGGTTCGCGAGCGGCGTCGTCGACCACATTCCGCCGACCATCTTCGCTGATTTTCCGAAGCTCACGCGCGTATACGACGCGGTCTGCGAGCATGCCGGCGTGAAGTCGTGGTACGCGAAACGTTGACCGCGACCACGCGGTCGATCGGCGATCCTCGGAGGATCAGTCCTTCTTTGCGCCGTTCATGATCCACGTCTTGATGCCGTCGATGATCGGTTGACAGAGCGGTGGCTGGCCGAAGGGCATCTGGGCACCGCAGACGGGGCTCCCGGTCGCGAACTTCCCCTGGAGCTTCTCGATGATGAGACTGTGAGCGGGGTCGCCTGCAACGACGCGCTGCAGATTCGCCGGACCGCAGGCGTAGCCCTGGGAGCTCGGGTTGGTCACGAGATCCTCATACGCGAGGTCCACGCCCTGATCGAATGCCATGTTCGGGGGAAACTGCAGAGGCATCGTGCCCGTGCCCTGCTTCCTCATCGAGTGACAGACCGCGCACGTCACCGAGAGCAGGTTGGTGTAGATGCCCGTGAAGGTGGTCGCGACCGCATGCCCGTTGTCGCAGACGGGCGGCGGAGGCGGGGGCGCACCGTCACCCATGGCGTCGGGCGCTGCGTCGCGCGCGCCGTCCGGCGCCGCGTCCGGAGGCCCAGCTTCGGGTGCGGCGTCCGGGGCTGCGTCCAGCATGGCGTCCGGGGCTGCGTCCATCCCGGCGTCGCGCGCCGCCACGCCGCCCTTGCCACCGGTTCCCATCCCGCCGCTGCCCGCCGCGCCACCAGTGCCCGGAGCGCCGCCGTTTCCCACCGTCGCATCGCGCACGGACGAATCCGGGGTTCCGGCGTCCTTCGACGAAGGCGCGTGATCGCTCGAGCAGGCGGAGGCGATGGCGCAAAGCACCAGGGCCAGATGATTCGTGAACGCAGATGAACGAATTCTCATCTTCAGTACTTTCGATCCTCGCGGGAGATGTCTGGCGTTACCAACTCGGTTCGTCGCTGAATATCCTGGAAAGCCCGCGGGCCGGCGATTTGCGCAATGGTCATCACGCGGCGACCAGCTCCGGGTGCGTACGGGCGAGCGCACACAGCAATCGGGTTCACGGATACGGATGCGGCGCCGGACGTCAGGGAGCTCTACGAGGCTATCTGCCAGCGTGGCTCTTCGTCGATCGAAAAACACGCATTCCCCAGCATTTCCTGTGCCTTGAAGTCAGACGCAGGGAGGCGTGCATTGCCCGAAAGGCGACTTAAGTTGACGGGGTGAAAGCGCTCCGCATCGACGTCTGGTCCGATATCGCATGCCCTTGGTGCTACGTCGGCAAGCGTCGCCTGGAGGCGGCGCTTCGCGATTTTCCGCATCGTGACCGCGTTCAGGTGATCTGGCGTGCGTTCGAGCTCGATGCTTCGGCTCCCCGCGAGCGCCCTGGGTCCCAGTCGTATGCGGAGCGGCTCGCAACGAAGTACGGCACCTCGCCCGAGCGCGCCGGAACGATGATCGCTCGAATGGTCGCGGTCGCGAAGGCGGATGGCCTCGACTTCCATTTCGAGAAGATCCGATCTGGAAATACCTTCGACGCCCACAGGGTTCTCCACCTGGCCAAGGAGCGCGGCGTTCAGGGCGCGGTGAAGGAACGCTTGCTCCGCGCGTACATGACGGAGGGCGAACCCATCGGCGATCCGGCGACGCTTGGGCGCCTTGCCGGAGAGGCGGGCCTGGACGCGGGCGAGGTCGACGCCATGCTCGCCGGCGATCTGTTCAAGGACGCAGTGCGTGCGGACGAGGCCGAGGCGGCCGAGGGCGGGATCAGCGGGGTTCCCTTCTTCGTGTTAGGCGGTCGTTACGCGGTGTCCGGCGCGCAGCCGGTCCACGTGTTCGCGACCGCACTCGAACGAACGTGGGCAGAGCTCGAGCCAGAGGCCGCTGGCTCCGAGGAGGGTGCGGTGTGCGGGCCCGACGGTTGCGCGTGACGCGTTTCGGAGCGCCGGCGCGGTTCGGTGATATGTTGGCGCGCCCGCCGGGGCCTCGCACGAGAGCTCGATGGATACAGCCCCGTTTCCCGCTGTCACGGACAAGCGCCTCCTCGATGCCCTGGAAAAGGCCTTCGCGCTCCATGCCGGCGGCGACGCACGGATCGACCTCCCGAGTCTGAAAGCGGCGCTCGGTCTTCGCAGCGACTACCTCGCGCAGCGCGTCCTGTCGGTGTTCGATCGCAACGGGGACGGGGCGATCAGCCGCGAAGAGTTCCTGGAGGGCGTGCGCGGGCTCGTCTTCGGGAGCGATCGAGACAAGCTACTCTTCGCCTTTCGCCTGCACGACCACGATGGCGACGGTGCCATCTCCGAGACGGAGATGCTGCGCATGATCGCCATCAGCATGGCCGAGAGCGACGTCGCGGAGAAGGCGTCCCAGCCGTCGGAGTGGCTCGCGCACACCCTCTTCGCGTCCGCGGACAAGAACCGCGACGGAAAGCTCTCGTTCGACGAGTTCGCGGCAGCAGTCGCGGCGCGGCCGGAGCTACTCCGGAAGATGACCCGCAGTGAGGCGCTATGGATCGCTCCTAACGAGGATCTGCTGGCGTTCTTCGACGCGCCGGGAAAGGGAAGCGCCGGCCGTCCAGGCCACGCCCTCGAGAGCAGGCTGATTTCCGCCGCCTTCGTCGTCGCGTGGGCGCTCGCGAACGTCGGCGTCGTCGCACTGTCGTTCGCGATGTCCGACGCAGCGAGCTTGCCCATGCGCATCGGCAGTGCGCTCGGCAACGCCCTCGACCTGGACGGCGCGCTCATCCTGATCCCGATGATGCGAAGGCTCCTCACGCGGGTACGGCCGACGTGGTTCGGACGCGTCACCCCCATCGACGACGCCGTCGGCTTTCATCGTCTGATTGGCCACACCCTGTTCGCGCTCGCGCTCGGGCACTCCGCGGCCATGGTGGTTGCCTATCTCTCCGGCCACCCACGCTCCAACGTTCCGTATTTGCTCTTCGCGACCGAGCGGGGGCTCACGGGCTTCGTTCTCCTGTGCGTCTTCGCGGTGATGTGGAGCTTCTCGCTCGGAGCGGTGCGCGCTTCGCGCCATTTCGAGCTCTTCTACTTCACGCACCTCCTGTACGTTGCCTGGTTCGGGCTCCTGATCGCGCACGCGCCGTCCTTTCTGGTGTGGGGCGGGCTGCCGCTCCTCGGGTTCGCCGGCGAGCAGGTCCTCCGCCTGCGACGGCGCGGAGCGGCGACCGTCACCTCCGGCGTCGAGGCACTCCGCTCCGGAGTGACCCGGCTCACGCTGCGCCGGCCGCCGGGTTTCGTATTCTCGGCGGCGGACTACGTGTTCGTTCGAATCCCGGCCGTCGCGCGGCGCGAGTGGCACCCGTTCACGATCAGCAGCGCCCCCGAAGCCGAGGACGTCGTCCTGCACGTCCGCTCCCTCGGCAACTGGTCGAACGCCCTGCGCCGCCTCGTCGAGGAGCGCGAATCCAGAGGCGTAACCGACCCCATCACGGCCTACCTGGACGGGCCTTACGGCACGCCGAGCGCGGGGATCTTCGAGTCGCGCTGCGCGGTGCTCATCGGCGCCGGCATCGGAGTCACGCCGTTTGCCAGCGTGCTCGATAGCCTGGTGCGTCGCGCGAACGCGGGGAGCGCGGGGATGCACCTGTCGAAGGCGTACTTCTTCTGGCTCAACCGGGATCAGTACTCGTTCGAGTGGTTCCGGGCCCTGCTCGCGGAGCTCGAACGGACGGACACGAACGGCCTCCTCGACATTCACCTGTGCATGACCGGTGCCCGCGCAGGGGCGACCTCGCTCGGGCTCGAGCTCGCCCGCGACATCGTCCACGGCTCCGGCAGGAGCGATCTCATCACCGGCTTGCGAACGCACACTCATGTCGGCGCACCGGACTGGCCGGCGTTGCTCGGGCAGATCGCGCGACGCCATCAACCCGAGAAGGTCGACGTGTATTTCTGCGGACCGCACGGCCTTTCGCGCAAGCTCGCCGCGGTCAGCACCTCGCTCGGCATGCGATTCCACGAGGAGCGGTTCTGAACGCGATGCGCGGCCCCTCCACGAATCCAGCGAAGTGCGCGTCGGTATTGGCGA
Source organism: uncultured Polyangiaceae bacterium (assembly GCA_964442485.1). Classification (GTDB taxonomy): domain Bacteria; phylum Myxococcota_A; class Polyangia; order Polyangiales; family Polyangiaceae; genus DASZVB01. Next base: position 25,932 of record CAYUAW010000065.1, read on the forward strand.
TGAGCGTCGCACTCTGTGTCATCGTCGCCCTCGCTTGCGGCGCGAGCCCGGACGGGGCCGGGTCGTCACCGGACGAGTGCGCGGCGTGCCACATGTCGGATTTTCGCGCCGTTACTCATCCGCCGCACGTCGGCGTCAAGCCGAACAAGTGTGCCGTCTGTCACACGAGCTACTCGTGGCACCCATCGCGCATCGATCACGCTTTCCCTCTGGCGGGAGCGCACGCGAGCCTTTCCTGCTTCGCTTGCCACAAGGGGACGCCGCCGGTGTTCGATGGAACGCCGAAGGCGTGTGTCGGCTGCCATCGCGCCGATTACGATGGCAGTCGCTACCCGGGGCACTCGACCTTTCCGCTGACGTGCGACGATTGCCACTCCCTCACTGCGTGGAAGCCGCCGCTGCCGAGCTTCGTCCCGCACGCGTCCGCTTCGGGAGCTCCGACTGCGACGAAGACGACGTCTCCACGAGCGCCGACGGCGGGAGCACACGCGACACCCTCCACTGCGCCACGGCCGCCGGCGTCGCGGCCGTCTCCCGCGCCGACGCCTCAGCCGACGCCCGCGTCGTACCCGACCCCCACGCCGAAACCGACGCCGTATCCGCAAACGACGTCGCCCGCACCCGTCAATCCAGCGCCGCGACCCACTTATCCGCCCCCGAGCACTCACCCGAAGCCGGACAGCGTCTCCGGCGCAAGCCGCCACTGACAAAGGGGGCCTTAGCCCCCCGCAGCTTCGCCTGCGGCGAACTGCTCCCCCCGCCGCCTCCGGCGCGCTCGCTCCGCTCGCGTAGTCCCGCATCTTTGATGCCTCGGGGACGACGTCGGCGTCGATGGCGATCTACTGACCAATCGCGCCGACGTGGGCTCTGGAAAACTCACCGCGAGCTGCCTGCTGCCCCGACGCTGAGGGCACACACCTTCACGGACCGCGAACGCTCTGGCTCTCCGAAGTGTTCGAAAGTG
>CAYUAW010000066.1:0-26432 GCA_964442485.1 uncultured Polyangiaceae bacterium
GATCGCCGGCAGCGGCGTGAATACGGCAACGACCAGCGAGAGCCTGACGTCGATGCGGACCATGACCGCCACCGAGACCACCAGGTAGACGATGGCGGGGAAGAGCTGCACCACCAGCTCGGCGAAGGCCGTCATCGCGCCTGCGATGCCGCGTTCTATCTTCGTCATCGTCGCGCCCACGCTCTCTTCCCGGTGGAAGGACAGCGGCAGGGAATGGAGCCGTTCGACCGTCGCCTGCAGGAGCCCGTAGTTGATTCCGATGCGGAGCTTCCAGAAGAGCCGATCGTTGACGAGTGCGATGAGCTCTCGCGTGGCGAGCAGTGTCACCAGAACGACGAAGGGCGGCACGGCCCGCCGGAGCCCTCCCCCGGAGAGAAATCTGTCGAACAGCGCCCTGACGATCAGCGGCTCCAGGGCCTACAGCGTCGCCACCGACGTCGCGAGCACGATCACCATGCAGAGCCCACGGCCGTGGCCTCGAAGGTGAGGCCCCATCGAGCGGAGAGACCGCCACAGGGAGCCTTTCGGTGCAAGAGAGGTCGGTGTCATCGCGCGGAGTCGTCCCAGGCGGCACCAACGGCCGAAATCTTCGGCAATTAAGTTCGCGCACCTCCCCGGTTCGGGGTACCGGTTTCACCGACGAGGACCGATTCAGTCCGAAGTGACGATCCGTATGGCCTCGAGCGAAACGTTGTCGTGCTCGTTGGTCTCCGCCACGCTGTCGCCTTCATCCAGGATCGAGAGGATGAAGCGGTAGCCCTCGCGCGCCTGGGCGGGGACGGTGACCGTCACGGTGTTCTCAGGGGTGGTCGCGCCCTTCTCGACCCGGCCGATGTCGAGCTCCCCGAGGCGGACGTCGCGCTCCGCGTCGAATCGTGGATCGTCGGAGTAGTAGAAGGCGATCCGTGACGGCGCCGCGGCGTCGCGACCGGTGTTGCGCACCGAGATGCGAAGCTGTGCGCTTCCGCCGGGCGCGATCTCCTTCGGGGTCACGGAGAAATACGACTCGGTCAGGTTGATGTCCGTGATGTCGAAGCGCTCGGCCTTGAAGTTGTTGCGCTTGCGCAGCTCGCCGTTGCTTCCGTCCGGGTCCACGACGATGCCGAGGTAGTAGGAGCCGCGCGGCAGTGCGGGGATCGTCACGGCGTGCTCGATGACGCCGGAGTCCACTCCTCCTCCGAGGCTCGGGACGGAGACGGCGTCGAGCAGCGTTCCGGACGCGAGCTTCGACGCTTCCTTCGAGAGGAACACGCCGGTCCGGAAGGGGCCCGCCGCAGAGCCACCCTGGTTGCTGACCCGGTAGGAGACGAACACGCGGGAGCCGGCGGGGCCGGAGGTCGAGCTGACCGACGCCGCGCGCGTCGTGAGATCCGGGGCGCGAAAGATCCAGAACGGCGCCGTGCGACCATCGTTCTGCTCGTTCGACTCCAGCACTGTCTCCTGATCGTCCGCGAGGACGCCGATCCACGTCGACAGCGCGCGCACCCCGCAGGACGGGTCGAGCTTCACTGCTCGGTCGATGCCGACGGTCTGCTGGGCGCCGAGCGCGGGCACCATGAACGAGTAGAGCCGGCGGTCCGACGCCGTCACCTCGGCGTCCGAGGAGCAGTAGACGGAGACGCGAAACGGTCCGTGCGCGACGAAACGGCTCGCATTGCGCACCGTCGCGCGCACCGAGACGGTGTCCGACGTGGAGCCGCGATCAGGCGACACCGACACCTTCTCGACCAGCAGATCCGGCACGTGGTCCGGGGCAACGTCGAGCGTGACGCTCCGCACGTTGTTCGACTCTGACGATTCGGCCGTGCGATTGGAGGGGTCGGCGACGACGTACACCGCGGACTTCCCGCAGTCTTCGCACGCCGGTAAGCGGATCTCGGTGCTGAAGCTCGAAGCGTCGTCCTTTGCGAGCCCCCGGTCCACCGGGTAGCGAGACAGGAGCTGCGCGTCCCGCGGAACCCCACGCGGATCCGCGGGCCCCTTCGCGTAGTAGACGCCGACCGAGAAGGGCCCCGTCGCCGCGGCGTGGCTCTTCACCACGAACGTGAGCGTGAACGTTGTGGCGGGTGCGAGCTCGGTATGATCCGCCGCGACGGAGATCACCTCGAGATCGGGGCGACCGGCGGGGAGCGGCGCTGACTGTGCCACGGCGCCGAGGACTTCGGCGCTGACGAGAGCCGCGAGAACGGAGGACAGAGCGGCAACGGCCACGCGCTTGGACATCCCCGTCCGGGCTGCAACCGTCGTGCCGCCCCTGGCGACGTTTTCGCACCAGGTCGCGCCAGCGCGACGTTCACGAGGCGCAAACGTGCGCCTCACGCGCGAGCGTTGCGGTGCTCAGAAGATGGCTTGATACGAGATCTGCTGTCCGGTCGCGTTGTAGAACTCGCCCGGGAAGATGCACATCTCGTTGGTCGCGGCGGATTCGCCGAAGGTGAGCGTCTGGCCCGTGGGGTTGTTATAGGTGCACGCCCAGGTGATCTTCGTACCGGCGGCGAGGTGGAGCGGGGGATCGAAAGACTGCGGCTTGGGCTCTTGCCACTCCGTACCGTCGTAGAGCATCTGCCCGGAGTCCGTGGAGGCGACGAAGTGAACGCCGCGCGAGTGCATGTGGCTTGCATCGCCCATCAGGTTGATGTCCTGGGAGAGCGTGTACGTCTTCGACTGAGTGCTCATGCCGGGCGGTACGCGCACCCCGACCTGGTTCAGGAAGATCGAGCCGACCTTGTTCGTGAGGGTCGCGGGATCGACGAACGACACCTTGTAGACGATGAAGGCGTCCTTCGGGTCCGAGGTAGCGTTGATGTAGTGGACGTTCAACCGGAGCCCGTTGCCAGAGCTGAAGATGCGGCCGGTGCTGTCCGGGTAGGTCGTCGTCGCGAGCGGCGTGCCGCTGGTCGTGAGGTAGTCGTGGAACTCGACTCCGCCGCCGGGGCAATCGACGAGGTTGTCCTTCAGCGTGAGCTGCGCGTTCGGCATGACGAACGCAAACATGTGGTGCGAACCCGCGGTGAGGGTCGTCTCCTCCTTCACGATGCCGATGTCCTTCCCGAACGGGTTGGTAAAGTCCTGGCACTTGTAGACCTCGGCGCCGGGTGGCACCGAGAAGTGACCCGTCGTGAACGTGTATTCCGAACCGCTCACCGTCGGTGTGTCGCCGCTTCCCGTTGCACCGCCTGCGCCGGTCGCCTTCGCGCCGCCGGTGCCGGTCGTCTTCGCGCCGCCGGTGCCGGTTGTCGTCGCGCCGCCGGTGTCGTCGCTACCGGCGGACGTGCTCTCGCCGCCGCTGCCCGATGCGGATGCGTGCTGGTGATCGGCCGGTGCCAGCTCCTCCGAGCCACCGCACGCGGTCACGACGACTGGCTGGAGCAGACAAGAAAGTAACGCAATCTGACGGGTATTCATGAATGTTTCGTTCTCGCGATCGGAGGGCACGCATGGAAACCATGCACCGCGCGTGTGTCCTCACGTGCTGACGCTCACGGCGCCCGGTCGGAAAATTCGAGCGCTCCTCGCCTACCCATCGCGCTCCGCGCGCCCCCAGCGGTTACACCAAGCATCGTTGCGCGCGGCGAAGGGTGACTGCGCTCGCAGCGGCGACTCGTCGAGCGTTGCGGATACGTCCGGTCGCGAGCGGCGCGCCCCTCGCCGCAACGTACGGCAACGTGGACGGAGCGAGCCGGCGCCGCGGAGGCGCCGGCGTTCTCTCACTGCTTCACGCTGAACGTGGACGGCTTCTTTTCCTTTTTCTCGCCGTCCTTCTTCTCGCCGTCCTTCTTGTCCTCGGTCTTCTGGAACTTGTCGACGTTCGCCGTAGCCCAGTCCCCCGCCCACGAGCTGACGCTCCAGATCTGGTCGGAGCCGCTCTTCTGGATCCAGCGGTTGCTCTCGGCGGTGCCGCCGAACGTTACGACCTGCTTGCCGCCGTCCTTCAAGCCGAAGGTGAGCGTCGCGATGGGCTTGTCGAGACCGGTGTCCGCCGGGGTCTTGCCGTCGCCGAAATCCGCCGCGCTGAGCGCCTTGTAGGCGCGGATCAGGCTCTCGAGCTTGCTCTTGTCGAACTTCTCGAGCTCCGCGGGTGAGCCGGCCTTGCCCTTGGCAAACTTCGGCTTCCAGTCGTCCCCGGACTTGTCGAACGTGAAGGTCCCGTTCTCGTCGGCCAGCGTCACCTTGACGACGTCGTTCTCCTCGAACTTCAGGATCGTCTTGTCACGCCAGGACTTCGAGTCCTTGTTGAAGGTGTAGCTCGAGTAGCCCTTCACCGCGTAGACGCCGTCCTTGCCGGCGATGCGCGTCATCTGCCCGCGCGAGCCGTCCTCGCCGAAATAGGCGTCCAGGAGCACGTCCTTGCCCTTGTAGAAGACGGCGTGGAGCGCCTTGTCGTCCGAGACCTTGTACTTCGCGTAGCTGTCCTTGCTCGGGTCGATGAGCTCCTTGACCTCGAGGCGCTTCAGGTCGTCGAGCATCGACTTCACGGTGCTCGCGCTTCCCTTGGCGGCGATTGGTTTCTCGAGGTCCCAGTCCTCCTCGCCCTTCTTCACGAGGACGATGTTCTCGCGCGGGCTGGTGTCGCTGTCCCCGCCGCGGGTCATGTCGACCTTGTCGACCTTCTTGATGTCGTCCTCGGTGATCTTCAGCTTCGGGAGCGACGCCGCCGCGCCCTCGACGCTGTGCGCGGCAGCGTCCGCGCTCTGGTTCTTCTGCTGCAGAACGACGGCGCCGCCGAGCGCCGCGAATACGATGATCGCAAAAATGAGCTTCTTGTCGGTAGGCATGTGCTGACCCGGTTCTACGCCCGGGGCCTCCGGCCATAGCCGGCGGGCCCCGGAGACGTTTCTAGAGACGGTACTTGTCCTTCTTCGTCTGCCGCCCGCGCCAGCGGAACATGCCGAAGAACGCGAAGAAGAACGGAACACCGAGCGTCAACGTCCACTGCACGCCCGTTTGCAGCTTTCCGCGAGCGGCCCTGTAGTCCTCGTCCTTCTTGCGGATGGCGGCTTCGTCGTCCTCTGCCTTGATCTTCGGCTTCGAGACGTCGCGATAGGTGAGGTTCGGCTCCTGAAGGAGCTTCGCGCTCGCCGCGAGCAGATCGGCGTCGCCGCTGATCCAGTCGAGGGTGTTCTTCACGCTGAGGATGGTGTTCGTCAGGTAGCGGTTGGCATATTGCCCTGCGATCATCAGGAGCTCGCGGTCGCCGCCGGCTCCGCCGAACATCGCGAACTGCTGCCCGAGATCGGGGCCGTTCCCGGAGTACGCGAAGGGGTTCGTGAGGAACTCGCTCGACGACACCACGAGGACCCGGGACGGACCCGCCGCGCGATCCGGCGCCTTCACCGACTCGTCGGGCGAGCCCGCGAACGCGCTCTTCAGCTTGCCCTCCGCCACGGCGGCGATGGCTCGCTGCTCGAACGGCGGCTTGGGCTGCCAGTTCATGCGCATCTTCATGTCGATGGTGCCGTCTGTCACGGCGCTCGCGGCCGGCGTGGTGCGCGCCACGACGGAGAGCTTCACGTCGGAGGGCTGCTTGTCCCGCAGGATCTCGAGCGTCGAGGGGAAGGGGAAGAGGATCTCCTCCATCCGGAAGAAGCCTGCGAAGCTCGTGTCGAGCAGGCGCTCCTTGTCGTCGAAGTTCCGATCGTCGACGACGTGGGCGATGCCCGGATGCCGGATCGGCGCGATGCCGCCCTGCGTGATGACGCCGATGCGGAACTGCGACCCGAAGTCGAGCACTGCATCCTTCTTCATGTTGATGCCGTAGCCGGCGATCAGCTTGTCCAGGTTGTGCAGATCGAGCGTCGCGCTCATGGCCGGCTCGTTCGGCTTCATCGTCACCGCGGATGCGAACACCGCGAGCGACTTGTTGCCGAGCATCAGGAACTGATCGACGCGCCGGAGCTCCTTGTCGCTGTACGGCTTCTGCGGCTGGGTGATGATGAGCCCGTCGAGACCCTTGTCGATCTCCGTCTCGCCGTCCTTCAGGTCGACGTCGACGAGCTCGTAGAAGGGAAACGCGCGCGAGAGGATGGCCTGGATGCTCGCGCCCTGCTGGCCCTGCTTCGGTACCAGGTTCTGGTCGCTGAGCTTCAGCTCGTCCTTGCCCGTGACGACGCCGATCTTGTGCTTGATGCTATCGGCCTTGTCCCGGATCTCTCGGATCTTGTTGGTCATCCAGAACTCGAGGCCCTGCGCGGCGCCCGGGTTGAGCTGGGGGATGACGCCCTTCTCGCTGCCGTACTTGAAGACGAGGCCCATGTAGCCCTGGCTGATGGATGCCTGGTCGCCGCCCGTCGCGCTCTGCTCGACGGACGCCATCTCCTCGAGGCCGGCGTCCTTCGCCTTCTCGCGAAGCTCGTCGGTCTTCGGCTCGATGACGGTGTACTTGAACTTGCCGCCGCCGGCGCGCTCGTACTCCTTCAGCAGATCGGTCAGGTCGCGGATGAAAGCGTCCATCTGCGCCTGGCCGCGCGTGACGTAGGCGTCGACCTGCACCGGGCCCTTCAGACCACGGATGAGGCGACCGCTGCCCTGCGAGAGGGTGTAGCGGTCGTTCTTGGTCTCGTCGAAGCGCTTGTAGACGCCGGCCGAGAGGATGTTTGCCAGCACCGCGATGCCGGCGATGACGATCAGATAAAAGCCCGTCTGTGCGGCTGCTTTTCTTCGCTGCTGCTCGGTCGCCATCTCACGCCCACTTTCTGCGCTCGAGCGCACGGAAGGCCACCGCGAGGCAGACTGCCGTCACGCTGAGGAAGTACACGACGTCGCGTGTGTCGACGAGTCCGCGCGAGAAGCCCTCGAGGCGCGTCGAGAAGCTGATGTACTCGAAGATGTGCGCCCAGGTCCCGCTGAGAAGATCGGCAACTGGTCCCATGAACCAGAGCGCTGCCAGGATGAACACCGTAATGAAGAAGGCGATGGCCTGGCTCTCCGTGAGAGCCGTGACGAGGAGCCCGATGGCCGTCGACGCCGCCGCGAAGAGTGCGAGCCCGAAATAACCCGCGAACACCGGACCCCAATCGAGCGGCCCCAGGTTCCAGGGCCACATGAACATCGCGATCGGGTACGCGATCGTCGCGACGATCACGGTCAGGACCAGGCTCAGCGCGCCGAAGTACTTGCCGAGGATCACGTCGCTGTCGCTCACCGGTAGCGTGATGAGCATCTCGAGCGTGCCGCTCCGGCGCTCTTCCGCCAGCAGGCGCATCGTCACGACCGGCACCACCAGGAGCGCGAGACCGAGCGGCGCGTAGCTGAAGATCCCGCCGACGCTCGAGCGATCGAGCTGCCAGAACCCGCCGCCGTAGAAGAAGAACAGCAGCCCGAGCCCGAGGAAGCTCAGGCAGATGACCACGTAGGCCAGGGGGGAATCGAAGTTCGAGCGAAACTCGCGCTTCGCGATCGTCGTCATCGCACTCATGGGGAAACCTCTGCACGGACCTCGTCCGCATCGTCGTCGTCGTCGTCGTCGTCCCAGTCGGCGCCGCGATCGAGTCGCTCGTCGCCGCGGGTGAGATCGCGGAAAACCGCGTCCAGGCTTTGCGTGTCACGCTTGAGCTCGAGGAGCGTCCAGCCCTTCTGCACGGCCAGCCGGAAGAGCTCGGCGCGGAGATCGCTGCTCTGCGGCCCGGACAGCTCGAACTTGTGCGCCTTGTCCTTCTCGTCGGCTGCCAGCGCGCGGATGCGCGAGGCGCCGCTGAGGCCCTTCAGGCCGTCCTCGATCTCGGACGCCTTCGGCGCGGAACCCTTCTCGGCGTGCTGCTCGTCGATCGTCACGAAGTAGCGAACGCCGCCGGTCTTGCCGCGGATGTCGTCGAGCGGACCGTCGGCGACGACGCGGCCCTTGCTGACGATGATGGCGCGCGCACACGCTTCCTCCACCTCGGCCAGGTTGTGCGTCGAGAGGAGGATGGTGTGGTCCTTGCCGATCTCCTTGATGTACTTGAGGACCTCGGCCTTCTCGTTCGGGTCGAGGTCGCTCGTGGGCTCGTCGAGGATGAGGATCGGGGGATCGTGGATGAGGGCCTGGCCGAGGCCGACGCGCTGGCGGTAGCCATGCGACAGGGTGCCGATGTCCTTGCCGAGCACCTGGGCGAGGCCGCACACCTCGACCACCTTCTTCAGCCGCGTCTTGAACCGGGCCGGATCGAGCCCGCGGATCTGGGAGGTGAACTCCAGGTACTCCCACACGTTCATGTCCGTGTAGAGGGGAGCGCGCTGGGGGAGGTAGCCGAGCTTCTGACGGACCGCGAGCGGCTCGTCGAAGACATCGTGCCCGTGCACCTTCGCCGAACCGCTGGTCGGCGAGATGAAGCACGTCAGGATGCGCATCGTCGTGCTCTTCCCGGCGCCGTTCGGCCCGAGGAACCCGACGACCTCGCCCTTTCTCACCTCGAAATTGACGTTGTCTAGTGCGCGGACCGCACCGAAGTGCTTCGAGAGTCCGCTCGTCTGGATCATGACATCGGTCATGGTCGGTCGATCACCTTCCAAAAAAGGGCCGGTCTGGCCCGAACCCCGCAGCGGGGGCGGGATGGTAACGGGAGGCACGTCCTTGTCAACAGCGCATCCGCCCCGTTCTTGCGTCTACTAAGTCCTCTGTTATTCACGGCTTTTTGTGATGGTCGCGGGTACCACGAGACCCCGCGCGCCGTGAAACCGACGAGGTGCGGCGCTATTCCCGGAATTTATGCCGCAACCCCCGGTGTAATTTTCGAACGAGGGTCCCCTCCCGGCGGAGCCGCCCACCTCGCTGGTTAAGGCAAGGGACCCCCTTCGCATGCATTCGATGCGCTCTGACCCCGCGCTGCTGCACCCTCTGCGTCATGGGCGTCACCTCGACGTTCGCACATAGCAGCGAGTCTGCGTGGTTCGGGGCTCGCGGCGGGCGTGGTTCGCAAGTTGCAACCCTCCATGCCCTCGATGGTAGCGACCGCAGCGGATTTGCTGCTCGATGCGGTGTTTCAGGCCGCGGAGAGCGGCCTGTGCCTGCTCGGCGCCGACGGCGTCGTGCTCCGGGCAAACGAACCCTGGCTGTCCTCGATGGAGCTTACCAGGGAGGAGGCGCTGGGACGCTCCCTCTCCGCGATCGCGCCCACGCTCGCGGCCGTCGTGTTCGCCTCGCGGCCCGCACCCGGGACCGGGCCGATACCGCTTCCGCCGCGGCTCCGCGGCGCCGGAAGAGAGTGGAGCGACGAGCTCGCGGTGGTTCCCGTGGGAGACGGGACGGGCCTGCTCATCTCGACGCGGGAGGCGCGCCGTGAGCGACCGATCCGAAGGCTCGCGCTGGAGGGAGAGACCGGGCGTGCGCCGACATCCGAGTGCTCGTCCTGCGCGACGACCAACGAGCTCGTCGCACTCCGCAATGCCGTCGAGGAGCTGCCCATCGGCGTCGTCGTCGTCGAGAGCTCTCCAGAAGGTCCGGTCCCGCTGACGCAGAACGCCGCGCATCGCCGGATGCTCGGAACGCGTCTCGAAGAGCGCTCGCCTCGCGGCCCGCGCTACCAGCTGTTTCGAGCGGACAGGACGACGCCGCTCGAGATCCCCGAGTGGCCCGGTGCGCGTGCCATCGAAAGCGGTTCGATCGTGAAGCAGGCCGTGATCCACGCGAGGCTGCCGGACGGCGAGTGGCGCGTCTTCGAGTCCAGCGCCGCGCCGGTCACGACGGCCTCCGGCGAGTGTCTTCGGGCGGTCGTGGCGACAATCGACGAGACGGAGCGACATCGCGCGACCGAGGCGCTCCGGCACAGCGAGACCGTCTATCGCTCCGCGTTCGCGAACATCAGTGACGCCGTCGCGTTGCTGGAGGCGGTCCGCGACGCTTCGGGGACGGTGCTCGACTGGTGCGTCCTCGACGCCAACGACGCCCTCGCACGGATTCTCGGGACCTCGGTGGGTGCTCTCGCGGGAAGGTCGATGAGCGAGACCGTGCGCGAGCGACTCGAGCGACTCGGAGTGGGATTGCGCGCCGTGCTCTCCACGGGGAGCCCGTGGCGCTACGAGATCCGGAGCGGCGGTTCGGACTACATCGTGAAGGTATTTCGCATCGACGCTTCGCGGCTCGGCATCGTCGCGACGGACATCACGTCGCTGAAGGGTACCGAAGCATCGCTTCGCAAGCGGGAGGAGCAGCTGCGCGTGCTGGTCGAGCACACGCCGGCCGGTATAGCGCTCCTCGATCGCGACCTGCAGTATCTGGCAGTGAGCCGGCAATTCGCGCGCGATTTTCGCCTCGATACGGAGGCGTTGCTCGGCCGGAGACACTACGACGTCTTCCCCGACATCCCCGAGCGCTGGCGAGAGATCCACCGTCGGTGTCTCGCCGGCGCCGTCGAGCGTTGCGCCGAAGATCCGTTTCCACGGGCCGACGGAAGCATCGACTGGGTGAAATGGGAGATCCAGCCCTGGCGTGACCCGTGCGGGGAGATCGGCGGGCTCGTGCTCTTCTCGCAGCTCGTCACCGAGCAGAAGGAAGCTGCCGACAAGCTCATCGCCGCGAAGGAACGCCTGGCCGTCACGCTGGCCAGCATCGGCGATGCCGTGATCGCGACCGACGTCGGTAGCCGCGTCACGCTGCTCAACGGAGTTGCGGAGCAGCTCACGGGCTGGTGCGCGGCGGATGCGCTCGGGCGGCCCCTCGACGAGATCTTCCAGGTCGTCAGCGAGGATTCGGGGGAACGGCTCCGGAGCCCCGCCGCGCGTGCGCTGACCGAGGGCGTCGTGGTCGGACTCGCGAATCACGCGGCGCTGGTCGCGCGAGACGGGAGCAAGCGCCCCATCGCCGACAGCGCCGCGCCGATCAGGGACGCTCAGGGCATCGTATCCGGGGCCGTACTCGTATTTCGCGATCAGACCGAAGAGCGTCGGAGCCAGGCGGCTCTGGCTCGCTCCCGCAGCGAGCTCTTCTCGCTCATCGAGAAGCTGCCGCTCGGCGTGTTCGTCACCGATTCGCATGAGATTCTCTACGCGAACCCGACCTTCGCCTCCTACTTCGGGCGCACGCCGGGCGAGCTGCTCGGCCGGAGGCCGGAGCATCTGTCGGCGAGTGCCGCGAGCACGCCTCCGGAACCCGGGAAGGAGTGGGCGGTGCTCGGCCCTGGCGGCAAGCTGGTCACGCTGGAGTGCTCGTCCTCGCGCGAGATCGTCTTCGAGGGGCGGCCTGCGCTGCTCTGGACGTGCCGCGATCTCAGCGAGCTCAAGGCGATGCAGGCCCGGCTTCTCGACAGCGATCGGCTCGCGACCCTCGGCATGCTCGCCGCGGGCGTCGCTCACGAGATCAACAATCCTCTCACTTACGTCATCGCGGCGCTCGATCTGACCGAGGAGAGCCTGGCCGAGAAGGTCGACGACCTCCCGCGACTCGAGCTGTCCGACGCCCTCGAGTCGCTGCGCGACGCGAGGCAGGGCGCGATGCGCGTGAAGGCGATCGTGGGCGATCTCAAGGCGTTCTCTCGCGCCGAGCAGGATCACCCCGAGCGACTTTCGCTTCCCAGGCTGCTCGACTCCGCCATCGGCATCGCCTCGAACGCCATCAAGCACCGCGCGAGCCTGGTGCGCGACTACGGCGCTGCGCCCGTCGTCGAGGGCAACGAGGCGCGACTCGGGCAGGTGTTCGTCAATCTCCTCGTGAACGCGGCGCAGGCGATTCCGGACGGACAGACCGAGCGCAACGAGATCCGCGTCGCCCTGCGGGCGGACGCGCGCGGGAACGCCGTCGTGGAGGTGTCGGATACCGGCGTCGGTATCCCTCCGGAAATCATCGACCGCATCTTCGATCCGTTCTTCACGACCAAGGCCGGGACCGGCACCGGCCTCGGCCTGGCGATCAGCCGTAACACGATCACCGCGATGGGAGGGGACATCACGGTGGAGAGCCGCCCTGGATCCGGAACGACGGTGCGCGTCGTGCTCCCCGCAGGCGCTGCCGTGAGCGTCAGGTCGGCGATGCCGCACAAGCCCGAGCCGCCGAAGAGCCGGAAGGCGAGGGTGCTCGTGGTCGACGACGAGAGCGCCATCTGCAAAGTGTTTCGGCGGACGCTCCAGAACGAGCACGACGTCGTGACGGAGGAGAGCGCCGCCGCGGCGTGGGCGCGCCTCGAGCGGGGCGAGCGATTCGACGTGATCTTCTGCGACGTGATGATGCCCGAGATGTCGGGCATGGACCTATACTCGAAAGTGAAGGCGGGGGCTCCCGACCAGGCTGCGCGGGTGGTGTTCATCACGGGAGGCACCTACACCGAGCGCGCTGCGACGTTCCTGGAAGAGGTGCCGAACCCGCGAATGGAGAAGCCCTTCGACCCGCGCGCCATCCGCGCGATGGTCGGTCAGGTAGCGGCGATGGCCCTCACCTGATGGCGATGTAGCGGCAGTCGCCGCCGCAATCCGTGCCGCCGTCGCATTGCTCGTAGGCGCTCTGGATGCGTCCGTCACCGCAGAAGGGCGCCGGCGTGCACGCGGTGGTGCACATGCCGTCGCCGTACGCGGTTGCGACGCTGACGTTGTGGCCGCCGTTGTCGCACTTCTCCGTGCCGTTCTTCACGCCGTCGCCACAGTAGCCGGCGAGGGTGCAGAGCGAGGTGCACGTGCCGTAGCTGCCGTCGTTGACGCCGTTGTCGCACTGCTCGCCGGGGTCCTTGAAGCCGTTGCCGCACTTCAGCCGGCAGCTCGAGTCGCAGGTGCTCGCGAGCGTGCCGTTCTTCACGCCGTCGTCGCACACCTCGGGGCTCTGCAGCTTGCCGTCGCCGCAGGACGAGAGCGGTACGTAGCCCTTGCAGTCCGCGGTGCACGAGCCCGGCTTGCCGCTGTTCACGCCGTCGTCGCAGACTTCGCCGAAGGCGCCGTCCACGGCCTTGTCGCCGCAGTACGGGGCGGGCGAGCAGCGGTTGGTGCAGGCGGCCTTGCCGTAGGCGATGGAGCTGTTCTTCGTGCCCTGGTCGCACGACTCCGGCGGGTTCTGCAGGGTGCCGTCGCCGCAATAGCCGGCAAGCGTGCAGGTGCTCGTGCATGTGCCGTAGCTGCCGTCGTTCTTGCCGTCGTCGCACGTCTCGGGGGCGGTCTTGATGCCGTCGCCACAGCGCGGGCCGAGGGTGCAATCCGAGTTGCACTTGCCGTAGCCGCCGACGTTCGCGGCGGTGCCGTCGTCGCACTGCTCGCCGGGGTCGACGGTGCCGTTGCCGCACTTGAACGTGCACGTCGCCGAGCACAGGCTGTTCGACGAGCCGTTGTCGATGCCCTGGTCGCACTGCTCGGGGCCGTTGACGAAGCCGTCGCCGCAGCGCTGGCCGGCCGTGCACGATGCCGTGCAGTGGCCGTAGCCGCTGCCGTTGGCCGCGCCCTCATCGCATTGCTCGCCGTTCGAGACGACCGAGTCGCCGCAGTACGGCGCGAAGACGCAGCCTGGGCCGCACACCTTGGCCTTGCCGTAGCTGCCGAGGTTCGTCCCGTCGTCGCACGCTTCCGGGGGTGTCTGCACGGCCTTGTCGCCGCAGAACGGGCCGAAGCCCTGGCAGCCCGCCATGCAACCGCCGTAGGCGCCGGTGTTCTTGCCGTCGTCACACACCTCCTCTTGGGTCACGATGCCGTCGCCGCAGATGGACTGGCACTGCGTCACCGCGTGCACGAAGCCGGCGAGCGTCAGCTTGTACGTCGACGCCGTGGTGTGGCGCTCCGCCTGGAAGAGCGCGATCTCGTACATGCCGCCCTTCGTGAGGCCGAGCTTCGTCGCGGCGGCGGCGTCGAGGGTGATGGTGCCGTTCAGGGCGCCGTGGACGCCGCCGAGATCGACGGCGAGCTTGCCGTTGATGAACACCCAGACGTCGTCGTCGCCGGTGAAGTCGAGCACCTCGCCGCCCTGGTAGGTGAACTGATACCGGAGCTCGCTGGTGAACGCGAAGTTGTGCTTCTTGCCGTCGTCGGCGGTGTCGATCTGCGGGCTCGCCCCGCTGTTCCAGCCGAGGCCGTCCAGCGGGAAGAAGCTCTGGTTGTTGAACTGGTACGCGCCGCTCGGGAGCTGCGCGAGCGTGAGCGTGGTGGGGTTACCGGCGGCGTCCAGGTAGACGAGCTTGTCGTAGGGGTTCGTGTCGGAACCCGCGTCCATGACGTCGCTCGTCTCGTGGTACCACCAGTAGAAGGAGTCCGCGTTCGTCAGGAGCGACGTGCCCCCGTTGCCCTTCGACGACAGGAACTGGGGCAGGCCGTCCTCGTCGAGCGTCGACTGGACGAGACCCGTCGCGGTGGCGATGTTCCACTGGAAGTCCGGGTGCCCGCTGGTGGTGCCCCGGTAGCGGAAGTCGCGATAGAGGATCGGGATGTCCAGCTGCGAGGGAGGGGACAGCGTGACGACGTTGCAGGTGAAGCCCTTCTCCAGCGTGCAGGTCGCGCTGCAGCCGTCGCCGCTGGTGGTGTTGCCGTCGTCGCACGCTTCCTGCGGGAACTTGAAGCCGTCGCCGCAGACCGCGGTGCATTGCCCCCCGTTGCACTTCGGTTCGATGGTGCACGACGGCGAGCAGCCGTCGTAGGGGATGCGGTTGCCGTCGTCGCACTGCTCGAAGCCCTCGCGCTTCTTGTCGCCGCAGACCGTCTTGTGGCAGACGGAGGGTGACGCGGCCGTGCAGGCATAACCCGTCTCGAGCTTGCAGGTGCTGCTGCAGCCGTCGCCGGCCGTCGCGTTGCCGTCGTCGCACTGCTCGAGGCCGACCATGATGCCGTCGCCACATTTCTTCGCGATGCAGCGCGCGTTCGCCACCGGGCAGACCCAGCCGGACTCGAGCACGCAGGCGGCGTTGCAGCCGTCGCCCGGCGAGGTATTGCCGTCGTCGCATTGCTCGGCGCCGCCGAGCTTGCCGTCGCCGCACTTCACGGTGGACACGCAGGGCTTGCCCGGCGAAAGGCAGGCGTAGCCCTGCTCGATCTGGCAGGCGCCGGTGCAGCCGTCGCCGGCGCTGGTGTTACCGTCGTCGCAGGTCTCGCCGATGCCGAGATCGACGATGCCATTGCCGCAGTAGGCCGTCTTCGTGCACGCGACGCCCGGCGTCGGGCACGTCCACCCCGCCTCCACGTGGCAGGTGGCGTCGCAGCCGTCCGTCCCGGCGGTGTTGCCGTCGTCGCACTCCTCGCCAGTGGTGAGGATGGCGTCACCGCAGACGTTCTTCGCTTGCTTGCACGCGCCGCCGGTGCCGTCGGCGGCCTTCGGGCAGGTGTAGCCTGGCTCCACCGAGCAGTTGGCGCGGCAGCCGTCGCCGTCGGTCGTATTCCCGTCGTCGCACGACTCACCCGGGTCGACCTTGCCATTTCCGCAGACCCACTGATTGACGCAGGCCTGACCCGCGGTGGCGCAGGAGTAGCCCGGCTCGATCTGGCAGAGGCCCGAGCAGCCGTCGCCCGGGACGGCGTTGCCGTCATCGCATCCCTCCGACAGGGTGGCTTGCACCACGCCGTCACCGCAGTACATGAGCGGCTGGCACGACGCGCCCGGCACCGGGCATGTCCATCCTTGCTCGAGCTTGCAGTCGGCGGTACAGCCGTCGCTCGCCGACGCGTCCTTGTCCGTGTTGCCGTCGTCGCACTGCTCGCCGGACTCGAGGATGCCGTTGCCGCATGTCGCGGGCTGCTTCGTCAGTACGCAGGCGTCGCCCGGCGTCATGCACGTGTAGCCCGTCTCGACGGCGCTGCAGCTCGACGAGCAGCCGTCACCGCTCGCCGTGTTGCCGTCGTCGCAGATCTCGTTGCCCTCGATCTTGCCGTTGCCGCATTTCATCGTGACGGTGTAGACGCACGCGCTTCCGGCGGATGGGCAGCGGTAGCCGGGCTCGATCTGACAGACGCCGTCGCAGCCGTCTCCGGGCACCGAGTTGCCGTCGTCGCACTGCTCGCTGCCGCCGATCGCGCCGTCGCCGCACACCGCAGCTGGCGTGCACGAGCCGTCGCACGGAGAGACGGGCGGCTTCGTCTTCGCTCCGGAGTCCGTCGTGAAGATGGGCGGTGGGGTCGTCGTGCCGCCGTCGTTCGACGTGGGGTTCGGTGTCAATTTCTTGCCGCTGTTGTCGCGCACGACTTGCGCGTCGCTGCCGCACCCGGCGAGCAGCGCCGAAGCGGAGAGGGCCAGCACCGACAGACACCCCGGAATCGATACCTTGAAACGCACTCGACGAGCTCCTTCATCGGACGCGTGCATCGCGACCCAACGAGAAAAGGTATCACGCGCAATAGCGAACGCGACCGCATGTTCGTGCGCGTTCGTGTGTCTTCGACGTGTGTGGTGCGCGCGCCATTCACTGCATGCGCGCCGGCACGCATACCATTCAACCAGCGTGCGTGTCGGTGCGCACCATGTCGGTGAGTGCGCACCGGGTGGCAGCTGTGGCAGCTATGGGAGCTCGTCGCTCCATCGTCGCCGCGCCGCTCGCGTGTGCGCATGGCGCAACATGTCGGAAGGGTGCGTCACGGGTACGAGCAAACGAACGATGGCTCCTCGTGCACACATCGCGGCGACAAACTCGAGCATGCTAGCTTCGAGGGTCATGCGCCTCGCTCATCAGCTCTCGTCTCTCGGCACCGTTCTATGGCTCCTCGGCATCACTGCATGCGGCGGGGAGCAGGTCACCTCCGCGGCCTCGAAGAGCCCGGAGAAAGTCGCGTCGCGTGACGTCGTCGTCGCGCCGAAGGCCCACTCTTCCGGAGCTCCGGCTGCCTCCGTAGCGGACTCCGAAAAGCCCGCCGATCCGGACGAGAGCCCCGTGGCCATCCGCCTGACGCCGCTCTTCACCCGGCAGAGGCCCCCGCATTTTCCCAAGGCCGTCGTGAGTGATCGTGAATGCTGGCAGGACATGGAGCTCTCCGGCGACTCTGTGAAGGACTACGCGGCGCTGATCGCGCGGTGCGGCACGCCGACCGGTGTCGCCGAGTATGCCCACCCGGCGAAGGGGCACCTTCACCACAAGCACGACCAGCGCGACAGCTTCAAGCTCGCGCTGGCGCGCGGCTACTGTTACCGCTACTTCGCCGTCGCCGACTCCACCATCGACGATCTGGACATCCTGATCGAGCGCTACGGTGGCGATCTCGTCGGCGACGACGACACCAAGGGGCAGGTAGCGATCATCCAGTCCGACAAGCCATGGTGCATGGACGACGACGTCGACTACGACTTCGAGGTCGCCGTGAACGGCAGCGGTCAGGGCAACTACATCATCGGCGTGTGGGCGCGCCCGAAGGCGGCTCTGTGATGCTGCGCCCCTACGCAGCCGTCCTCGCGCTCTCCGTCGCGGCGTGCGGCGGCAGCGGCGCGAGCGCCGTCGCGCCGAGCGCGGTCAGCGCATCGATGGTTCACTCGTGCGGCGACGCGGACCGCGTCCATCATCACGAGCTCGATCCGAACGAGCCCGGCGAGACGGTGGCGATGGTGCCCTGCGCGAAGTCGGGCGCCGACGACTACTCGGGCGTAGTGCACGTCGAATCGGAGTCGGACGGCCTGCACGTCACCATCGACGCGACGGACGACGACTTCAACGAAGGCGTCTTCGGCTCCGACCTGAAGGGCCGCGACGCCGTTCTCGTCTACCCGAAGGGCCGTGGCGCGAAGGCCGTGGAGGTGGACCTCACGCGGACGAAGAGCGGCTACCACGGCCAGAAGGTCATCTCCTACGACGAGCTCGATTCCCTGAACGACGAGGGCGCGAAGGTGGAGGTCGGCGTCTTCGACCACGACGACGGCGCGGCGGCGCACGAGGAGCTCCACGTGCAGGTCACGGTCAGCGCCGGCGAGAGCTGCGAGAAGGCGATCGACGAGAATCCGCAGGTCATCGACGGGAACGCTCAGGGGCCTGGAGTGCCGGATCTCACGGACGATCAGCTCGCGGGGCCCGTCCAGTCGAGCACCTTCTTCTCGAAATGCCCACTCTCCGACAGCGCGCACGCCAACATCTGTGTCGCCGTGAAGGAGGGTGTGCCGCTCGGCGTCTCGGTGAGGGTGTCGCCGACGAACAAGGGCGTCGCGGCATGCATCGACCGCGCGACCCGCAAGCTACGCTGGCCCGCGAACGCGAAGCTCGACGTCGTCCATCAGACGTTCTGAGCGACGCGCGTCCGGTGCGCCTCGCGGAGCCCGTCGAGGTACTCCGCAGCGTTCGCGTCTCCCTCCGGGGGGGCCCACGGGGCGAACGACTTGTCCGTCTCCTTCGCGTACGGCCCGTTCTTCACCTCGAAGATGACGGTGTCCGGTTCGAGGACGAGGAACGTGTGATAGACGCCCGGGACGAGATCTACTCCGAAGCGCGGGCTCCCTGCGGCGAGCTCGACGCTCGCCCTGATGCGGCCATCGTCCTCGAACGTGAAGAAGAGGACGCGTCCGCGCAAGAGGACCCACGTTTCCGACTTCGGTGGATCGAGGTGACGGTGCGGGCGCACGTAGGTCCCGGGCTGCGCCGCGTTCAGCATGCGGTGCAGCGGATCCTCGGGTGCCTTGTGGAAGGGCAATATCACCCGCAGCCGGGGGCTCCTGCGCGAATAGGCGAGGGCCTCTTCGACGATGGACTCCTCGATGAGCGAGAGCTCGCCGGTCGGCGCGGGCAGGGCACGGAGGAAATCGTCGGCCATCGGGCTAGCCGAGCCTGTAGCCCGTGACGAGCGCCTGCGCGAGCAGGCCCCACCCGTCCGCCGCGACGAACAGGAGCAGCTTGAACGGCAGGCTCACCTGCATCGGGTTCAGCGTCTGCATCCCGAGCGCCGCGAGCACGTTGGCCACGACCAGATCGACGACAAGGAAGGGCAAGTAGATCGCGAACCCCAGCGTGAACGCACGCACGAGCTCGGAGACGAGGAACGCCGGGATCACCACGCCGAGGTCGTCGCGCTCGACGCCTGCGCCGCTCACGCCCTCGTGCGCCTTCCTGGAGAGCTCGAAGAAGCGCGCCTTCTGTCGGGGCGCGGCGTTGGCCGACAGGAACCCGCGCAGCGGCTCGCGCACGGCCACGACGGCGTCGTGGAACCACGCGCTGGTCGTCTGACCCGCCGCCGGCTCGAGCAGCGGCGTGACCCGGTCGGCGATGCGACTCGCGACCGGTGCCATAGCCAGGAAGGTGAGCGCCGCTGCGAGTGCAATGACCACCGTGCTGGACGGAACTTCAGGTACGCCAATCGCGCTCCGGGCGATGTGCAGCACCGTGGAGATCTTCACGAAGGACGTCAGCGTCATCAGCAGGAACGGCAGGAGGCCCACCAGCGCGAGCGCCACGACCAGCGCGAGCGGTCGATCGAGGAGTTCGTCCGGCACACCGGCCCTCTGCGGAGCCGCCGCCGCTAGCGCGAGCAGATGAGCGCCGCTAGGTGCCATCGCGTGGCTCCGGGAGCGTCGCGAGGTCGCTATCCGTCATTTCCCCGAGCTTCACCAGGCCCACCTCGCTCGCCCCGATGACGTAGATGGCTCGCCCGACGCGCACCAGGTAGACCGCACGGCGGGCGTCCAGCGGAAGCCGCCCGATGACGGCGAGCGGCCCGCTGGCTCGCCCAACCCCCGCGCGGCGAGCCCCGTAAACGAGCAGGATGCCGAGCGCCCCGACGCCCACCAGCGTCACGACGGTCTGGAGCACGTACGCCGCCATCGGGGACAACGCGGCCGACTCTACG
Source organism: uncultured Polyangiaceae bacterium (assembly GCA_964442485.1). Classification (GTDB taxonomy): domain Bacteria; phylum Myxococcota_A; class Polyangia; order Polyangiales; family Polyangiaceae; genus DASZVB01. The sequence goes on from CAYUAW010000066.1 coordinate 19,615, forward strand.
TCAGCTCCGCTAACCCATGGAATCGGTGTGGGACGGGCCAGGAAAAGCGGTCTCGGGCCACGGACTAGGAAGGAGGCGCGCGGGCGAGGGAAAGGGCGGCCGAGGGGTCTGACCCAGATCAGTAGCCCTTTCGCTGCGTTGCGGAGTACCCTGAGGGGTCGAAAGACGGTTTTCGCCTCGCTCCGAAGGCTCCATGGCGCGCATCCTCATCCTGGACGACGACGACGAGCTGCGGGTCCTGCTGCGCACGGCGCTGGCGGGGGAGGGGCACGTCGTCTCGGAGGCCGGCACGATCCGCGAGGCGGAGCGCGTGGTCACCCGCGAACCGGTCGACGTGGCGATCGTCGAGGGCGTGCTGCCCGACGGCGACGGAATCGCCTTCGCGGACGCGCTCAGCAAGCTCCCCGATCCGCCGGCGTGCCTCTTCGTGTCCTCCATCTGGCGCGACGCCGCGACCGCGGCGCGGCTGCGCGCCATCGGTGTGTCGGAGGTGCTCCCGAAGCCGGTGTCCCCTGCGGAGCTCGTGTGGCGGGTCGGCCGCCTACTGAAGTCGCGCCCGGAGCGGCGCACCGAGAGCCCGCCCGGGCAGGGACAGCTGATCGATGATCTGGCGGCCCTGCGCGACGCATACGCGCAGAGTCTTCCCGCGAAGCTATCCGTGCTCGAGACGAGCGTGCAGGCCGCACGGCGTGCGGGCACACGCTCCGCTCCGTTCACGGAGGCGCGAGCGCTCGCGACGCGATTGCATGGCACCGCGGGGACCTACGGGTTCCTGGAGCTCAGCGGGATCGCCGGCGCGATCGATTCGGCGCTCGGCAGCGTCGAGCGTGAAGACAACCCCGAACCTCACTGGGCTCGCATCGACGAGGCGCTGGAGCGGGCGGAGAAGGCTCTGCGGAGGCCGGCCACGAGCTTGCGTCCCGCCATCGTGCATCAGGCGACCGCGCGGCTCCTCGTCGTCGATCGCGATCCGGAGTTCTTGCACCACGTCGAGGCGCTCGGCAGGGCCGCGTCGTTCGACGTGCTGTCCGCCACTGACTCCGAGCAGGCGATGGCCATCGCGCGGCGCGAGGCCATCGATCTCGCACTCGTCGACATGACGGTGTCCGACGACGAGGTGGGTGCGGGCCTCGCGCGAGCGCTGCGCAGCATGGAGGGGCGCGACGCGTTGCCGATAGCCGGCATCTCCGCCGACGGCAGCGTGAAGAATCGCGTCGCGGCGGTCCACGCCGGCGCGAGCCTCTTTCTGACCAAGCCGCTCGACGCCGACGACCTCATCACTAGCGTCCGTCGTATGCTCGACCGCAAGGAGAGCCACGGCTTCCGCGTCCTCGTGGTGGACGACGATCCCGTCTCCGCGTCTTCGGTCGCGCGCGTCCTGCGGCGCGCCGGAATGGTCACCGCGACGCTGAGTGACACCGAGCAGCTCTTCGAGACGCTCGGTGCGGTGCGGCCGGACCTGCTGTTGCTCGACGTGATGATGCCGGTGAGCGGCTTCGACGTGTGCAAGGTGATCCGCGCGAGCCCCGCGTGGCAGGAGCTCCCCATCGTGTTCCTCACGGGCTCCACCGACCGCGAGACGCTGGTCGCGTGCTTCGGCGTCGGTGGCGACGACTACGCGCGCAAGCCGATCCTGGAGGAGGAGCTGCTCGCGCGCGTGCGCCTCCGGCTCGAGCGCGCGCAGATGTTCCGGCAGCGTGCCCACGAAGACCCGCTGACCGGGCTGCTCACGCGCGCTGCCTTCGCCGACATCGTCGGGCAGCGTCTGGCGGAGTGCGCGCGGCGCAAGCGCCCGCTCTCGATCTCCCTGATCGACCTGGATCGCTTCAAGCACGTGAACGACACGCACGGCCACCTCGCGGGCGACCGGGTGCTGCGCGGCCTCGGCCGGCTCCTCAGGAGCCGCTTCCGGAGCGAGGACGTGCGCGGGCGCTGGGGCGGCGAGGAGTTCGTCGTCGGGCTCTACGAGGAGAGCGTCGAGACGTCCGCGGCGGTGCTCGACCGGCTACGCGTCGAGTTCCGGCAGCTCCAGTTCACGGGTGACCACGCCGAGCCGTTCTCGGCGACGTTCAGCGCGGGCATCGCGACCTTTCCCGAGGACGGCGAGCTGCTCGACGACCTGATGCGCCGCGCCGACGCGCGGCTCTACGCCGCCAAGCGCGCCGGGCGGGATCGCATCACCGTCACCGACGAGCCCGGGACGGTTCACTCCGACACGATCCTGTAAATCGCCTGGTCGTCGTTGATGACGAGGAGCTCGCCGTTGCCGTCCTGCCCGAACGAAAGCAGGTTCGGATCGGTGAATCCCGGCGTGGGAGCGACGACGGGCGTCGTTCCTACGAAGTGCAGGGTGTCGACCAGGCCGGAAGGGTAATCGCCGAAGACGTAGCTGCCGCGGTAACACGACGAGAGCGCAGCGCCGCGGTACACGTTCGCGCCGATGATGGCTGACTCGTTGTTCACGTGCGGATAGTCGTACACGGGGAGCGTGAGGCCCGTCCTGTCGCAACCGGTCGCCGGCGTGTGACAGTAGGTCCCCTCCATGATGGGCCAGCCGAAGTCGAGCCCGGCCTTCGACGCGGGCACGACGTCGATCTCCTCGTGCGCGCTGTCGCCCACGTCGGCGATGTACAGGGAGCCGCTCGGCGGGTCGAACGCGAACCGGTAAGGCTCCCGCAAGCCGAGCGCCCAGATCTCGTGGCGCGCGGTGGCGCTCGCGACGAAGGGGTTGTCCTTCGGGATGGTGTAGCCGGGCGTCACGGGGTCGACGGCGATGCGTAGCATCTTGGCGGGAAGCACCGTGAGGTCCTGCCCTGTCGTGCTGTCGCTCCCGTCGCCTATCGCGATGTACAGCATCCCGTCCGGCCCGAAGGCGAGAGCGCCGCCCGTGTTGTGGTGCGAGTCTTGCGTCGACTCGAGGACGACGGACTCCGTCGCGGCGTCGGCGGTGTTCGCCGTCGGTGCGGAGGCCGTGAAGCGCGAGACCCGGAGGACGCTGGCGGTCGTGTACGTCACGTAGAAGACGCCGTTCGTCGCGAAGCTCGGGTGGAACGCGAGCCCGAGCACCCCCGCCTCGAAGCCCGCGGAGTTCGCGTTCTTCGAGATGTCCAGGAAGGTCCCTAGCTTCGTCCCGGCGGCGTCGAGGACACTGATGCGGCCCGCTGTGCGTTCGAGCACGAAGATGCGCGCGTCGCCCTTCGGCGCCGTCGCGAAGACGGGTGACGTCAGCGTGGAGCTGAGGGGTTTCAGGGTGAGCATCTTGCAGGGGCCCGCGTCCGCGGCGCCGCCGCTGCTCGTACCGCCATTGTCCGAGCCGCCGCTGCTCGTGCCGCCTGCCCCCCCGTTACCCGAGATGCCGCCGCTGCCGTCCTTGCCGCCGCTGTTGGTGCCGCCCGTGCCGCCGTTGTTCGTGCCGTTACCCGAGAAGCCGCCGCTCGCGTCGCCGTCACCACCGCCGTTGCCGCTGCCGCCGCCGCTGTACCCGGTGCTAGCGCCGCCGCTTGCTCCCGCGGCGTAAGACCCGCCGCCGCTTCCTCCATCCGCAAAGCCGCTGGTCGTGCCTCCGCTGTTTCCGACCGACGCGTCTGGCAGTCGGCCACCGTCGAGCGCGCCACCCGCGCCGTCTCCGCGGCCACCTCCTCCGGCGGCACCACCCGGGCTGCCGGCGCCTCCGCTCCCTCGCGCGTCCGGCATACCGTCGTTGCCGAGGTGGGTGTTCGAATCCGTGCTGCAGGCCGACAGTGTCAGCGGGACGATCAGCAGATAGGTGAAGCGAAGCATTGTCGGCGCGCTGAGCACCTGGCGTGCCAGTCGAGTCCGTGTCCGAGTCGGCTCGATGTCGCGACCTGGCCGCGGGACGAGAGCCTTCAGCTGAGGCAAGAAGTCCTATTCCGATCGGATACCGCGCCAGTTCGTCTCCGTTGGAGCAGCGTCCGGCCCGCGCGCAACATGCTGGCCCTGCACTCGAATACGCTTGCTTCGCTGTCGCCTGCTCTCGAGCCTGCACCAGGCGGCGCATTCGACCGCATGCAGTTCGCCGGAGCCGGCCGCGAGCCGTGACGGTGGCACATCGGTTGCCTGGAGGCGCCACATGAAAACCATCCTGTTGAGTCTTCCCCTCGCCATCGCTCTCACGGCCGCGTGCGGCGGCTCGAATCAACCCGCCGACGACGCGTCCGCGCAGAAGGCGGAGGACAACGCGCAGCGAGCGGAGGACAAGGCCAACAAGGCCGAGGACAAGGCCGAAGGCGCCGCCCAGAAGGCCAACGACAAGGCCGATGAGGCCGGCGACAAAGCAGACAAGGCGAACGATCAGTAGTCCCGCGCTTCAACACGAGCGGTGGGGCAGGACGCGGCGAGCGCACCACGCGGTCGCCGCGCGCCCCGCTATCTGCGCTGGCATCCCCCACGCGTGGTACACCATCGTGATGGGGGATTCATGGATCTGAGCGACCCGCGAGGTGCGGAGCAAGCGTTCCACGCCTTCTTCGACGACGCGCCGATCGGCACCGCCGTCACGGCGCCGGACGGCTCGTGGGGGCGGGCCAATCCGGCGCTCGCCGGCATGCTCGGCTACTCCATCGAGGAGTTGCTGGGCACCCCGTTGCTGATGCTCACCCACCCGCAGGATCTCGCCGAGACTCGCAAGGGCCTTCAAAGCTTGCTCGCCGGTGAATGCACGACCTGCGCCTTCGAGAGGCGGCTCATGTGCAAGGGCGGGAGCTATCTCTGGATGCACGTCACGACCATGCTCCAGCGTGACGCCGACGGCGCGGCGGTGCAGTTCGTCACGTACGTTCTGGATATCACGCAGCGACGAAAGGCGGACACGGAGCTGCGGGCTTCCGAGGAACGGTATCGTCGCCTCTTCGAGTCAGCCAAGGACGGCATCTTGATCCTCGATGCGGGTACGGGGCGCGTCGTGGATGCCAATCCGTTCATGACCGAGCTGACCGGCTACTCACGTGGTCAATTCCTGGGCAAGCACCTCTGGGAGATCGGGCCGTTCTCGGATGCTGCCGCGTCCAAGGTCTCCTTCGACGAACTGAAAGCGCTAGACTACGTTCGCTACGACGATCTGCCGCTGAAGGCCCGGGACGGGCGCGAGGTGGCCGTCGAGTTCGTGAGCAACGTTTACCTGGTCAATGGCGAGAAGGTCATCCAGTGTAACGTCCGGGACATCACGGCGAGAAAGCAGGCCAAGGACACGCTGAGGATGCGCGAGCGTGCCATCGAGGCCGTGTCTCAGGGCATCATCATCACGGACTCCAGAACCGCGGACAACCCCATCGTGTACACGAGCCCGGGCTTCACGGCGATGACGGGCTACGAGGGCGAAGAAGCGCTGGGACGGAATTGCCGATTCTTGCAAGGTGCGGGCACGGATCCGGGCGCGGTCTCGATGCTCCGGGAGGCGATTCGAGCAGAGCGAGCGTGCACGGTGGAGCTCTTGAACTTCCGCAAGAACGGAACGCAGTTCTGGAACAACGTCGCCATCTCGCCCGTGAAGGACGAAGGCGGCTGCGTGACTCATTTCGTGGGCGTGCAGACGGACGTGACGGCGCGTCGGCTGCTCGAGTCTCAGTTCCTTCAGGCTCAGAAGATGGAGGCGGTCGGGCGACTGGCGGGCGGCGTGGCGCACGACTTCAACAACGTCCTGTCCGTGATCCTCAGCTACGCGGAGATGATCCGCGGCCAGCTCGAGCCGGACGAGCCTCTTCGTGCCGACGTCGACGAGATCGGGAAGGCGGCCTTGCGAGCGACCGATCTCACCAGGCAGCTTCTCGCGTTCAGCCGCCAGCAGGTGCTCGAGACGAAGGTCCTGAGCCTCAACCAGACTCTTTCGGGGATGGAGAAGCTGCTGCGGCGCCTGCTTGGCGCCGACATCGAGGTGACCCTGCTCCCGGCTGTCGAGCTCGGCAACGTCAGGGCAGACCCCGGCCAGATCGAACAGGTCATCATGAACCTCGCCGTCAACGCGCGCGACGCCATGCCCGACGGCGGCAAGCTGACCATCGAGACCGCGAACGTCGACCTCGACGAGGACTATGCTCGCGAGCACCACGATGTGCGAGCTGGCCAGTACGTCGTGGTGGCCGTGCACGACACCGGGACCGGGATGGACAAGGAAACCCAGGCGAGGATCTTCGAACCCTTCTTCACGACGAAGGAAAAGGGAAAGGGGACCGGGCTCGGCCTCGCCACGGTGTTCGGGATCGTGAAGCAGAGCGGCGGTCACATCTTCATCTACAGCGAGCCCGGTACCGGGACCACGTTCAAGATCTACCTACCGATGGTCGGCGCGCCGGTCGTCGTCCCCGCTTCCACGCCGACCGCGACCGAGCCCGAGCACGGTGGCGGCACCATCCTTCTCGTCGAGGACGAAGAGCAGCTGCGTGGTCTCGCTCGCACCGTTCTGCGGCGGAAGGGCTACGTCGTACTCGACGCACCGAACGGCGGGGAAGCTCTGCTCATTTGCGAGCAGCACGCGGGGAACATCGACCTCCTGTTGACCGACGTGGTGCTCCCGCGGATGAGTGGACGGCAGCTCGCCGAGCGCCTCGCGCCGCTGAGGCCGGCGATGCGCGTGCTCTACATGTCCGGTTACACGGACGACGCGATCCTCCATCACGGCATCATCGATTCGCGCGTCGCATTTCTACAGAAGCCGTTCACGCCAACGTCGCTGACGCGAAGAGTTGCGGAGAGCCTTCGTGCACCGCAGCGGGCAGGCAACGGCTGACTAAACCCCGCGACGCTGCCGTGACGGTCCGGGCCTCGCGTGCGTTCAGCGCTTCAGCTCGAGCACCTGGGGGAAG
>CAYUAW010000067.1:0-10192 GCA_964442485.1 uncultured Polyangiaceae bacterium
GGCGGGGGGAGCAGTTCGCCGTAGGCGAAGCTGCGGGGGGCTAAGGCCCCCCGTAAGTCAATAGAAACGCACCGTGCCGCCCAGCGAAAAGACGTTCGCGCTCTCCGTGATGTGGCCGCCGTTGACTGTGTGGACGCTGCGGTAGTTGTCGCTGCCGGTGCCGACGGGGATGGTCTGGAGACCGACGCCGTAGTTGTTCTGGCCGGCGGAGAGGTGCCGCTGGTAGCCGAGCGAGATGTCTATGAAGTCCTGCCGCAGCACGACGCCGCCGCCGAAACCCCACCGCGTCGCCCCGACGGGGAAGATGCTCATGTAGGCGGGGTCGACGGACTCTGATTCGAACCAGCCGCCCGCGCGAAGGGCGAGCTTGTCCTGCACGGCGTTCCACTGGCCGCCGACGCGTACGCCGTACGAGTCCTTGTAGCCCGTCGCCCTATCGGCGTTCGGCGGCAGGTCGACGTCCGTCGGACGCACTATGAGCGGGTGGAAGCGCACCTCGATGTTGTCCGCCACGCTGTTCAGCGAATAGCTGCCGTCCACTTCCACGTCGAACGAATCGTCGTGCAGGGGATCGCGGACCTCGCCGCCCTTCTCCCAGAGGAGGCGCGACTTCGTCCGCGGCTGATGGAAGCGCGCGCCGATACGGAACTCCGGCGGGATGGTGTACTTGAACGCCGTCAGCGCATTGCCGGGGAAGCGGTTGACGGTGGCCGTCTGGCAGCTGGTGATGTCCCCGGTGCACGTCGGCTGAAGCTTCGTGGTCGGATCGAAGAGCTGCGCGGTGACGGTGATGTCCGCCGTCGTGGTCCGGACGCTGTCCATCCACCGACCCCAGAACGAGACGTCGAGCTCGGGTAGCACCGACCAGTGCGCGGAGAGGACGACGCCAGGCACGAAGAGGTCCTTCGTCAAGAGGTGCGTCGAGGTGTCGTCGTTCGCGTGATCTCCCAGCGCGTCGTTACTGCCATTGTTCGACCCACCGACCGTGTCGATGTCGATGACCGCGATGCCCGAGATGAAGCCCGCGCCGACGCGGAAATGCTTCAGCATCTCCCACCCGACGCTCGCCGTCGGGAAGATGATCGTCGACTGATTGTCCGTCTGCATGTACCGGTACGGCGCCGGCACGAACTCGGTCTGGTGCGTCAGGTTGTTGATGCCCAGCGTCTGGATCGGAAACGCCCCCTTCGGCGTCCCGTACGTGGCTGGCGGCACGATCGCGAGGCCGAAGCCGAGCCTGTCGCTCGCGCGCCAGGCGACGGACATGGACGGGATCGTCGATGGGAACGCGCCGCGCGTGTTGCAGACCGGCAGGTAGTCCAGCAGGTGCGTCGTCGTGCCTGCGACGGGCACCTGATCGTTCGGGCCAACGGCCACGTTGCCCGGGCCGCGTCGGTCGTAGCAGACGTGGTCGAAGTTCAGCTGCTGCTCGATGCTGAACCCGCTCCCCTGCGTCGCGAGCGCCGCGGGGTTGTAGTGCGCCGCGATCGGTTCGTTCCCGACGGCGAGCCACGCGCCGCCACGCGAGAACGACGCGGTGCCGTTGTCCGGGTACTCGAGCGGATTGCTCGCGAACGCCAGTGACGCCACGAAGACCCACGCTGCACCCGTCAGGGTGCCACCCGCCACCCGACGTGCGGGGCCGCCCCGAACTCTCACACTCCCGGCGCGCTTAGAAGCGTACGGTGCCACCCAGCGAGAAGACGTGGGCGTTCTCGGTGATGTGGCCACCGTTGACGGTGTGGACGCTGCGGTAGTTGAAGTTCGCGTTGTTGCCGGTGCCGACCGGAATGGTCATCAATCCGACGCCGTTGTTGTTCTGGCCGGCGGACAGGTGACGCTGGTAGCCGAGCGAGATGTCGATGAAATCCTGGCGCAGCACGATGCCGCCGCCGAAACCCCATCGCGTCGCGCCGACGGGAAAGATCTCCATCTGCGCGGGATCGACGGACTGCGACTCGAACCAGCCGCCGGCACGAACTCCGAACTTGTCCTGCACGGCGTTCCACTGACCGCCGACGCGCACGCCGTACGAGTCCTTGAAGCCCGTCGGCTTGTCGGCGTTGGGCGGCAGGTTGACACCGGTGGGAACGACGGGCAGCGGATTGAACCGCACCTGAACGGTGTCCGCCACGCTGTTCAGCGAGTAGCTGCCGTCCACTTCCACGTCGAACGAGTCGTCGTGCAGCGGATCGCGAACCTCGCCGCCCTTCTCCCAGATCAGGCGCGACTTCGTCCGCGGCTGATGGAAGCGCGCGCCGATGCGGAACTCCGGCGGGATGGTGTACTTGAACGCAGTCAGCGCGTTGCCCGGATAGCGGTTGATGCTGGCCGTCGTGCAGGTCGTGATGTCCCCGGTGCACACAGGCTGGAGCTTCCCGGTCTGATCGAAGAGCTGCGCAGTGATCGTCATGTCCGCCGTATGGGTGCGGACGCTGTCCATCCACCGGCCCCAGAACGAGACATCGAGCTGCGGCAGCACCGACCAGTGCGCCGAGAAGACGACACCGGGCACGAAGAGATCCTTCGTGAGCAGGTGCGTGGGGTTGTCCTCGTGCGCGTGGTCCCCCACTTCCTGGTTGCCGGTGCCGTTGTTCGAGCCGCCGACGGTGTCGATGTCGATGACCGCGATGCCCGAGATGAAGCCTGCACCGACGCGGAAGTGCTTGAGCATCTCCCACCCGACGCTCGCCGTCGGGAAGATGATCGTCGACTGGTTGTCCGTCTGCATGTACCGGTACGGGGCCGGCACGAGCTGCGTCTGGTGCGTCAGGTTGTTGATGCCCAGCGTCTGGATCGGAAACGCACCCTTTGGCGTCCCGTAAGTGGCCGGCGGCACGATCGCGAGGCCGAAGCCGAGCTTGTCGCTCGCGCGCCAGGCGACGGAGATGGACGGGATCGTCGCCGGGAAGGACCCGCGCGTGTTGCAGACCGGCAGGTAGTCCAGCAGATGCGTCGTCGTGCTGCCGGCGACGAGCGCCGAATCGTTCGGACCGACTGGCGTATTCCCGGGGCCGCGGCGGTCGAAGCAGACGTGGTCGAAGTTCAGCTGCTGCTCGATGCTGAAGCCGCTGCCCTGCGTCGCGAGCGCGGCGGGGTTGTAGTGCGTCGCGATCGGCTCGTTCCCGACGGCGAGCCACGCGCCGCCACGCGAGAACGATGCCGTGCCGTTGTCCGGGTACTCGAGCGGGTTGCTCGCGAACGCCGCTGACGCCACGAAGACGCACGCTGCACCCATCAGGGTGCCGGCGGCCAGTCTGCGTGCGCGGTCGATTCTCATCGTACGGGGCCCTTAGAGGTCGAAGTCGACCATGTACGCGAACAGGAGCTGCAGCGGCTGCCGGAACACCTGCGTGCCGAAGAGGTCGTTCTTTTGACCAAGCGTCGTGTATGCGCGGAGCAGGAACGTGTCGTTGCTCCCGACCCAGTTCGGCCGGAAGCCCATGAGGATGCCGTACTGCGCCTCGAACTCGTACGTGCGCTTGCAGTTCGTGAGCTGCTCGGAAGCGACGCACGCGGAGCCGTCCGGTACGTTGAACCCGCCCATCGTCACGCCCTCGCCCTTCACGCGGTTGCGCGGGACGTACAGGAGCCGCACGGCGGGGCCGATGAAGCCGAAATTACGCGCGCGAAAGAGCGCATAGCCCTCCCACCGGATGTTCCAGCCGCCGTTCATCACGGTGCCGTTCTCCCAGTCGTAGGAGACGTCGGGGCGGCCGTCGTGCCGGAACGCGAGGTTCGACACGCCCATGAAGTTGTACGCGGGCCAAACGAAGCCCCAGCGCCCCTCGTAGAACGCCCACGACTTCTGCAGCGTGTCGGAGTTCTGATCCTTGATGGCGCGAGCCGTCCGCGTGAGGTCGTTGAACGTGGGCGTCGGGTCCACGTTCGGCGGCTGGTCGGTCAACGGAGCGCCCGCGCGATCGCGCCCCGTCTTCGGGTCGGGATTGAAGACCAGCGTGTGCCACTCGTCGTGGTAGCCGACGCTGCCGCCGAAGCTCATCAGGAAGAACCGGATGTCGGCGTTCGCGCTGATCTCGGCGAAGGGAACGGTGACCGTCCCGATGACCTGAGTGCGAAGCTCGGTGACTTCCTTCTCGAGCTCGTAGCGGTGATCGTACGTCGCCCGGAAGCCGGGGCCGATGAACGGCATCAGCGTCAGGTGCGGGCCCGGCTTCTGAACGTTCAGGAAGTCGTCGGCGGGCGGATGCGCGAACGCAGCCGGCCCCGACAGGAGCACTCCTGCCAACGCCAAGATCCCCGCAAACGGCCTGCCGATTCTCATGGACTGTGCTGGCGGATCGAGTCGCTGGGCGAGCTTTCCCCGGTGTTCCCTCGATGGCAAACGCCCGCCACGAGTACCCGGCTCGCTCTCCACTGTCAATAAGAAGCTGACTCAGTTCTGCATGCCCATCCGGCGCCAAATGAGAGCATCGCGCCGTGCGCAGAAGACTCGCGTGACGGTGAAGCGCGGCGCAGTCGCGAACAGCACGATGACCCCGTGGCGACAGCGACGTCATGACGTGTCGAGCGGGACGAGTTGCGCGGACGGGCTCAAAGAACGAGCGCGTCGTCGAAGTGCGAACGCCTCACCGCACGTCGTCGGGTCCGGGCAGCGTCGTGGAGTCCCTCTACATGGTCACCCGCAGGTCCTTCGCCCGACCGCGAGCCGGCCGCATGGGTAGTGCCCGTCGAGGTCCGCTCGCGTCCGTCACCGACCCGGGAGGCGAACGGGCGACCCATGAGCGCGATGGCTCAATTAAATGAAAGGCCGGCCGCGGGTGACCCGGTAGCGCTCAATGGGTGTCGGGGCGCCTAGTATCTTGTTCGCTCGTTCGACCACCAAATTGGTCGGTTCTGCCTGACGCACCGCGCAGCCAATGGCGGACACGGCAGGCCCCCTCGCACGAGAAAATAGCAACTATTACGGGCTCATAGCGCGACTACAGGGAGGCGGACTCCTCGGAAGCCCGACCGCGAAGTCCACGGCCGGCCACTCCTTTGAAACGCCCTTGCCATTTTGGTCGCACTGTAATCAAAGGTAGCTTATAGTCTCATGGTAATTTGAAGAGCGGTCGTCGGTTCGCGCCGTGACCGCTGTCAGGAGAAAAGGACGCCGTGCCGATCGAACTGCCCGCCGTGCGAATCCTGATCGTCGATGACGACAAGCAGATCTGCGACTACATGCAGACGCTTCTCGAGAACGACGGATTCCACGTCAAAACAACCAGCGATCCAACGCTCGTCGAGGACGAGGTTCGCACCGGCGAATACCACGTCATCATCCTCGACTTGATGATGCCGAAGCTCGATGGCATCGAGGTCCTGCGAAGGATTCGCAGCATCGACAAGGACATCGCTGTGGTGATCTTCACGGCGCACCCGAACCTGGACTCGGCCGTCGCCTCGATGAAGCTCGACGCCGTCGACTACATCAAGAAGCCGTTCAACGCAGACGAGTTCCGCGAGGTTCTTGCGCGCGTGATGCGCAAGAAGGGGCTCGCGCGCACGCCGGAGGAGCAGCTTCACAAGATCATCGGCGACACCATCCGGACCCTGCGCAAAGAGAAGGAGCTCACGCTGAAGCAGATGAGCCGCCGGACGGGGCTCAGCATCTCGCTCCTTTCCCAGATCGAGCGAGCCGAATCGAGCCCGTCGATCTCGAGCCTCTACAAGATCTCGGTGGCGCTCGACTCGCGCATCCAGGACCTGTTCGGCGCGAACTGAGCCCGGGCTCACGTCGGAGGGCAGCGCCCCCTGCCCTCCTTGACAGACAAATCGCGGCTCGCCATATTCGCGGCCCCCAAACCCGCCGAGGTAGCTCAGGTGGTTAGAGCAGGCGTCTCATAAGCGCCGGGTCGGGGGTTCAAGTCCCTCCCTCGGCACCGAAAGACTGCCCCTACCGCTTCCCCGGGCCCGGGCCCGACCGTCCCACGGCGGGGTTCATCGCGTCGAACGCGATGTGCAGCGTGAGCCCCGTGCGTCGCACCGCCCGCGGCAACGGCCCGTACGGGGAGGCTCGCTCGAGCGCGCGCGCCACCTTCTTGTCGAACTCGGGGATGCCGCTCGCTCGCAGCACCTGGAGATCGTGCACGGCGCCGTCGGGTGAAATGAAGACACCGATCACCGTGACGCCGCCGCGCCCCTCCGCGCGCGCCCACAGCGGCATCGCGTCCTCCCAGTACGGATACACCTTGCGCGTCAGCGCCTGCGCGTAGCTCTGGATCCCGAGCGTCGCGGCGCCGTCACTGCCGCCCTCGCCGGACGGGCGCGAGCGCGTCCCGAGACCTGAAGCGCCGTCGTTGCCGGGCAGCCCGGGGCCCAGAGACCCGCCGGGCCCCTGACCGAGAGGGCCGCCGGCGGTGCTCGCCGTGATGAGCGACTGCACGAGGCTCGCGACTTCCTGCGCACTGTCGATGGTGTCCGCCGGGCGGCCGTGCTCGTTCGTCGAGATCGAGGCGCGGCCGAGACGCACCGCGGGGTGCGCAACGGCGACGGACGCGCTGCGACGAAAATCCGGCTCGCTCGAGCCGTGCTCGACTCCGCGCGCGGCGACCTTCACCGCGCCCGCGGTGGCAGCGCCGAGGATCGGAGGACGCTGGCCGTCTTCGGTGGGCGGCTCCGCACCGCGCTCGAAGCCGGCGACGGCAGGGATCGCGCCGACGCCACCGACCGACGGATCCGTCGGCGCGGAAGCGATGCGCGAGAGCCTCTGACCGGTGCCGACCGCGAGGAACGTCAGCTCCATCGGGTTCGGCGTGGTCCGTCGATCTTCGCGCGACAGCCGTTCGTTTCCGGTGTCGATGCGAGACAGCTGGCTCGAGCGGACGAGCAGCGTCGGATCGGTGTCGAGGGTGATGCCGTCGACGCTGTCGGAGAGATGCAGCGCCTTCTCGGACGCCTCGCGGCTCCCGCCGCGCCCGGTGACCCGCGTGTCGGGGCGCGGCTCGCGCATCGCGCCGGCGAGCGACGACGGTTCGGGCTCCTCCGCGTGGCGCTCCGGGGTGCGCGAGCCCGGCAGGCCCGGCGGCACCGGCGTCGTCCGGGTCTCGCCGTCGGGCAGCGCGAGGTCGACGAAGATGGGCGGCTTGTTCTCCGCGGTGAGCTCGCGGATGTAGCGGGCGCTGACGGCAATGATGACCGCGTGGAGCGCCACCGACGCGACGAGCGCTGCGGTGGTCGAGACCTTCGACCGTCGCGGGGCGCCGTCGGAATCGCTCATCGTGGACTCCCTAACTTTGACCCGATCGCGAGCGGACGTCGAGCATCGGCCCGAAGCGCCGCACGGCATTTTCCGTGGTGATTCGCTCTATGTGCTCGAAGGTCGCACCCCTGAGCTCCGCCACCCGCCTGGCGGTGTGGACGATGTAGGCCGGCTCGTTGGGTTTACCGCGCTTCGGCACGGGCGCGAGGTAGGGGCTGTCCGTCTCGACGAGGATCCTGTCGTCGGGCAAAAATGACGCGACCTCGTGGATGCTCGTTGCGTTCTTGAACGTGACGATGCCGGAGAACGACACGTCGAACCCGAGGTCGAGGGCGCGCCGCGCAAAGTCACGATCTTCGCTGAAGCAATGGATGACCCCTCCGACGTCGCGCGCACCTTCTGCCGAAAGGACGTCGAGGGTGTCCGTGGGCGCGCTCCGCGTGTGGACGACGATGGGCTTCTTCACCTCGCGCGCGAGCGCGATGAAGCGCCTGAACGCCGCGGCCTGCGCATCTCGCGGTGAGTGGTCGTAGTGGTAGTCGAGCCCTATCTCCCCGATGCCGACGACGACGTCCTCCGACGCAAGACGTGCGAGCTCGTCGTAGAGCGCGTCGGTGAGCGTCGCGGCGTCATGGGGGTGCACGCCGACGGTGCACGACACGTCCCGATGACGCCGCGAGAGCGCGAGCACCTCGCGCGCCGCGCCGAGCGACCCGACCCCGATGGCGACGAACGCACCGACCCCCGCCGCCCGCGCCCGACCGAGCGCGTCGTCGGCGCCGTCCTTGCAGTTCTTGCCGTCGAGGTGGCAGTGCGTGTCGACGAGCATCGCGTGTCACTCCCTCGGGAGCTGCGCGAACAGCGAGTCGAACTGATTGCTGTTGTCGAGCGCGTACCGCATGGCAGCCGCCGCGGCCTCGACGCGATCCGCGCCGCTCGATGAGGGAGTCTGACCGGGGGGAAAGCTCTCGACCGTGATCGAGCCGTAGTCCTTCATCCGGACCAGGAACACACCCCCCGAGTCACTGTCGGCCGTGTCGTCCACCGCGACCCGCACCATCACGCTGTCGTTGTCGATTTCCGGCTCGCCTACGATCGCGGCAGTCTTCATGCGAATGAACGTAGTTGATTTTCCATCGCGCCGGGCTTGAGTTTCACCGCGCCATCGAGACGCGTCTCGCGACCTTCGCGGGTTTGAGTTTCCACCGCTCCATCTGGCCAGGTCTCGCGACCTTCGGGTTCTGAAAGCAGTCCGCGCCGGGCTCGCCGGTAGTCTCCCTCGCCTTTCATTGGAGGATCGTGATCTGTTCTTCCATGCCTTCTAGGTCTTGGCGGCCCGCGTGGCTCGAGTTTTCACCGCTCCATCGAGACGCGTCTCGCGACGTTCCCGGACTGAAAGCAGTCCGCGCCGGTCTCGCCGGTAGTCTCACTGGCCTTTCAGTGGCGGATCGTGATCTGTTCTTCCATTGCCTTCCAGGTCGTGGCGGCCCGCGGGGCCCCACCCCCGCGGGCTGACGACTGACGACGCGTTGCGAGGCAACGTCCGTTTCGCTCGTCTCCCGTTTTCCCTGCCCCAGCCCCTACCCCAAGCTCCAGCCCCTACCCCAAGCTCTAGCTCCTGCCTCTGCTCCTGCCTCTGCCCGCAGGATCAAGCCGCCGCCCGGCTCGCGTATCGCCTGAGCCCCTCCCCGGCGAGGACGACGATGGCCGCCACGGCGATCTCGACCGGCTCCGCCCCCTGCGCCGCCAGCGCGATCCCGATGATCGACAGGGGCACCGGCCAGAGATGTGCGCGCCGGAGCCCGTGCTGCCTTCGCACTGAAAGCACGGCCAGCGAGGCGAGCGTCACGGTGTACTGGGCGAGAACGGCGAGACTCGAGAGCACGAAGAGCTCGGTGAGCTTGCCGAGGAGGGAGACGATGACCACCACGACCAGCGTCGTGAGCCAGAGCGCGCGCTGCGGCACCATGCGGCCGTCGAAGGCGCCGATCCACGGCCCGAGCGCGGCGGGCTCGGAGAGCGCCGACAGGTAGCGCGGCGTCGTGTTCAGCATTCCGAAGGCGATCCCGAGAGCCGACACGTTGGCGCCGGCCGCAACCACGCCGAATGCGACGGCCCCACCGTAGACGCGCGCCGCGTCCGCGAGCGGCGCGTGACTGTTCTCGAGCCCCGGCACCGCGTGCGCGGCGAGGAAATGCAGCACGGCGTAGAGCGCCGTCGCGAACACCAGGGAGGCAACCGTCGCGAACGGCACCGCCACCGCGGAGCGCCGGACGCTGCCGGCGAGGAGCGGCACGATCTCGAAGCCCTGGCTCGCGAACACCACCACCAGCACGGCGCGCTCGACGGCGTGCGCGGTGACGGCATGTGGCTTCACCGGCGCCTCCGGCACGCTCCCGTACGCGAGCAATCCCACGCCGACGAGCAGGACGAGCGGCACGAGCTTGAGCACGGTCACCGACATCCACACGAAGGACGAGACCCGCAGGCCCGTCGCCGCGACTGCGGCGAGGGCGAGCGTGCACGCCCCCGCGAGCACGCGAATGCCGAGATCGCTCTCGATTCCGAAGAGAGGAGCGGCGTGGTGAGCGAGCCCGGAGACGACGGCGGCGACGCTGAGGACCGACGAGACGTACGTCACCCAGCCGACGAAGAAGGCGAACCGCGTGCCAAACGCCGCGCGCGCCCAGACGTACGGGCCGCCGTCGACGTCGAAGCGCCCGCCGAGGACGGCGAAACCGTAGGCGATGGGCAGCATCGCCGCTGCGGTGGCGAGGTAGACGAGGACGCCGGAGACGCCGGGGATCTCGGCCGCCACCTCCGCCGGCGCGAAGAAGATACCGACGCCGACGATGCCGTTGATGCCCAGGGCGAGGAGCGAGAGCGGTCCGAGAGGGCGCGCCCGCGGCTCCGCATCCATGAGGGAACTCTACCCCGAGCCGTCCCCTCAGATCGCAGCCAAATTTAGCTGGATGCGAGCGCTCGGGG
>CAYUAW010000067.1:10292-21406 GCA_964442485.1 uncultured Polyangiaceae bacterium
CCCGAGCCGTCCCCTCAGATCGCAGCCAAATTTAGCTGGATGCGAGCGCTCGGGGTCGGAGCCCCGAGCGCTGCCTCCGCCAAACGAGGACACCTGCGCTGGGTGGCAGCAATACGAGGGGGATGACTCAGGACTCTACCCGAGAGCGTCCGCGAAGCGTTCGCGAATGAGCGCGGCTGCGGCGTCGCCGGCCGAGCTGTCCTCGTATCCGAAACGCTCCTTCAGCCGGTCGAGCATGGCGCGGACCTCGGTCCGGCGAGCGTCCTTCAGACCCGTACCCTCGCTGCGGAGCAGGAAGACCATGTCGCGGGTGAGCTTCGCGATGGCGACGCGCTTCTCCCCGAACACGGCGTCCCGCAGGCGCTTCATCTGCGAGGAAAAGACGTGCGCGTTGTCGATGGGCTCGTCCGGATGCTCGATGACCCAGCCCGCAATCTGGTTCACCAGCGAGCGGCGGATGTCCTCCGGGCGATCGGGGTACCCGAGGCGGCTCTCCACCTCTTCCATGAGGCGCTCGTCGGGGTCCTCCACGGCGCCCGTCATCGGGTTTCGAAGCTTCTCGCCCTTCGTCCAGTAGCCGACGTGCTGGATGTAGCGGGAGAAGAGCTCGCGGTAGCTGTCCTCGTTCACGAGCGCGCTCGCGACGCGGAACTCGTCCTGCATCAGGTCGAGAAGACGCGTCCGCAGCGCCTTCCTGAAGGCGACGTGGTCGTGGTACGCGCCGGGCTGCGAGTCCTGCTGGAGCCAGATGTACTCCGCCTCCTTCGTGCACAGCTTGTCGAGCTGATCGAGCACGGCGAAGGGCGACAGGCAAGCGTAACGCGAGTCCTGTGCCGCATCGAGCAGCACGGTGCGCATCTCGCGCGGGCTCGCTCCGATGCTTCCCTCGTAGATGGGGTACGAGACGCTCTCCTCGTAGAGGATGGCGATGGAGGCGTGCAGCCGCTTCGCGCTGTCGTCGTCGAGGCGGTCGGGGACACGCCCGCTGTCGTAAAGGTCGAGCTTGTCGAAGGCCGAGAGATCGCGCACCAGGTCGACGAGGGGGCGCTCGTAGCGCTCCGGGTTCGGCCGGCGGAGCCGCGACAGGACGGCGAACATCGCTGCGATCCGGGTGGCGTGCGGCGCCACGTGGACGCGCGCCTGGGGCGCGATCTGCGCGTCGTAGATGGCTTGTTCGTCGCTCCAGCGCAGCAGGTACGGCGTCCGGATGAGCTCGAGGCGCCCACGGAAGCTCTCGAACTCCGGGTGCTCGCGGAAAGCGGCGAGCTGCACCTCGTTCGCGCTGCCGATCATCACTGTGTTGATCTGAACCGTCTGGGAGCGCAGCGGCACCTCCCCGGTCTCGATGGTGAGCTGCAGGTACTTGAAGGCGTCGAGTGGCCGCTTCAGGAGATCGGAGAACTCGAGCAGACCTCCCGCGGCCTCCACCAGCTCTCCGAATGCCTCGAAGAGCGTCACCGACTGGAGTGAAGGGGGGAGCGAGGCGAGGTTCTTGTCGGCGGTGAGCTGGCGTTCGCCGGCGTCGACGGAGAGCTGCGGGCCCACGGTGACCGCGCCGAGCCGGTAGCGCTTGGAGATGAAGTAGCGCTCGACCTGCACGTGTCGAAGCACCTCGTCGAGAGAGCCGTCGTAGCTCGCGAGCAGCGCGTCGAACACCTGACGGTTCTTGTGGGATAGACGGCCGCGCAGCACCCAGTCGCTCGGCCGGAACTCGAGCTTCGCGTCCGAGTAGAGCGACTCGAGGAGACCGTGCCGCTGCTTCTCCGGGATCAGGAAGAGCGGATGATCACGCACCTCGATGAAGAGCCGCGCGTCGACCTCCTCGTCCGGGAGGTGCGCGTACGTGCCGTCCTTCGACGGGCGCCCCACGCGCCGCTCGGAGAACCCGATGGAGCCCTTCACGGTGCTCTTCGTCGGGAAGACCCAGTGAAAGCGATAGAGCGCGCCGGCGTCGAGCGTCGAGTAGTGCTCGAGCGCGGCCATGATGCACGCCGCCACGGTGCTCTTCGCCGAGCCGTTCGGCCCGTGCAAGAGCGGCATGCGGTTCGAGCGCCCTTCCTGGACGAAGTTGGAGAGCGTGCGATAGAGCTCCTCCTGCACGCGCTCCTGACCGACGAGCGCGCTGCGCCGGGCCACGGCCTGGTCGAGCCAACCCAGGTCGAAGAGCTTGTAGCGGGTGACGTCGCCCCAGGGCCGCTTCAGCGTGGCGCGACCGAAGTGCTCGAAGGTGTCGCGCAGATAGCGAGCCGCGTCGCGACACTGCCGCGGGGGATCGCCGGCGACGAGCTCCATGTACTCGGTGAACGAGAGAACGCGCCGCTCTTCGCTGAACTCGCGCTGAACCTGGCGCGCGATGCCATCGAGACGGGCCAGAGCTCCGCGGTCGGACATGACTCCAAGGCTACCATGCCCCGTGCTCCGGAGCGCGTCGCCGGAAGCTCGATGGCGAAGACCGCGTGCCCAGATAACTGGGTGAGGCGCGGAGGCGTGCGAACGCACGCTGAGCACCGAGAGCAGTTAGATGGGCGCGTGCTCGAAGCCAGCGAGCTTCCGGCGGCTAGTCGGCGGACACGTGCAGTGCCAGATCTCGCTTCTCGATGAGGCACTGGTCGGCGCTGCACAGCGAAAACGCGAAGAGGCCGGCGATGGTGCGCTCGCCCTTGCCGTCGGGCGTGAAGGTCACGGTCATCGTCGCGCGCTTTTCCTCGAGCTTCGTGGCTTCGGTGCTGAAGGTGGGCGTCGCATAAGTGAGGCCCTGCGTGACGGACGGCTTGAACTTGTAGGGGTACTTGTCGTTGACGTGATAGCCGCCCTTCGCGAGGACGGCGATCTCGACGACCGAGGGTTGCCCTCCCGTGATGGCCCCGGCGGACTTCATCGTGAGGTCGAAGGTCGGCTCGTGCAGCTCGGACGCGGGTGCCGGTCGCGCGGACGGCTCTGCCGACGTGGCCGTCTCCGGGGCTGGCTCCTTCTTGCTGCAGCCACCCGCGAGCGTCGCGACGAGCGCGCCCGCGACGGCCGCGGCGCGGGCGCGGCCCGCTACATGAGCCATGCGATGAGCACGCCCGCGAGGACGGCGACGACCACGACGACCGGCACGAGCCACCAGCCGAGGCGCGACGTCGGCACGCCCGCCGGCATGGCAACGTCCGGCATCGTCCCACGTGCCGACATGGGTGCCGTCACGAACGAGCCGCCGCCGGGTGCGGGCTGCATCGGCTCGGACACGGTCGGAATGGGCGCCGCGGGGGCCGCCGCTGCGGCTCCGGCGAACGCGCCGTCCATCGCGGCGCCCAGGCTGTCGCCCTCCCCGAAGAATGAGTCCGCGACGTCGTGCGGCTTCTTCTCCGGCTCCGGCGCGCGCATGAGGCTCTCCATCTTCGAAGAGATCTGCGCGTCGAGCTGCTCCTCGGGCGTGCTCGCCCACTTCAGATGATCGCCCTCGAGCCCGTAGGCGTGACCCACCTGGTCCGCAAGGGCGCCGACGGACGGCGTGCGCAGGCTCGCAGTCTTCTTCATCGCTGCGAGAATGGCGCGATCGACGCTGGGTGGGATCGGGTGCTTCTGGCCCTTCCCCGCGACGCTCGGCGGTTGCGGCTCCTTCGTCAGGATCTCGAGCAGGATGGCAGGGCCGCTGTTGCCCTTGAACGGTACGACGCCGGCGATGCACTCGTAAGCGATGGCGGCGAGCGCCCACACGTCCGCTCGCTGATCGAGCGTCTCGAGCCCCTGAGCCTGCTCGGGCGCCATGTAGAACGGCGAACCGATCGTCGTTCCCATCACGGTGAGCTTCTTCGCGCCCGTCGTCTTGTCCTTCACCGAGCCGAAATCCAGGATCTTCACGATGTCGCCGATCGTGGTCTGGCACAGGAAGAGGTTGTCCGGCTTCAGATCACGATGGACGAGCTTCTTCGCGTGCGCAGCGTCGAGGCCGATCGCGACCTGGCTCAGCATGCGAACGAGCCGCGCCGGCTTGACGACCTTCTGCCGCTTGAGCGTCGCGCGGAGCTCCTCGCCGTAGAGGAACTCCATCACCAGCGCGTAAGAGCCGTCACCCGTCGGCTGGAAATCCGTGACCTCGACGATGTGCTCGTGCGGGAGCTCCTTCGAGACCTCGAATTCCCGCTTGAACCGCGCGACGGCGACCCCGTCGCGCGACACCTCGGGGTGCAGCACCTTCACGGCGACGTTGCGCTGCCCGACCATGTCGAGCGCCTCGTAGACCCGGCCCATCCCGCCGTCCGCGACGACGCGGCGGATCTGATAGCGCTGGCAGAGCAGCGCGCCGATGCGCGGATCGGCGTCGTCCGAGGCGATCGGGACCTGCGTCGCGCTGTAGAGCTCCTGGCCCTCGACGGGACAGAACCCGGCTTCGTCGGGGTAGAGGCGTCCGCAGACGCGACATGCCTTCATCGACCGTAGCCTCTCACCCAGCTCCGCGGAGCACCCGAGCCCTCACGGGCTGCTCGACTGGCTCTCGGCGGAATCGGCACCGGGAGGCCGGTAGTAGATGATGCGCGCACAGCTCGGGCACTGATCGAAGTCATCGCCACGCATCATCTTCTGGAACATCATCGGGGGGATGCGGATGTGGCACTGGCTGCAGGTGCCGTCGGTGACGGAGGCGATGGAGCTGCCCTTGCGCTTCCGGATCGTCTCGTACCTTCGGTAGAGCACGGGGGACACCTTCTCGACGAGGCCCACCCTCACCTTGCGCTTGCCGGCCACGTCGCGCTCCAGCTCGCCGAGCTTCGTGGTGACGTCACCCTCGGTGGAGCCGAGCTCGGACGCGATGCCGTCGCGCTCCTTCGTCGTGTTCTCGCTCTCGAGGCGCGCCTGTTCGACGAGGCTCGAAAGCTTCTCCACTTCCATCTCGCGATCTTTGTAGAGCTTCCGGAGCTCCTCGACCTCGCGCTGGGCGGCGTTCACTTCTCGCTCGGTGCGGCAACGCGAGAGCTTCTCCCGCGACCGCTCCATCTGCGCGCTCATCTGCCGGGCCTCGGTCAGGAGCTCGTTCCGCGTCCGCTCGATCTCCCCGATGCTAGCCCGCGACGAGCCCAGCTTGTCCTCGAGCTGCCGGAGCTGGCCCCGGCGCTTGTCCAGCGCTTCTCTCTCTTGTGCGAGGACGCCGTCTAGCCCGGCGAGCTCCGCGTCCAACTCCGCCAGCTTCTCTAGTGCCTCGATCTGCGATGCTATCTTCACGGGTGGGTTCGGCTCCTTGCCACAAGCTCGGTCGAAGTGCTCAAGCGACGGCCAGTGGGCCCACCTGGGTTCGAACCAGGAACAACCCGGTTATGAGCCGGGGGCTCTGACCGATTGAGCTATGGGCCCGCGTGGACCGGAAGGCTGTAACTTGCGATCTCCACGCGCGAAAACCTAGTCGAACGCTCTCCCGGGGGCAACGGTCGGGGCCGGCTCTTCGCGAGCCTGTCAGGGTAAGGCTTCTCTCGGCGCCCGCAATGGGTCGCGGCAGCAGCGAAATCCCGTTTGCAACTCCCGGAAACTAGGCTGCTTGATCTGACTGACGGTCTGGCAGCTGGGCGTTCCCGAGTAGGAGCCGCCTCGGAGTGCCCTCTCGAAGCCCGGCAGATCGCTCCTCACCCACTCGGCGACGTTTCCGAGCAGGTCGCGCGCTCCGAACGGGCCCGCGCAGCCCTTCAGCGCCCCGGACCGAACCCGAGCGTCGTATTGCTCGAAGACTGCCGAGACGTCTTTCGCCTCCCAGAGAGCGTCGTGCCGGAGCCGAGGCGCGGGCCGGCCGACGTTGCACGCGCCAGAAAGCTCTTCGTCGCCATACGAGAAGGCGAACCCCTTCGGCCCCTCGCAGGCAAAGGTCCATTCCATCTCGGTGCAGAGGCGCTTGCCCTCCTCCGTGCACGCCTCGCGCGCCTGCTCGAAGGTCACCACGGCGGCCGGGAGCATCCCTTCCTGGTTCGGATATTCGTAACGATCGACACAGAAGCGCAGCGGCAGCCCGCGTCGGCACGTGGCCGGCTCGAACGAGCGACACGAAGCGTCGTCCCCCGGCCGTCGCTCGATGCATTTGCGGTGTGTCTCGGCGCAGGTCGTCCCCTCGACGAGGAGCATCCCTTCCGGACACCGAGACGCGGAGAGCGGATCCTCCATCACATACGTATCGACTTCCGGAGGCGCGGCCGAGCTGCTCGGCGCGGGCGGCGTCGCGATGGCGAGTGCGTGCGGTGCCGGCACCCGAGCGCGGTGCCGCGGCGGCGCTGTCTCGGGAATCCGAGGGCGCCGGACGATGACCGACGACAGAGCGAGCGACACGGCGAGGATCGCGCCGAACGTGAGCCCCCTGCCGATCGTCATGCGAAGGAGGCAGCCTCGCTCGACTGGCTGGCCCATCGGAGGAAGGCGAACACGATGAAGCTCCTCGGCGGTCACGGGGATGGACGGTTCACGCGGCCGGGGTGCAGCGTGACCCGGGTCTTTCTACTCGTTCTCACGGGAAAGTGCCCCGTTCGTGAAGCTAGATTCAGGAGAGGGCTTGCTTCCGCGTGAGTAAGCAAAACGGGTCGGCGCTCGTCCTTCGTTCACGATGATTGGTGATTCGACCGGGTCCACGCTAGGTTAGCAGGCCGTCCATGCAGCGGCTGGTCGTCACCGGCGCAAGCCAGCACAACCTGAAGAACGTCAGCTGCGAGCTGCCGCGTAATCAGCTCGTCGTGATCACCGGGCCTAGCGGCTCCGGGAAGTCGTCCCTCGCCTTCGACACGATCTACGCGGAGGGCCAGCGCCGCTACGTCGAGTCCCTGTCCGCGTACGCGCGGCAGTTCCTGGATCAGCTTCCGAAGCCGCGCGTCGAGAGCATCGAGGGCCTGTCCCCCGCGATCGCAATCGAGCAGCGTGCCCTCGGCAAGAGCCCGCGCTCGACGGTCGGCACGGTCACCGAGATCGCCGACTACCTGCGGCTCCTGTACGCCCGCGCCGGCACGCCCCACTGCCCGAAGAGCGGCAAGGTGCTGCGCGCGTACACCGTGCAGGAGATCGTGGACACCATCCTCGATCGCGGCAACGACGCGCGCCTCTCGCTGCTCGCGCCGGTGACACGCGGTCGCAAGGGAGAGCTTCGCAGCGAGCTCGAGCGCCTCCGGCGCGAAGGCTTCGTGCGCGTGCGCATCGACGGACGCATGGTCGATCTCGGCGAGGAGATCGAGCTCGAGCGTGCGAAGGCGCACGATCTCGACGTGGTCGTCGACCGCATCGTCGTTCGCGACGGCGTCAAGGGCCGCGTGACGGACTCGGTGGAGCTCGCGCTGAAGCTCGGCGACGGCACCGTCCTCGTCGATTTCCAGGACGGCAGCGACCCCATGGTCATGAGCGAGAGGCTCGTGAGCTGGGAGTACGGCATCACCCTGCCGCCCCTCGAGCCGCGTCTCTTCTCGTTCAACAGCCCGCACGGCGCCTGCCCCACCTGCGACGGGCTCGGCACGCGCTCGCGGATCGATCCGGACCGCATCGTGCCCGATCCGCGGCGCACGCTGCGGGAAGGCGCGGTCGCCGCCTTCGGGCGGCGCGGCTCGCTCGCCACCGCGACCGAGGTGGACCGGGCGGTGAAGAGCCTCGGGCTCGACCCCGACGTTCCGTTCCAGGAGATGCCGGAGGAGCTCCGGCACGCCCTGCTCTACGGGACCGCGGGCGGGGAGAAGAAAAAAAAGAAGGGCGCCCCGGCGTACGAAGGCGTCATCCCGCGCCTCGAGCGGATGCTCGAGACGGGCGAAGCGGACGCGACGGAGGACGACGAGGAGATCGCCGACGGCTCCATCGGCCCGGAAGACCTCGGCCGCTTCGTGGTGACGCAGACCTGCGAGACGTGCGGCGGCAGCCGGCTGCGCAGCGAGGCACTGGCGGTGAAGATTGCCGGCACCGACATCGCGGAGCTGTCTCGCCTGCCCCTCCAGAAGCTCCGCACGTTCCTCGACGAGCTCCTGTCCACCGACGCAATCGCTCCGCGGAACCGGACCATCGCCGAGCCGCTCGTGAAGGCGGTGACCGAGCGCCTCGGGTTCCTCATCGACGTCGGCCTGGACTACCTGTCACTCGATCGGGCCGCGCAGACGCTGTCAGGCGGCGAGGGGCAGCGCATCCGTCTCGCGACGCAGATCGGCGCGGCGCTCGTGGGCGTGCTCTACGTCCTCGACGAACCGAGCGTCGGTCTGCACGCGCGTGACAACGAGCGACTACTCGTCGCGCTGCGAAGGCTCGTCGACAAGGGCAACAGCGTGCTCGTCGTGGAGCACGATCGCGACGCCATCCTGGAAGCGGACTACGTCGTGGACATGGGCCCCGGCGCGGGTGCCCTCGGCGGGACCATCGTCGCGGAAGGCTCGCCGGAGGACATCATCAAGTCGCCCAGCTCGGTGACCGGACCTTACCTTTCCGGGCAGAAACAGCTCCCGGTGCCGGCCGTCCGCAAGAAGCCCGGCAAGGAGAAGCTCCGCATCGTGCGGGCTCGCGCGCACAACCTGAAGGACGTCACCGTCGACATCCCGCTCGGCGTCATCACCGCCGTCACCGGCGTGAGCGGCTCGGGGAAGTCGAGCCTCATCGTCGACACGCTGCTCAGCGCGACGCGAGCCGAGCTCTACGGCGCTACGGGCTGGGTCGGGCCCTGCGACGGCATCGAGGGGCTGTCCAACATCGACAAGGTCATCAGCATCGACCAGGCGCCCATCGGGCGGACGCCGCGCTCGAACCCCGCGACGTACACCGGCATCTTCACCTACCTGCGCGATCTCTACGCGGGCCTGCCGGAGGCCCGCGCCCGCGGCTACAAGCCTGGTCGCTTCTCCTTCAACGTGAAGGGCGGTCGCTGCGAGGCCTGTCAGGGCGACGGTGTGCTGCGCGTCGAGATGCACTTTTTGCCCGACGTGTACGTGCAATGCGAGACCTGCGGCGGACGCCGCTACAACCGCGAGACGCTCGAGATCCGGTACCGCGGGCTCTCGATCGCCGATGCGCTCGATCAGACGGTGGAGCAGGCGTCCGCGGCGTTCGAGTCGATCCCGCGCATCGCGCAGCGGCTGAACGCGCTGCGCCAGGTCGGGCTGGGCTACGTGCAGCTCGGGCAGCCCGCCACCACGCTCTCCGGGGGCGAAGCCCAGCGCGTGAAGCTCGCGACCGAGCTCGCCCGGAAGGCGACGGGCCGCACGCTGTACGTCCTCGACGAACCGACGACGGGCCTGCACTTCTCCGACATCGAGATGCTCACGGCAGCCCTCTTCGGGCTTCGCGACGCGGGCAACTCGATCCTCATCATCGAGCACAACCTCGAGCTCGTCGCCTGCGCCGACTGGGTCATCGACATGGGTCCGGAGGGCGGCGAGCGCGGCGGCGAGGTCGTGGTCGCGGGGCCGCCCGAGGCGATCGCCGGCAACGCCCGCAGCCACACCGGTCGGCACCTCGCCAGCGTCCTCGAGCGGCACCGGCCGCTCGCGCGGGGCCCGGCGCCCGCGCCGGCACCGAAGCGCACCGCGCGCGCGCCGCGGCGCTAGACTCGACGCCTCGGCGCACTGGCTCGGGTCGTTTCAGCTTCCGCCGTCGGTCAGGGTGCAGCGGCTGCCGTCGGCCGAGCACGTGCAGCCCTGGCGCGGGGCGTCTGGATGCCGCGGCTGGGGGCAGGTCGCGAACGGGCTTGTCTGCTCCACGTCGGTCGCGTCGGCGGCGATCTGCGCGGCCCGGAACGCCACGCCGTTGCTCACGGCGTCACACGGAGCGACGGGGTCCGTGCTCGCGCTCGACAGTGGAGCGTCCTGGTAGGTGTTCAGAAAGCCCTTCATCGTCGCGAACGTCCCGCACATGTTCTCGCACAGACCGAGCTGCGAAAACCCGTCGATGACCTCCTGCGGCGTCGTGACGAAGCCGAGGGTCCCGTCCTCCATCGTCCAGCCTCCGCTCTGCGGGTCCTGAACGAGCCTCGTCGCGATCACGTTGCGATGCATGAGCAGGCGCATGCCGGGTGAAGGCGTTCGCTCCCCGTCCAGCCAGAACCACGAGCCGTCGGGCAAGTGTGTCACGAGCCAGCCGCCACGGACATAGGCGGAGGCGTCCGCCCATCTGGAATCCGGGACGTCATTGCCGCCGTGATCGGCGGCAAGACTGATGGAGTCGCTCGAGATGATCCAGTGATCCCTGGCCGACCATGGCGCCCGCTTGTTCCAGTCCGTCGCCAGCGGCTGGTCGATCGACGCTCGACAGGCCCAGGCCGGTAGCTCCTTCTTGCCGACGGAGGTGTAAAGGTCCACTCGAACGTCGGCGTCGTTTGCCTGACCGTTGTAGTTGCTGATCTTCAGGATGACGCTGAAGCCGCCGCGCCAGAGCTCGCAGTTCCAATCGGGTTCGGAGATGCCGAACCACCCCCCGATGTTGGGCGCGGTTGCCACGAAGTTGAAGAGCTTACCGATCGTGTTGTCCCGGCAATCGTTGCCGTCGAAGGGGATCGTCTCCGAGTTCGAACAGGCACGCTCCTGGACGAGCAGATCGTCCATCTGGCAGGTCGCCGAGTTCGTGCATTTTCCGTCGATGTCGAAGCCGATGTCCTTCCATGCGTCTGGATCGGGGGTGAGAGAGACGAGCCCGGGGTTCGCAGGATCGGGCGTCTCGTCGACCGCGCCGAGCCGGATTCGATTCATCGCGAGATAGATCGGCGCGATGGTGTCGCCGGCATCAGACTTCACGCGATCCGTCTCGAGCGGCACGCCCGCGGTTCGACAGCCGACCGCGGTGTCGTGCGGCCACCAGGCGTCTCCTGACCCGGGCGCGCCGCCGTCCGCGGCACCGTCGCCCACCGACACCGAACCGCCCGCGCCGGCTCCCGCGGTTCCTCCGTCGCCACCCGTCGAACCAGGCCCAGGCGACACGGCGCCGTCCGAACTCCCGCTGGTTGCGCCCGTCGAACCCGCTTCCGAGACGCCGGATGCGCCACCGCCACCGCCACCGCCGCCGTCGACCGTCCGCGAACCGGCGTCTCGCGGTATGGGGGTGGGCCTTCCGGCGAACCCGTCCGTCTTGCCACAGGCGATGACGACCATCACCGCACAACACGTCGTGCAGAGCGCCAGCGTCGAACGATTCCTCGTCATTATCCTCCAGCC
>CAYUAW010000067.1:21506-26303 GCA_964442485.1 uncultured Polyangiaceae bacterium
AACACGTCGTGCAGAGCGCCAGCGTCGAACGATTCCTCGTCATTATCCTCCAGCCGAGAAAACCCGGATCGATGATGACATATCGCGCGTGTTCGACAACGGCGTCGTCAGGCCGGCCATGGCGCGGATGTCGCACCTTTCGCGCGCAGCCGAGCCTTGCGGTCGAGGCGCGTCCTCCGATACCAGGAAAGGACGCTCGCGCTGTTCGGCGCCCCGGCAAGTCCCGTCCCATGCAAACACCTCCGCCCTTCGCTCCTACCGCGCTCGTCGCCGCGGAGCTCGCGCTCCCGCTCGCCGGCGTGAGCGCCGTGCTCACGCTGCTTTCCGAAGGCGCGACGGTGCCGTTCATCGCTCGCTACCGGAAGGAGGCCACGGGCGGCCTGGACGAGGTGCAGATCCGTTCCATCGAGGAGCGCCACGCCTACGTGGTCGAGCTCGAGACGCGCCGGGCGAGCATCCGGGCGGAGATAGAGAGCCAGGGCAAGCTCACGGCGGAGCTCGAGCGGAGGCTCGCGGCGTGCAAGACGAAGGCGGAGCTCGAGGATCTCTACCTCCCCTTCAGGCCGAAGCGGCGGACACGGGCGGCCATCGCACGCGAACGGGGGCTCGAGCCTCTCGCGGATCTGATGTGGGCACAGACGCCCTCGGGAAACGTCGAGACCGAAGCGGCGCGCTTCGTGGACGGTTCGAAGGGCGTGCCCGACGTTGCCGGCGCGCTGGCAGGCGCGCGGGACATCTGCGCGGAACGGATCGCCGAACACGCGGACGTGCGACGGCTCGTGCGCGAAGGGCTCGCGGCGCGAGGGACGCTGCGCGTCACCAAGACCAGAGCCTTCAGGGACAAGCCGACGAAGTTCGACGGCTACGCCGCGTTCGAGGAACCCGTCGCGAAGATCCCCTCGCACCGTTACCTCGCGATCCGGCGCGGCGAAACCGAGGGGGTTCTCGACGCCTCATTTCACGTCGAGCCAGTGCCCCTCCTTCAGGGAGTCCGGAGGCTCGTGAAGGTGAACGACCGGTCTCCCTGGGCGTCCGAGCTCGTGGATGCCCTGGAGGATGCATACAAGCGGTTGCTTCGTCCGAGCGCAGAAACGGAGCTCGGCGCCGAGTTGAAGCTCCGCGCCGACCGTGAGGCCGTGGACGTGTTCGCGCCCAACCTGAAGGAGCTCCTGCTCGCCGCTCCCTACGGCACGAAGCCGGTGCTCGGAGTCGACCCCGGGCAGCGAACGGGCTGTAAATGCGCGGTCGTCGACGGCACTGGCAAGCTGCTCGCTCACGACGTGCTCTACCTGGTGCAAGGCAAGGAGGCGCTCGAGCAGGCGAAGTCGAAGCTGCTCGCCCTTTGCAAGAAACACGGCGTGACCGCGGTCGCGGTCGGCAACGGAACGCACGGCCGTGAGACGGAGCAGTTCGTGCGTGACGTCCTCGGCGCCGCTGGCCTGCGCGACGTCCCTTGCGTGCCGGTGAGCGAAGCAGGGGCCAGCATCTACTCCGCGAGCGACATCGCTCGCGAAGAATTTCCCGACCTCGACCTCACCGTGCGCGGCGCGATCAGTATCGCGCGACGGCTGCAGGATCCGCTCGCGGAGCTCGTGAAGGTGGATCCGAAGAGCATCGGCGTGGGGCAGTACCAGCACGACGTGTCTCAGCCGCTCCTCGCGAAGAGGCTCGATGACGTCGTCGAGTCCTGCGTGAACCTGGTCGGCGTCGAGCTGAACACGGCGAGCGCGCCCCTCCTTGCACGCGTCGCCGGCATCGGCGCCGCCACGGCGAGCCGCATCGTCCAGCACCGCAACGCGCGCGGTCCCTTCGGGAGCCGGAAGGCGCTGCTCGAGGTCGGCGGTATCGGTCCCCGCACCTTCGAGCAGGCGGCGGGCTTCTTGCGGATCCGCGGCGCGGTGCATCCCCTCGACGGGAGCGCCGTGCACCCCGAGCGCTACGGCACCGTGGAGCGGATGGCGAAGGACCTCGGCGTCGAGCTCGGCGCTCTCATCGGCAACACGAACGCCCTCGGAAGGATCCAGAAGAGCCGCTACTACGGCGACGGCGTGGGCGAATTCACGATGAACGACATCCTCGCCGAGCTGGCCAAGCCGGGCCGTGACCCTCGCGCGTCGTTCGAGCCGCCGAAGTTCCGTGACGACGTGCGAACGCTGAACGACCTCACGCCCGGCATGGAGCTCGAGGGCGTGGTCACCAACGTGACGGCCTTCGGCGCCTTCGTGGACGTCGGCGTTCACCAGGACGGCCTCATCCACATCTCCCGGCTTTCGGACAGGTTCGTGAAGGACCCGAACACCGTGGTGAAGGTGGGCGACCGCCTCGCGGTGTGGGTGCTCGAGGTCGATCTCGAGCGCAAGCGCATCTCGTTGACGGCGAGGAAGGGCGATGCGGCGAGCGCAAGCAGCACCGTCCAGCGTGCCGCGGCGCCGCAGGGGGCAGCGAAGGGCAGCGAGCGGCGCCCACCGGGCGCCGGCCGTGAGAAGCACGACGCCCCGAAGCCGCAGGCAGCCTTCACGAACAATCCTTTCGCGAAGCTGAAGCCGAGGTGACGGCTTCTACCCCCGGCAGGTCGTCGGAGGGTCCTCGCGTCGTTCGCGTGTAAGTCCCTCCGCCGTAGATCGTTCGAAGGGGTGAGTCGTCCAATGCGGGCGGTTCACGTGCGTCGAACGACGCGGATTCATTCTGGCTCGGAGGAACGAAGAGATGCTTTGCAGGACTTTCGCGTGTGCGGCTGTGATCGGGCTTCTATCTGGCTGCGCGGCGCGCGTTCCGATCCGGACGGAAGCCGCGCTCGGGAAGGTCGTGGTGTACCGGAACGGCGTGGCCTACTTCGAACGGCGCGCGCTCGTCGACGACGGCAAGCTGCGACTCACGGTGCCCGCCGATCGCGTCGATGACTTCTTGAAATCGCTGAAGATCGTCGACGCCAGGACGGGTCAATCGCTACCCGTATCGTTCAAGACGATGGATGGCGGCTCCTCGGAGGCGGAGATGATCATTTCCGTTCCCGGGACGGGAAGACGCGAGCTGCTCGTGACGTACGTCACCGACAGCCCGGCGTGGAAGCCGAGCTACCGGCTCGAGCTCGGCAAGTCCAAGGGCCGCGGGCAGATCGAGGCCTGGGCGGTCGTCGACAACGTCTCCGGCGAGGACTGGAAGCACGTGACGGTCGGCGTCGGCTCGACGTCGGCGCTCTCCTTCCGCTACGACCTCCACAGCGTCCGGCTCGTCGAGCGCGAGACGCTGGGCGACGAGGAGGCGCTGGCTCACGCGCCGCCGACGGGTGGTTCGCCCTACGCGGTGGCGTCGACCGAGACGCCCGTGGTCGGAGAGCTAGGGGGAGCACTGGTGGATCGCCTGCTCGACGCCCCGGACGACGCGCGACAGGCTTCCCTGCCGGAGTCGGTGGCGGCCGTCGACGAGGGACCTCGCGGCGGGGGCGGCAAGAGCGCTCAAGGAGGGGCGGCGGCAGCGCCAAGGCAAACTGCGGCGGCGAAATTGCCCGAGCCGGCTCGCGTCTCGAAGCCCGACGCGGCGCTGAGCCGCCTCGCTGCACGGATCAATCAGCAACCCGGAAAGGTCAAGCTGCAGGGCTTCGGGAGGTCCGAGGACGCTGACCGGAGCGAGGCGTCTCTCCGTCGCGCGAACGTCGTTCGCGATCGCCTCATCGCCCTCGGGGTACGCGCCGACAAGCTGGAAGCGGAGGGAAGCAGCACGGTGAACGACGCGCAATCCGTCCGCGTCGTGGGCAGCGCGCTCTCGGCAGCGCCCGAGCAGGCGCATCAGGGGCCCGACGACGGCAAGGAGCCCAGCGGCAACGCGTACTTCGTCGCGGGCGTGCCGATGACGATCGAGAAGGATCGTTCCGCCATGGTGAGCCTGATGAAGCGCGAGACGACGGCAGAGCAGGTGTACTACTACGACCCCGTCTCGAGTCGTGGCTCTCGCGACCTCGCCTTTCAGGCCGTGCGCATCGAGAACCCGACGGACGACACGCTCGACCGAGGGCCATTCACCGTGTACGCGGAAGGGCAGTTTCTGGGCGAAGGGCTGAGCGAACCGATCCCGCCCCGGAGCGTCGCGTTCATTCCCTACGCGCTCGACCGACAGGTCGTCGTCGAGCCGAAGAGCACGGAGCGCGAGGAGGTACGTCGGCTCGTCACCATCGAACGGGGCATCGTCACTGCGGAGATGGAAGCCGTCCACCGGACGGAGTTCTCGCTACACAACCGGAGCGACAAGCCCGTCACCGTCTACGTGCGCCACGCCGTGGCGCCAGGGTGGACACTGCGGCCGACCAACCTGAAGATGGAGCGCCTCTCGGGGACCTACCTCTTCCCGGTGCAGGTCGGAGCACGGGGTGCCACGGTGGTGAGCCTCGAGGAGACCCAGCCAGCACAGCGAACGCTCGATCTGCACACCACCGCCGGTGCAGATTCCGTCGGGCTCTACCTGAAGGCGGAGACGGCCATCCCCGAAAAGCTCCGTCAGCAGCTGGACGAGATCCTCGCGCTCTACCGTCAGATGGCGACCGTCGAGCAAAAGGTCGTGACGCTCGCCGAGCAGATGAACGAGTATCGGACGCGGGTCAACGAGCTCAACGATCAGCTCGTCACGCTGCGAAAGGTGGAGCGCGCGCAGGACCTGAGCCGTCACCTCGCGAAGAAGATGCAGGAGATCAGCGATCGCCTCCAGAAGGCCACGATCGAATCGGCCGACCTGCAGGAAAGACCTCATGACCCGCCGCATCCGCGTCCAGGACCGCCTCGCCGAGCTCACCCTGCGCCCCGAGCC
>CAYUAW010000068.1:0-3786 GCA_964442485.1 uncultured Polyangiaceae bacterium
TGTGGCCGTGCCCGAACAGGGCGCCGTGGCCGTGCCCGAACGCCGGTAGCGCCATGGCTACGAGACCCACGAGGCCGATGACCATCAACGTCAGGAACACTTGCCCTCCGTGCCGCCGAGCCCGGCGGATTCAAGGCGCATCACCCGTTGCATATCTTCCATGAACATAATTGACCGTGTGCTCGCGCCCTTACGTTCGACTACACACGCGCCTGCCCGAAGGAGCCAGGGCGCGGGCTCCATTCGTCGCGAGATGACCGATTGTGGAACGCCATGAGTGCGGTAGAGTTGGGGGTCGAGCTTCGCAGGCGGCGCTGCAACATTACAGCGAGGTCGATCCGCACGCGCCGAGTGACAGTGTAACCGTCTCCCCGGCACGAGGAGAGTCATGCCTTCGCGGAATATTTACCCTGGAATATCGAGTGCCATCCTCGCCGGGGCGATGGGTGTCGGCGCGTGCACGGGGGTGATCGGCAATGCGGACAATCACGCGAGCGGCGCAGGGTCGACCAGCGGCGCTGGCGCGGACATGGGCGTCGCGGGCTCCGTCGGGGGCACGGGTCCAATTGCCGGCGCCGGTGGCACGGGCGCGTCCGGGACGGCTCCCCCCGGTGTCGGGGATCCAGCGTCACCCGACGGCGTCGGCTTCTCCACGCGGTTCCCGAAGCTCTCGAACCAGCAATGGGAAAATAGCGTCACGGATGCGTTCCAGCTGTCGACGCCAACGGGATTCTCCTCGGCGTTCGTGCACGAGCCCGCCGATCAAGGCTACGAGGCGGAGGCCGCCGCGCCCCTGACGATCGGCGGCGATGCCTGGGGTCGCTACCAGACCGCGGCGGAGCAGGTCGCGGACCTCGTCACGAACGACGAGGCGAAATTCGCGAAGATATTGCCGGCGAATATACCCAGCACCGGGGACGCGAGGGCGACGGCGGCCATCGGAGCAATCGGACGGCGGCTCTATCGGCGTCCACTCACCCAGCCGGAGGCCGACGCTTACCTCGCGCTGTTCAAGAGTGCACCCGCGTTCGCGTCGGGCGACGCCTTCCACGTCGGGATGAATCTCGTCATCCAGACGATGCTGCAGTCGCCGCACTTTCTCTACCGCGTGGAGCGCACGCAGGGCACGTCACAGCCGCTCTGGCTCGACAGCTACGAGATCGCCACGCGGCTCTCCTACGCGCTCTGGAACACGACACCCCCGGACGAGCTCCTTGACGCCGCGGGGCGCGACGAGCTCGGGACGAAGGACGGCGTGCTGTCGTGGGCGCAGAAGATGGTCGCGGACCCTCGCGCGAAGGACGTGCTGCTCTCGTTCCACGAGCAGATGTTCGCCACGCGCTCGTACGGCACCCAGAGCAAGGACCCGAAGTTCGGCTTCGACAACACGGCGCTCGCGCCCGCGCTCACCGAGGAGCCACGGCGCTTCTTCGACGAGCTCGTGCTGCAGCAGAACAAGGGGATCCGCGAGCTCCTGACGACGCCGCTCGCCTTCGTGAACGCGAGCACCGCACCGCTGTATGGCCTGAGCGGCATCACGGGCACGGACCTGACGCGAGTGATGCTGGACCCTGGCCAGCGCGCCGGGCTCTTCACGCAGATCGGCTTTCTATCCCAGAACGCGGGGCGCGTGCTGACGGATCCCGTGCACCGCGGCCTGACGGTGCTGCGCAAGGTCCTCTGTGACGAACCGGATCCGCCCCCGGCGATGTTCATGCCGCCCACCCCAGAGGCGGGCAAGACGACGCGGCAGATCTACGAAGCGAAGACGGCGTGCGGCGTCGGCTGTCACGACATCCTGATCAACCCGGCGGGCTTCGCGTTCGAGCACTTCGACGCGGTGGGCGCCTACCGCGAGACGGAGAACGGCCTCACCATCGACGCGAAGTCCACGCTGCGTATCCGCCAGGGCTGGACGCAGGCCGACAAGGAGAAGAACCCTTATTCGTCGATCACCTTCGACGGCGCCATCGACCTTTCCAAGCAGCTGGCCGAGCTTCCGCGGACGCACGAGTGCTACTCGCGTCAGTTCCTGGAGTTCGTGCTGGCACGCCCGGTGGATCCCGTCGAACAGGGGGTCGGCGCCGTGCTGCGAGACAGGTCGCTCGCGGGCAGCTCGGCGCGCGACATTCTCTCCGCCGTCGTCACCACGAACGCCTTCCGTGCCCGCGTCCCCGATGCCCCTTGAGACGAGCCATGAACGAACGAGGAATCAAGTGCATCGGTAGACGGCTCTTCCTGCAGGGGGCCGCCGGTGTCGTCGTCGGCCTCCCGCTACTGGAAGCCTTCGCCCCGCGGCGTGCGAGCGCCGCGCCGACGGGGTTCCGCTACGCCGTCTTCATGCGGCAGGGCAACGGCGTGCAGCAGGGCCGCTACCAGACGGAGCCGGACCGCTTCTGGCCGACGAAGCTCGGCGCCCTGACGACCGCCGGCATGATGGCCGACGGCGATCAAGCCGTGAACGTGCTCGCCGACTACGCCGCGAAGCTCCTCGTCGTCAGGGGGTGTCAGTACAGCAGCGTGATGGTCGACGCAGGGTGCGGCCACTCGCAGGGCGGCCTCCTGTGCCTCACGGCGTCGAAGGCGGACGGGAAGAACATCGAGAAGGCGCTCGCGCTCGGCGAATCCATCGACAACCGCATCGTGCGGGAGCTGCAGGGTGCGGGACAGGATCCGCTGACGCTCCGCTCTGGCGTCCGGAGCAGCTACCTCGACGACGTCCTCTCCTACCGCGGCCCGCGCGATCGACGAACCGCGGAGGGCAATCCCTACAACGCTTACAAGGCGCTCTTCGGCGTTCCGAGCACGATGGCGAGCACCGAGCAGCAGAACGCGCTCCGGCGAAAGAGCGTCAACGACTTCGTCCGCGGAGAGATGTCGGCGCTCCTTTCGAACCCCAAGCTCAGCCAGCAGGATCAGTACCTCCTCCAGCAGCACCAGCAAGCCATCCGCGATCTCGAGGTGACGATGGCGTGCGGCCTCCCGCAGGACCTGCTCGATCCGCTCTCCATGGTCACCAACGACCAGTCGACCAGCGACGACGCGGTCGTCACCATCACCCACATGCAGATGGACGTGATCGCGCTCGCGCTCTCCTGCGGCAAGACACACGCCGTCACCTTGCAGGTCGGCAACGGAAACGACCAGACGCAGTACACCATCAACGGTAGCAAGTACGAGCGCTACCACCACATCTCGCATCGGATCGACAGCGACGGCGACACCGGCACCGCCATCGCGAACGCCGACGTGAAGCACCACGACATCGACAAGCTCTTCGCCGGCATGTTCAAGTACCTGCTCGATCGTCTCTCGTCGTACACGACGCCCACGGGCACCCTCCTCGACGACGGCGCGTCGATCTGGCTGAACGACCTGTCGAACGGCCCTCCGCACGGCCTCGACAACGTGCCCTACGTCATCGCCGGCAGCTGCGGCGGCTTCCTGAAGTCGGGGGCCTACCTCGATGTCGGCGACGTCACGAAGAACAAGTTCGTCACTCACAATCAGTTCCTGAGCACCATCGGCGCCGCCGTCGGCTGCAAGAACGCCGCCGGCGCCCCCCTCGACGACTTCGGCGACCCCAGCTTGATGCCCGGCCTGCTCTCGGCGATCATGGCGTGACGCTGGACATTTCTGGGCTCCACCGGCTCTTCGTGGGCATCGGGAGCATTCTCTATTCCGCCTTCTCCTACGACGGGACCTCTCTCGACCTTTATGGTGGCTTCGGAGTCGTGGCGTTCGACGTCCGGTGACGCCACCCCCGAAATGCGGGAACCTTTTCGG
>CAYUAW010000068.1:3886-6405 GCA_964442485.1 uncultured Polyangiaceae bacterium
GGAAGCCTCGCTTCCACGCTGACAGTGCCCCGCTGAGCGTCGCTGCACGCCACTCGAAGGCACGGGTGTCGCAGGACGGTGGCAGCCGGAGAACAACTCCGTGACGCGCGCAGCTTCTGCTTGAGCTCTCGCGCACGGTGACCGAAACACACGGTGT
The DNA here is from genome assembly GCA_964442485.1 of uncultured Polyangiaceae bacterium. Classification (GTDB taxonomy): domain Bacteria; phylum Myxococcota_A; class Polyangia; order Polyangiales; family Polyangiaceae; genus DASZVB01. The sequence continues at coordinate 4,044 of CAYUAW010000068.1, forward strand.
GCGCTGGCTCTCCACGTTGCTGGTCGCTGCGGCACTCTTCGCCGTCTGCGTCGCGTACGTTCCTGCGCGCGGCGAGCTCGGCGAAGACGCTCTGGTCGGCGACGCCATCTCGTACGCCTCCATGGTGCGAGGCGAACGGGCCGTCCCTGCGCCCTTTCGCTACCGCATCATCGTGCCGCTGCTCGCGCGGGCGCTGCCGGTTTCACCGCCGCAGGGCCTCGCCATCGTGTCGTGGGCGTCGCTCCTCGCCGCCTACCTCGTGATCCTCGCAAGCGCGCGACGGCTCGGGCTCGGTCGCATCTCGTCGGCCGTCGGCCTCGCCGCGGCCGCGTTCACCGCGCCTCACCTGTACCACTATCAGAACCCGTACCTCACGGACGCGACGGGCGTGCTGCTCGTTGCCGCGTGCGTGCACGCCTTGCTCAGCCGTCGCTTCGGCGCCTTCCTGTTCACCTGTGTCGTCGGCATCGGCGTGCGTGAGGCCCTGATATTCGCCTCGCCGGCGTGGCTGTCGACGGGACGCTGGGCGAGAGCCACGACTCCCATCGCGCTGTCGCTCGGCGCCTTCGTCGCGATCCGCGGGCTCGTCGGCCCGTCGACGCCGCTGGAGCCCGGCCCCTTCCACGATTTTCCCGCGCGCCCGCTGCACGAGATCATCGGCGAGGCGATGGCGGCGTGGCACGGGCTCTGGCTGCTCGCGCCGCTCGGCCTGTGGCTCGTCCCTTCGCGGCGCAGTGACCTCTGCTTCCTCGCGACCTTGCTGTTCGCCGGGACCGTCATCACGAGCCTGGTCGCGTCCGACACGACGCGGATGACCGAGCCGCTGTTTCCCCTCGTGGCCCTCGGCACCGCGTCGTTCCTCGAAACGCTCTGGCGGCAGTCGCGCAGCGTCGCGGCGGCGCTCGTCGCGCTCTCCGCAACGTCGTCCGCGCTATGGCAACCGGTGCGGATCTTCGGACACGTGTCCGGCGTCGCCAGCGACGGCGTGCAGGCCGTCGTCCTGTCGCTGCTCGGGACCGCGTCGTTCGCCGCCGTGGCGCTGGTCATCGGCGCCCGGGCGCGCTCTCACGGCTTGATCGGCGGAAGCCCGTACAGCGGCGCGGCGGAGTGTCCGCCCGTGCCCCCGCTACTCGCTGCGTCGGTGTCTGCGTCGCCCGTACCGCTGTCGTTCGACTCGGCCCCCGCGCCGCCGTTGCTCCTGCCGCCAGTGAAGATGGGCGCGCCGTAGGCCGCGACGAGCCCGCCTCCGGCGCCTGGCGCGCCGCCGATCACGACGCTGCCGCCGGCGCCCTGCCAACCGCCGCTGCTCGGAACTGCGCCGCCGACGGCGCTCCCACCGGAACCGTTCATCGTCGTGACACCGCCGCTGCTCTGAGGCGGGAAAGGGGGGCCACCATATTCCGGGGCCGGCGAGAGAGAACCACAAGCGTCAATCGCACCAACGGACGCCGCTGCGAGCGCCACCAGCGCGGCGCGGCTCAGGCGCGCCGTCGGGAAGGCGCGCTCCGGCGTCTGCGCGATGCGCTCCACCACGGATGCCTCGCAGAACGGGCAGGTTGTTTCGTTCCGCCTGACGTGGCGGGCGCAGCTAGGGCACGTGACGAAAGCCATTGATCCTCACCTCCGAGCGACACGGTAACGTAGCCCAGTGCGCTTCGAGGCGCCACGATACCCCGGGCAGCGGCTCGCGAGCCATATCCGGTGGCCGTCGAGCGGCGTACGATGAGGTCAACGCCTTGTTCCATCGTCTCTGCTCTGCGCTCGCTGGAATCGCCGTCGCCGTCGCATGCTCGAGCCGGGCGGATACCCTCGGAGCTCACACGGGTGATCCCTCCGACGGCGCCGACGGGGCCGCGAAAGGAAGGAACGAAACGACAAGTGGCGACGCCTCCACGTGCCATCCCCCGTGCAGCACGGCCATGAGCCATCTGACGTGCGGAGGCACACAGTGCCCGGCGATCTCGGTCCCGAACGCGCCGGCGGGCTGCTGCACCGCATCGGGGCGCTGCGGCATCGAGTACCCCACGGCAGACTGTAGCGAGGTGGTGGCGACACCGGCCTACGACAGGACCTGCGACGGGATCATCGTGCCTGCGAAGATCGTGATGCCATTTCCGACCCAGCTCACGGGCTGTTGCCTGCCGAGCGGGGCTTGCGGCGCGGTCGACGACCACTACGGTTGCATCGACGTCTCCGCACTACCGGGAAGGATGCAGGCAGACACCTGTATCTTGCATTGCTCGAACCGCAAGATGGACGCCGACGAGCTCGGCGTGGACTGCGGCGGCGAGTGCCCGGGCTGCGAGGAAGCAGGGGGCGCCGATCCCTCGGACGCCTCGGCGGATGCGTCCCGCGACGCCGC
>CAYUAW010000068.1:6505-12086 GCA_964442485.1 uncultured Polyangiaceae bacterium
GCTAGAGACTTCCGCGACGAAAGACCAGCGGGCTGGTCACTCACTGCCGAGCTCGGCGATGCCCACGCCGAGCGTGCGCCGGGAGAGCTCTTCCATGTTCGCCGGAGAGCCCTGCAGATGAAGCGTGCGGTGGACGTGCGTGAGGCTCTTGCCCGGGCCGAGCGCCGCGCCCGGCGACGATGACTCGATCTCGTAGAACGGCCCGAGAGGCCTCTTGCCGGGCGCAGGCGGACCGTCGTTGTAGCTGTTGACGACGTCGCCGCCGAAGGGGTCGGCCTGCTCTTCCCACATCGAGTTCACGTAGTCGCCCGGGTGCTCGGGCAACGTGTACTCGACGAGGGTGAGCGTTCCGCTGGCGCGGTCGACGCTTCCGACCATGGGCCGCGCGCGGGGGGCCGGCACGCCGATCTTGCCGCGCTCCTTGCCGTCGCCCGAGAAGAGCAGCGCGTGATCCAGCGTCCTCAGCCGTTCGGCAGGGATCCTCCCGAAGTACGCGTCGTTCACCACCTTGCCGAGCTTCGACTCCGGGCCCGGGCGAAACGGAATGACCACAGTAGTGGTCGGAGACGGGCGGAACATTCCAAGGATCCAGATCGACGGAAGCCCCGTCTTCTTCGACCAGGGCACGGCGCCGGTGTTTGTGATGACGTTCTCCGATTCGTAGCCCACCACCGCGGTGTCGGAGGTGATGTCGACGCCGACTCGCTTCTGGATCTCGTCCCTCGCGAGCAGCCGCACGCGACGCGTGACGCGGAGGTGGAACTCCGTGCCGGAGTGATTCGAGAGCGCCATGTCGCGGGTGAACGACACCTCCGTGCCGCTCTTCGAATCGACCTTCCAGGCACCCCAGTCGAGATCGCCCGGCACCTGCCAGTGCTCGAGGTCGTACGTGGCGCCCGCCGGAAAATAGAAACCGAACTGCCCGCCTTCGGGCCCGAGCCAGAACCTGTCCTCACCGCCAAAGACGGTCATGTGCGGCTGCCGTGCGTGCGCCTCGATCACCTCGCGATGGATGAAGCCGAAGCTATTGCCCTTCGCCCCTCGTGCGGTGCTCGTCATCACGCGGCCCTGGTACTCCGGCGCGACCGCCACGGCGGCCCCCGCCTGCGGATCGCCGAGCACGACGACGTCGGTGTGCTTGCGAAGGAACGCTAGATCATCGCCGAACGACCCGTCGCCCGCTGCTGGCTGGGAGCCAGCGCCTTCTGTCTGCAGGGGAGGGGTTGCTGGTGCGACTTTCGTCACCGCGTCCACCCGGGTCGGCGTTGACGACGACTCGGAGTGAGCTGCGCTCGCCGGGTTTACAGCGGCCATTTCTGCCGACACCGCGTCGCGTGAAGAGGAATGCCCGCATGCCGCGCAGAGGAGTGCGCCGAGAAGCGTCGCCCGCATGTCCCCTTGTACACCAAACGTCGCTGGGGCCCGGCCTAACCGCGTTTCACCCTTCAGCGCAGGTTCTCTCAGGCTCGTCGTGGTGGCGTTCCGGCCAAAGTTGCGCGAGGATGACCGCGAGGACGGTGCGGGCAGTGAGCGAACGACGACGATGACGGCTTGGGTGACGTCGCTACCCCTGCTCCTCGGAGGCCTGTCGACGCTCGCCGGTCGCGCTACCGACCAGGGAGCCGGAGGGGCAACATGCGGCTCAGGCCTGCTCTGCGCGTCCGCGCCGGAGCCCGTCGATGCCGACCGCCGCGACGATGATCACGCCGACGAGGATCTCCTGCACGTAGTTCGGTACGCCCGTCAGGGTGCAGCCGTTCGCCAGGAACGACATGAGGAACGCGCCGATCATCGAACCGAGGACGCCGCCGCTTCCGCCGGCAAGGCTGCCGCCGCCGATCACGACCGCCGCGATCACGTCGAGCTCCTTGCCGAGCGCCGTCGTGGGGTCGCCGACCGTGAGGCGGCAGAACTGCAGCACGCCCGCGAGCCCGGCGAACAATCCGCCGATCGTGTAGACCGCGACCTTCACGCGCTCGACCCGGATGCCGCAGAGGCGCGCGGTGGCCTCGCTCGAGCCGATCGCCGTCAGCTGCACCCCGAAGACGCTCTGCGCCAGCAAGACCCCCACCAGCGCTGCGAGCGCCATCATCAGCCATACACCGGGCGCGACGAGCAACCACGCGGGTTCCGGTGTCTTGGCCATGAGGGCCTCGAGCCCACGCGCCGGCGCGTCCACCTTCTGCTCGTCGGCGAGATACTTCGCGACCCCTCGCGCGACCCCCATCGTACCGAGGGTGACGATGAACGGCACGATGCCGAGCCGCGTGACGAGCACGCCGTTCAGCGCGCCGAACGCGGCGCCGCTGCCGACGCCGCCGAGCACGGCCGCGAGCGGCCCGAAGCCCGCGCGGAGGAGCACCGCCGTGATCACCGAAGCGAGGGCGATCACCGAGCCGACGGAGAGGTCGATGCCGCCGCTGACGATGACCAGTGTCATCCCCGTCGCGCCGAGGCCCACGATCACCGTCTGGGTCGCGACGGTCTTCAGGTTGTAGCCCGTGAAGAAGCGATCGGGTACGAGCACCGCGAAGAGCACCATGACCAGGACGAGCGCGACGAAGGGACCCGCGAGAGACACCACGCGGCGAGCGCGGGAAGCACTGGAAGCGTCGCCGTTCACGGATGGACTCCGCTCGTCGTCGCCTCGAGCAGCGTCGCTTCCGTGAAATCCGAGGCAGGCTTCGCCGGCAGGAGGCGTCCTCTGTACATGACGGCGATGCGGTCGGAGAGGCCGAGGAGCTCCGGCAGATACGAGCTGACGACGAGGATCGCCTTCCCGTCGCACGCCAGAGCGTCGATCAGGCGATAGATCTCCGCGCGGCTTCCCACGTCCACACCACGCGTCGGCTCGTCGAGCAGGAGCACGTCCAGGCCACAATCGAGGAGCCGCGCCATCGCGACTTTCTGCTGCCCGCCGCCGGAGAGCGACCGCGTCGCGACGTCGGGTCCTGGGCACTTGATCGCGAGCGACTCGATCCACCGGCGAGTCCGAGCGCTCTGCTCGGACCGATCGACGAGGCCGCGCCGGGAGATCCGCGGCAGATGGGACAGAAGGACGTTGTCGGCGACGCTCATCCCGAGCGCGAGCCCCTCGCGGCCGCGATCCGCCGACAGCAGCCCGACCCCTCTCGAGAGACGAGTCCACGGCGCTGCTCCATGGTCCCAGGTGTCGCCGACCCGGATGCGACCGCTGCTCGGCGCGTCGAGGCCGAACAGGACGCGCAGCATCTCTGTCTGACCCGCCCCGACGAGGCCGGCGATGCCGAGCACCTCGCCGCGTCGCAACGTGAACGTGCCCGACTCCGGAAGTCGCTTCCCCGCGACCTCGTCCGCCTCGAGGATCACGTCCCCCGGCGAGCGGTGTCCGCGCACGTAGAGCTCGCCGAGGGAGCGGCCCACCATGAGCTCCGAGAGCTCCTTCGTCGTCGCGGAGCGCGCTTCGCCCGTCGCGACCGCGCGTCCGTCGCGGAGGACCGTGTATCGATCCGCGACGCGCGTCACTTCTTCCAGAAAATGGCTGATATAGACCACCGCAGCGCCCCCCGCTGCGAGCCGTCGCACGACGTCGAAGAGCCGCTCGGCGTCCCGCCGCGAGAGCGAGCTCGTCGGTTCATCCATCACCACGAGGCGCGCACGCTGCGCCAGCGCGCGCGCAATCTCGACGAGCTGGCGCTCACCGGGCCCCACGTCGCGCGCGCGCGTGTCCGGCGAGAGCGCGGAGTGACCGAGCCGCGCGAGTGCGGCTCGCGCGACGTCGCGCGCTTCCCGTCGCCGCAAGAAGCCGAAGCGACGGGGTTCGCGCCCGAGCACGACGTTCTCGGCGATCGTCAGGTCCGGAGCGATGCTCAGCTCCTGGTAGATCATGGCGACGCCGAGCTCGAGGGCGTCGCGGGCGCTCCTCGGTCGGTAGGGGGCCCCGCCGAGGGTCGTGGTCCCGGAGTCCGCCGTGACGACGCCGGAGAGCACCTTCATCAGCGTGCTCTTGCCGGCGCCGTTCTCCCCGAGCAGAGCGTGCACTTCGCCGGCACGAACCGTGAAGTCGACTCCGGCGAGGGCCGTCACGTTCCCGAAGCGCTTCTCGACTCCTCGCATCGAGAGCAGGGGGCTCTCCGTGCTCAGTTGAGCCATGCCGCGAGATCCGGAGCCAGCAGCGTGTGGATCCTGGGCTCGGCCATGTTCTTCTTCGTGACGATCGTCACGCCGGTGTCGATGCGCGGCTCGACGGGCTTGCCGTCGAGGTGGTCGACGAGCGCAGCGACGCCGCGCTCCCCCATCGCAAATGGGTCCTGCACGACGAGCCCGTCGATCTCGCCCTTGTCGAGCGCCTCGACGAGCTTCGCGCTCGCGTCGAAGCCGACGAAGGAGACCTTGCCGGCGCGGCGCGCGTCCTCGAGCGCTCGCAGCATGCCGAAGGTCGTCGATTCGTTCGGACAGAATACACCGTCGAGCTGCACGAACTTCACGAGCAGGCTCTCCGCCGTCTGGTACGCGCTCTCCGTCGTCGCGCCCCCGTATTGATTGTCGGACACCACCTTGATGGTCGGATAATCCTTGGCGATCGTCTCGAGGAAGCCCTTCTCGCGCGCCATCGTGCTCCCGGACCCCTCCTGGTAGCGGAGCACGAGCACGTTGCCTTTGCCGCCGAGGAGCGTTCCCAGGTGCCGCGCAGCGGCGGCGCCGGCCTGCTCGTTGTCCGTCGCGACGAAGCTCACCCGGCCATCCCATTTGATGTCGGAGTCGACGATCACGACTGGGATCTTCTCCGATGTGGCTTCCTTCGCGGCTGGCACGAGCGCCGTGTCGTCCAGGGGTGCGAGCGCGATCGCATCGACGTGCTTCGAGACGAAATCCTCGACGACGCGGATCTGCTCCGCACGATCGTCCTCGCGCACCGGTCCCTTCCACACGATCTCGACGCCGCGCTCGCGGCTCGCCTTCACGGCTCCAGCGTGGACCGACTTCCAGAATTCGTGCGTCGTCCCCTTCGGGACGACGGCGATCTGGCGTCGATGCGGCGGGGCGCCGCTCCCCGTCGGCGCCGGAGAGTGGCTCTTGCAAGCGGTCGCGCCGACGAACGCAACGCAGGCACAAAGTAACGCGGCCACGCGATCCATCATCGAAAGAATTTCCCTCGGTGGGACGAATACGCCCCAGGCGAAGGCCGTGTACAATACACTCCTCGACCGCGAAAGGGGCGAGTCATGGCATCGAAGGTTGCGCTCTTCTGGCCCGGCGACGCGAGATCCAAACCGAATGAACTGGCCCTCCCCAACGTCGAGGAAGCGACGCGGCAGCTCGAGCGCGCGTTCGCCCGGCTCGGCAAGGCGACGTACCGCGTGCCCGGTTTTCTCACGAAGCCGCACGAGGCCATCGAACGCCTCGGGCGGATCGACGATCCGATGGTCGGGGTCTGCGTGCACTGGCTGTACGGTCCGCACACCACCGAGGGCGTCGTCGGGAAGGACAATCCGCTCCTTCTCGCGAGCAATTTTTCCGGGCAATGGCCCGGGCTCGTCGGCTTGCTGAACACCGGCGCCTGCCTCGAGAGCCTCGGTCGGCGCTTCTCGCGCATCTGGAC
>CAYUAW010000068.1:12186-22210 GCA_964442485.1 uncultured Polyangiaceae bacterium
ATCAAGGAGAAGCGCATCGACGACGCCCTGCGGTTCGTGAAGGACAGGGGCGTCACGTTCCACTGGGGGGAGGCGAACGCCGAGGACTTCTCGGAGGCGTCCACGCGGGAGCAGCTCCGCGACTATCTCGCCGTCCTCGATCTGCTCGACGAGTACAAGGCCGATTGCCTCGGCTGGCAGTACCAGCTCGGGTTGATCCCGCTGCGGCCGCCGAGCGACTTCGCCGAGGGGCTCTTCAACTCCGCGTGCCGGCCCGAAGGCAACGGCGATACCATCGCGTGCGCGACGGAGGCCGACCAGGGCAACGCGATCCCGATGGAGATGATGAAGCGCCTCCTGGCTGCGAAGGGGCTCCATCAGGCCGTCATGTTCCACGACGTGCGGTGGGGCGCCGAGCACGAGGGCCGCTTCCTCTGGGTGCTCCTGAACTCCGGCTCGTGCGGCGCATACGCGTTCAATCAGGACCCGAGCACGCTTTCGGGCGTGCACAGCTACCGCCAGCCGTCGCTCTACTTCCCGAACGCGGGCGGCACGTTCGCCGGCGAGAGCCTGCCTGGGAAGATGACGTGGGCGCGCGCCTACATCAAGGACGCCGTCCTCTGGATGGACATCGGCCAGGGGGAAGTCGTGAAGCTCCCGCCGGCGACGCGAGATGCTTGGTGGGAGGGCACGACGCGGCAGTGGCCGTTCATGGCCGCGGACATGGGCATCGGGCGCGACACGCTGATGGCCCACTATCTGTCGAACCACGTCGCGGTCGCTTACGGCGACGTCTTCGGAGAGATGGTCGCGCTGTCGCAGGAGCTCGGCTTCCGGGTGCGCATCCTCTCGAAGGCGAAGTAGCTGGGGCAAAGCCCCAACCCGAGACGATATGTCGGTATTGGCAGAGCGTTACTACCTCGGCATCGACGTCGGGACGGCCAGCGCGCGCGCCGGGATCTTCACTGCTGCCGGTGAACGCGTCGGCATGGGCGCGCACCCGCTCCAGATCTTCCGGCCACGGGACGACCACGTCGAGCAATCGTCGGACGACATCTGGCGGGCGTGCGGCGCCGCGACACGCGCGGCGCTCGCGGAGTGGGGAGGGGACCCTGCCCACATCGCGGGCATCGGGTTCGACGCGACCTGCTCCTTGGTCGCTCTCGGCGACGATGACGCCCCGGTCAGCATCAGCACGACGGGTGCGCCGGAGCAGAACGTCGTGATGTGGATGGATCACCGGGCGATCCCCGAGGCGCAGCGCATCAACGGGAGGGGACACGAGGTGCTCCGTTACGTCGGCGGCGTCATCTCGCCGGAGATGCAGACGCCGAAGCTCCTGTGGCTCAAGGAGCACCTGCCCGCCTGCTGGAAGCAAACCCGACGGTTCCTCGATCTGCCGGATTTCTTGACGTACCGCGCGACGGGGGTCGACGTGCGCTCGCTCTGCTCGACGACGTGCAAGTGGACGTACCTCGGCGAGCACGCGGCGGGCACGGCGGCGGGCTGGCAGAGCGACTTCTTTCGTTCGGTGGGCCTGGGAGAGCTCGCCGACGAAGGCTTTCGCCGCATCGGCACGAGCATTCGACCCATGGGCGAGCGCATCGGGCCTCTGCGCGAATCTTCGGCCCGGGAGCTCGGGCTCACCGCAGGGACGCCGGTCGGCGTGTCGATCATCGACGCGCATGCCGGCGGGCTCGGTCTCCTCGGAGTCCTCGTCGACGGAACGGCACCGACGGAGAGCGCCCTCGAGGAGCGGCTCGCCCTCATCGGTGGAACGTCGAGCTGTCACATGGCGGTGAGCCGCGCTCCGCGGTTCCCGGCGGGCATCTGGGGCCCGTACTACTCCGCCATGATCCCCGGGCTCTGGCTCACGGAGGGCGGGCAATCCGCGACCGGTGCGCTCATCGAGCACGTGATCGACGCTCACGCGCGCGGCGCCGAGCTACGCGCCCGCGCGCGGGGAGAGGGCACGACGGTGTACGCGCTCCTGAACGAGGTGCTCGAACGCCTCGCCGAGGGCCGACCTGTCCCCGCGACGCTGACGCAGGAGCTCCACGTGCTCCCGGACTTTCACGGCAACCGCAGCCCGCGCGCGGACCCCACGCTCCGCGGAATGATCAGCGGACTCAGGCTGACGGACTCGGCGGAGTCGCTCGCGCTCGTGTACCTCGCGACGATCCAGGCGATCGCTCACGGCACCCGCCACATCGTCGACACCATGAACGGCTCGGGCTTCCGCATCTCGACTCTCGTCGCGTGCGGCGGCGACACGAAGAACCCCCTGTTCGTCCGCGAGCACGCCGACGTCACCGGCTGCCGGGTCGTGCTTCCCCGTGAGCCCGAGGCGGTGCTTCTCGGCGCCGCCGTGCTCGGGTGCGTCGCCGCAGGCGAGCAGCCGTCCCTGCTCGCCGCCATGGCGCGGATGAGCGGCGAGGGCGTCGTTCTTTCGCCTCCCGCCGCCGACGTGCGCGCGTATCACGAGCGCAAGCATCGCGTCTTCCAGCGCATGTACGCAGACCAGATGGCCTACCGCGAGCTCATGCTTCGCCCCGGCGCAGGCCTCGACCAGTGATCCGCCCGGCTTGACACCAACCGATCGGTTGGCTATGACCCAACCACTCGGTTGGGTAACCGAGCAGGAGCTCCGGAACATGGCGAACCGCACCATCACGGCTCGTGGCATCGCGAGCATCGTCGCGCTCTCCGTGAAAGCCAGGTGGAGTCCCTTCAGGACGTTCCCGGACCGTCGAATGCTTCTCGTGGAACCGCTGTCGCTCGCGGAGGAGAAGACGAATCGGCTGCGGCGCATCTACGCCAAGTGCACCGCGAACGTGTGGGACGGCCCTTCGGTCTTTCGTGAGGCGGTTCTGCGCCACGAGGGCATACAGCTCGACCCCGAGAAGCGCGTGGCGCTCGCGTCGATCGTCACGAGGCTCATGTGGGGGGAGCTCGCGGCGTGGCTCGTCTCGGCCGAGCTCGCCGAGCGCCTCGACGACCCGGACGCCCGGCTCGCCGCGTCGAGTCAGGTGTTCGACGAGGCGCGGCACTTCTACATTCTGCGCGACTACCTGGCGCTGCTGCACGTGCCCGTCCCGGCGCTCGATCCGTATTTCGCCGTGGCGCTCCGCAGTCTGCTCTCGACGCGCGATCTCACGGTCAAGCTCTTCTCGATGCAGATCCTGGTCGAGGGCGCCGCGCAGGCCGTCTTCCGCTTCCTGTCGGACCGGGCCGTGGAGCCCGTCCTCACGGAGATCCTTCCGTACATCGCGCGCGACGAGGCGCGTCACGTCGGGCTCGGCGTCATCCACCTGCCCGAGGTCCTCGCGCGGATGTCGCGACGCGATTGCCGTCGCGTCGCGACACGTGTTCGTTCCATCGGCGACCTCGTCGGCGTCTCCTTTGCCCGGGAGATCCGGAACTTCGAGGCGCTCGGCCTCGATCCGCGGGAGCTCTTCCGGCAGGCTGACGCCGCGCTCACCTCGCTGAGCGAGAAGCTCGGCGTCGTCCCGGGCACCGAGGAGCGGTATTTTTCCACCGACGACCCGTCGTCGGCGGAATACGCCGACAAGCTCCGTTTGCTCTTTCCAGAAGCAGGGCAAGAGCCGTCGCTCACGGCGCAGCTCTTCTACCGGCTGGTCGACCTTGGAACGACGATGTTGCCCTCCTGAGTCAGTCCGCGGGGCCGTTCATCGATAAAGAGCGATCGACCGAAAATAGATCGAGCACGACAGCGACTCACCATACCTGGAGGCCGACAAGCTCGCTGGCCGGGTCGCGCTGATTCGAGCGTCGAATGCTGCAAAGCGCCCCTGTGTGTGCGCGGCCGCAGCGTGCGAGCGCGTAAGCGAACGTGCCAAATTGCCTCTGATGGCGCTTTTGCCCCGTCATAAGCCGCACGCTTTTCGACCCGTATGCGTCGAACATGAAGCAGCGCGCAGTATTCGCCCTCCCACTCCTCGCAACGTTGACGACAGCTCAGGCGTGGGCAGCGCAGCCCGCTCCGTCCGGCCCCCATCCGCGCATCTGGCTCGATTCAACCACCGTGTCCGGCCTGAAAGCCCAACCCGCGACCGGGAACGGACCCGTCGCTCGAGGGGCTGCCCGCTGCAGCGCCGCACGGACGACGCCTTCCGACTACGCAACGGGCGGCTGGCAAGGGTTCGAGTACGTGACGACCCTCTCCGGTTGTCTCGCCTCCTGGAAGGCCACCGGCAACCCCGACGATCTGACGACCGCCATCAAATACTGGAACGTGCTCCTCGACGATTATCAGACCGTCGGTGACGGAGCCGGTGGCGACACCGTCGTCACCCACGACACCGGTTACGCCATGCGCACGTTCGCGCCCTTCTCCGCCATCGCCTACGACTGGCTGCATGATGCGCCCGGCGTGACCGAAAGCCTGCGAGCGCACGCACGCGAGCGCTTCGCTGCCTGGATGAGTTTCTATTCGACCAGCGGATACCTGCGCGACATGCCAGGCTCGAACTACGAAGCAGGCTACGCCTTCGCCGCCACGCTCATCGCGATCGCCGAGGGCGGTGAAGCGGCGGCAGACGGTGATGCCCACTGGGCGACGGTCCGTGACACGATCTGGGGTACTGACCTCGCGGCAGGTCTGAAGCCTGGTGGGGTCTTCGACGGCGGCGATTGGCCCGAAGGCTGGCAATACGGGCCGCTGAGCGTGCTCGAGCACGCTCTCGCCGCGCGTGCCATGGGCGACAACGGAGCCCCCATTGCCGGCATCGGCGCCTGGGCAGATTCTCTGGCGCTGCGGTTCGCACACGGACTCACGCCGACGACCCTGAAGACGTTCGCGGCGGGAGACACCGAGGCCACGACCAATCACCTCGACCCGACGAACGGCGCGCTGCTCGCCGTGATCGCCGGCCCCGCCAGCGACGGGCCGAGAGCATGGGCTCGCTCGTTCAACACGAACCTCGCTCTGTCGAACGAAAATCCGCTCTTCGATGCGCTCGCTGCGGCGCGCGTCGGGCCGAGCACGCCGATCCCGACGACCTCCCCGACGAACTATGTCGCACATGGGACGGGCAACTGGTATGCACGCGGTGCCTGGGCCAAAAATACGGTCTGGTCCGTTTTCAGCTGTTCCCACCGCCTGGTGGACGACCATCAACACAACGACGCCGGCAACTGGGTGCTCACGCGCGGCGCCGACGACGTGGTCGTCGATCCGTCGCCTTACGGCAGTCTCTCGAGCTTGACCGGCAACGCGCCCGCCGTCGATTCCAAGGTGCTGCCTGACGGCTATTCGCCGAGCCAGGCGAACTGGGGGCTAACGACTCGCCTCGTCTGGGCGAAGCAGTCTGCGTCGGGGATCGGCGTGGCTCGCTGTGACTACGCAGACCAGTTCAGGCGCCCGGACGTCCCGAGCGACGTACAGCATGCGATCCGCGACTTCGTCCTCGTGCCGAACGGCGAGAACGGCACCGTCGTGCTCGTCGATCGCGTCGTCACGGGCGACGCGTCTCGCGGCCTTCACTTGCGCGTGCGGTCGCCGTCGACGCTCGCATTGGGTGGAGACACCGCGACGGGAACGATCGGAGCGTCATCGGTCAGCATCCAGAAGCTCTGGGCCACGAACGGCTCCGCGAACGTCCGCGACATGCCGTTGACCCCTGAGTGCGACTCCAACAATCGAGGAACCTGCGACATCTCACGACTTCCCTCGGGACAGGAATACCGACTCGATGTGAGCGGGCCCAACGCGGGGGCAATCCACGTCGTGGACGCGCAGGCAGCGGGCGCGGCGCCTCCCGCGAACCGGCTCCTTTCGGGGGCGGGGTACCGCGGCGTTCTGCTCGGTCAACCAGGGACGCACGTCGCGGTCGTTCTCAATGACGGGGTCGATGGCACGCCGCAAGCCACGTTGAGCTACCGGGTGCCCTCTGGAACGGGAGCGACGCACGTCGTCGTCGATGCCCCCGTCGATGCGAACGGCGTGAGCGACGTGACGAGCCACCTCGATGGAACCGATTGCGTCGTCACGGTCACGCCGCACGCTGGAACAGCGCCTGGGTTCGATGGCCATGGGCTCATCGTCCGACTCACGAGCACCTGCTCCGACTCCGAGGACTCTGCCGTCGCGCCCGTCGACCCTGGAACGATCGGGGGGGCCGGCGGAGCGAGTGGAGTCGCGGGCGGAGCCTCTGCGGGCCCGGGCGGAACGACCGCGAGCGCAGGCGGCGTATCCACGAGCGCGGGTGGGATGGTGATCGTCATGGGTGCGGGCGGCACGGGCGGTGGATCTCCAGCGAGCGGAGGCGCCCCGGAAACCACGGACGCAGGGAACGCGGGACTCGGCGCAGGCACAGCCGGTGGTGGTGGTACGGGGCCCCTGCCCGGCTGCTCATTCGAGCAGAGTGCGGTTGCAAGCCGGACGGGCGGGGCTCCATGGTCGTCCGCAAGCATCGGGGCGATCGCGTTGGTCCTGGCGGGCCGTCGTCGCCGCGCGGCGAAGCGACCGTAGCCACGTCATAGTTGAACCGCGTCACGGCCGTCGGGCGACTACTCGTCCAGCGTGAAGCGCCGGACGGCTGCAATCTCCTCCCTGGGTGGCGCTCTGGCCATCGTCGCGCTGGCTGGAGTGGCGCGCGCCCAGGTGACGGAGCCCGACGGCAAGGTGGTACCGGGGCCGTCGAGCCAGAGCGGCGAGACGTCGCTCTCGGACTTCTTCGCGAGCGTCGGCGAGCCGATCGACGCCGTCGGCGAGGCGAGCACGGAGCCCGCGGTGTTCTCACCAACCTGCGACTTTCAGGCGTCGCTCGTGCTGAGTCAGTCCGGCAACCAGACCACCGGGATCGCCTGGTACAACGTCCCGTCGGATCCCACCGCGGCTCCCGACGCCGTCTATCCGCTCGTACCGGCCGGGGCGCCGCTCGGGCAGACGTTCTCGAGCGCCGACTTTCGCGCGAGCCCGAACTACTTGGGCGGGCTCATCGGGTTCGTGCTCGTGACCGGAACGGACCTCATGCGCGTCTACTACTCGGAGTCGAAGCGCAACGCCGTCTGCACGGCGTGCCCGATGCCCGGCAACTGGAAGATGATGCTCGCATACCGCTCGAAGCTCGAGCCGAGCACGTATTATCTCGCCTTCGAGGACTGGGGCGGAGCGAACGAGTCCAGCAATCCGAACGACGACGACTTCAACGACAAGGTGTTCCGCCTTCGCGGGGTCAGCTGCGCCGGAGGCGACGTTCCGTGTTCCACGGGGCTTGCCGGGGCGTGCGCAGCCGGGCTCACGCAGTGCCGCATCGGGGCCGACGTCACGTGCGAGGCGCAGACGAAGCCGGTGAAGGAGCGCTGCGACAACGTCGACAACGACTGCAACGGTCTCGTCGACGACGGCGACGGCCTCTGTTCCGGCCGGGAGATCTGCCTCCACGGCACCTGCGTCGCTGGCTGCGGCAGCGCCGAGTTCGCCTGCTTCCCCGGGTTCGTCTGCGACGCCGGCTATTGCGTCGAGGCCGCGTGCAGCGGGAAGGCCTGTCCGCCGGGGCTCGCGTGCAAAGGTGGCGCCTGCGTCGACCCCTGCGCGGGTGCGGTGTGCCCGCAGGGTCAGGTATGCCAGGCCGGGCAATGCGGGGATCCGTGCGCCGGCGTCGAATGCCCCGACGGAGTCTGTGACAGGGGCGTGTGCGTCGGAGCGTGCACCTGTACCGGCTGCCCGTCGGGCAAGGCGTGCGCAACGAGTGGACGCTGCGTCGAGCCTGGGTGTGAACGAGTGACGTGCACGGCCGGCGAGGCCTGCGTCAAGGGAGCTTGTCAGGCCGCTTGCGCGGGCGTCGTCTGCCCCGGCGGAGCCCAGTGCCGGAGCGGCGTCTGTGACGAGCCGGCGGCCGGCTCGAGCATCAGCGACCCCGCCCCCATGATCATCGGCGACCCGAGCGGGACGGGCGCCGGCGGCGACGCCGGCGGCCCGGCAACCTCGTCAGCAGGGGGCGGCGCGTCCGCACCGACCGGCGCGGGCGGTGCCCGCGCGGCGACCGCGGGCCCTTCTCCCACGCACGCCGGTTGCTCGTGTCGCGTCGAGTCCCGGCGCAGCCGCGCGCCCGGCGAGCTGGAATTGCTCGGAGCGATGTTGCTCCTCGTGGTTCGTCGCTTGCCACGACCGCCGCGATATTCAACGCGCTCGAGGCGCGAGCGCCCGGACCCTGCCATGTAGGCTGTCCGGTGCGCGCGCCAGGATCAGCGTCTCGATCTCGTCGAGCTGGTAGCGCGCCGAGAAGTGACTGAAGACGACCTTGCCCTTCGGGAGCAGTTCGACGCGCTCGAGGACCTCATCGAGGTGGATGTGCCCCATGAGCCTCGTGTCCGCGACCGTGACCCGCGCGTCGAGGAAGGTGGTCTCGATGACGAGCAACTCCGTCTGCTGGAGCTCGGGGTTCTTCTCCAGGACCTCCACGCGGGTATCTCCCGTGAAGGAGAGCAGCGCGACGTCGTGCTCCTCGTCGACGGACACTCCCTGCCGGCGGAGCTCTCCGAGTCGCGCTCCGGGGAGCTCACGAAATTCTTCTCGCAGATGGTGGCGACGTTCCCACACCGTGTAACCCTGGCTCGGGACACGATGGAACGTCTCGAAGGGCCGGACCCAGCGACTCTTGCCGAGCTGGAAGCTCTCGCCCGGCGAAACGGCGACCACACGGCGCGGGATGATCTGCCCGTCGAGCGCCCCTGCGGCGTTGAACAGCTGCTCCACCTGACCGTGAATGGCGGCGGGAACGAGGTACGTGCTCTCTCCGAGCTTCATCATCGCGCGTCGCGCGGCGTGCTGAGCTACCGCTCCCATGTGATCGAGGTGGCCGTGGCTCAGGCACACGATGGGTTCGAAGATCGCGGTGCTCGTGCACCGCCCCATGTCGAACAGCAGCCTGAGGTTCGGCACCTCGACGCACGTCTCCACGCCGGCAACGCTGATCCCGAAGACGTCCATCGAGAGCGAGTTATGCCACGGGCGAGCGCCCCGGAGCCGGACGCCGCAATATTATCTGTTCACCCATTCCACGCCAGCGGGCTCAGTCGCATCCGATGGGGCCTTCGCTGACCGCGATGTCGTCGTACCAGACGTCGGCGTCGGGCCCTGCGTACTTCTCGAAGCCGAAGTGAAAGGAGCCGAGCGGATCCTGCTGCCAGTCCGTTCGATGAAGGTCGGGGACCTCCTCGCCGTCCACCCAGATGTCGAACGTGGAGTGCGTTGGATCGAACAGTGCTTCCACGCACGTCCAGCGCTGGGGCGCAAACACCACGCCGGGCTTGTTCCCGTCGTTGTAGTAGTTCTGGTTGGAGAGAAAGCCGCGGTCCCCCGCCGGCTGATTGATCATGAGCATCGAGTTCATCACGCCGATGCGCGTCTCGTGATCGGAGCTCGGCGCGCCGGGGGCGCCGGCCTTGTAGTAAGTGTTGTGTCCGCTCGACATCGCGGCGCCCAGACGAACGTACACCCGCAGATACAGGGCCGCCGCAGCGGGAAAGACGGGCGCGCCTTCGAGGACGAAGAAGGTCTGGTAGCCGCCCCCGCTGTTCACGTGCACGGACTTTCCCCCGCTGTGCGCCGGGGTCGTGCCGTCGAGCACGACGGTGCCCGCGCCGTTCAGCGACAGGGCCCACGCCGGGGCCGGTGGGGGCATGCCCACCGTGGTGCCCGTCTCGAAGTCGTCGCAGAAGAGCAACCCGGCCGAGTGACAGCCGCCCGCGGCGCCGGCAGCGCCCGCGCTGCCGCTGTTCGCCGCTCCTCCGTCACGGGTGGCTGCAGCGCCGCCGGCCGCCATGCTCGTGCTGCCACCGTCGGTGTTCGGCGAGCCGGCTTGCGCGACGCTCGTGCCGCCCGTCGCTACGCCCGTGCCTCCGGCGTTCCACGCCCCGCCCGCCGCCGATCGAGTGCCACCAGATGACGGTCCTCCCGCCGCAAACGCACCTCCGGCACCGAGCGACTGCTCGCTGCCTGCGATTCCGGAATTGCCGCCGGCGGCGTGAATGGCCGAGCTGGCCTCGCCGGAACAGGCGCTGACGCTCGCCGACACGA
>CAYUAW010000068.1:22310-26266 GCA_964442485.1 uncultured Polyangiaceae bacterium
ACCTCGAGGAGTACATCAATGCGCTGGCTCCGTGACAGACTACCCGGCCTTGCGGCGACGCTGCTCGTCGCGCTGCCCGCTCGCGCGGCGACATACTACGTCGCGCCCGGGGGGAACGACGGCAATGCCGGCACCGAGGCTTCGCCCTTCGCATCCATGGCCAAGGGGCAATCCGTCGCCGCGGCCGGCGACACCGTCTACTTCAAGGGCGGCACGTACTCGTACACGAAGGGCACGACGACGTGCGCCAGCGGGACGGACACGATCAGCGGCGTCGTGCTCTCGAAGAGCGGCGCCGCCGGCAACCTCATCAAGTACTGGGCAGCCCCCGGCGAGAAGCCGGTCTTCGACTTCAGCGGGATCCTGGATTCGTGCCGCATCAAGGGCATCCTCGTCTCCGGCAGCTACATCCACCTGAAGGGGATCGAGCTCGAAGGCGTTCGCCAGAACAACGATCTCAACCACGAATCGTGGGGTGTGTGGGTCCAGGGCAGCAACAACGTGTTCGAGACGCTCGACATCCACAACATCATGGGCGCCGGGCTGTTCATCCAGCAGGGCGGCGGTAACCTCGTCCTGAACTGCGACTCGCATCACAACTTCGACGAGCACACGTCGAACGGCCCGGGCGAAAGCGGAGACGGCTTCGGATGTCACATCCGCGCGAGCGACTCAGGGAACGTGTTCCGCGGCTGCCGGGCCTGGTGGAACTCGGATGACGGCTTCGACTTCATCAACGCCTTCAACGTGTGCACCGTCGAGAGCTCCTGGACCTGGTACAACGGCTACCGCCCGGACACGATGACCGCGGCCGGCAACGGAAACGGTTTCAAGGCGGGCGGATACGGCCTGGACCCTTCGACGTTCCCCGCCAGCCCGCCGCAGCACATCGTCCGCAATTGTCTGGCGTTCCTGAACCGCGCCGCGGGGTTCTACGCCAATCATCACCCGGGCTCCCCGTACTTCTACGACGACACCGGGTACGGCAACCACCCGAATTTCAACATGCTCGGCATGAGCACGAGCGGCGCCGACACCACGGTGGGTGTGTATCGGAACGACCTCGCCTTCTCGGGGACGCTCTTCTCGAACCGCACCAGCGCCGACGACGCGTTCAACTCGTGGACGGTGTCCGGAATCACGGTGTCGGACGCCGATTTTCAGAGCGTCGCGCCGACGGGCATGGACGCGCCACGCCAGGCCGACGGCAGCCTGCCGGCCGTGCCGAACTTCCACCTCGCGCAGGGGAGCGATCTCATCGACAAGGGGACGAACGTCAATCTGCCGTTCGCCGGCTCGGCGCCGGATCTCGGCTGCTTTGAGACGGGCCTTGCCGCGAGCGGCGGTTCCTCGGGCATAGGAGGAACGAGCGGAACCGCGACCGGCGGCGCGGGAGCGACCGCGGGAGGAGTCACGGGTGCGGGAGGGACGAATGGCGTGGGCGGGACGACGACGCCTGCCGGCGGCGCGAGCAGCCTCGGCGGCGCTCCGTCCGCGAACGCAGGCGCGGGCAACATCGGTGCGGGCGGCGGTAGCTTCACGCCGGGTTCCGGGGGCGCGAGCAACGCAGCTCCCGGCGGCAGCACCATGGTTGGAGCGGCGGGAACGACATCCGCGAGCGGTTCGGGTACGTCCGGAGCGTCCGCCGCCGGCGCAGCGCCTTCCAGCGGCGACGGCACTCCGGGTGATGCGAGTGGCTGCACGTGCAGCACAGCGCCCCACACGGGGCGCCCCGGCATCGCGCTGGGTTCGCTGCTCCTGATCGTGCTCGCCTTCTGCCGTATCGCGCGTCGAAGAACGCGCATGTCATAGGTCCGTCACGACGCGCCAGATCCAGGCGAGCGGCCTGGACCTTCGCTTTGGAACGTGCAAGCTTTGCGGGCCCCGTCGCGATCCGCAGATGAAAAAGACACGCGGTACGATCCTCCGCTACACCGCTGACCGGTACACGATCCTTCACGTTCTTGCGGTCGCCGCGATCCAGCTCGGCCTGTGGTGGAAGGCGTCCGCCACCGTCGCGGCGCTGGCCGTGCTGCCGCTCTTCGTCGTGTCCATCATGACGGCGGCGATGCACCACAATCACCAGCACGTGAACGTGTTCCGCGCGCCGTTCCTCAATCGGCTGTTCGAGCTCCCGCTCGCCCTGCAGACGGGCATCGGAGCGTACGGCTGGGTGCTGCATCACAACCTTGGCCACCATCTGAACTACCTTGCGCGCCCCGAGGGCGAGCCTCCCGACGAATCTGCCTGGAAGCGCGGCGACGGGGGGACCATGGGGCGGCTCGAGTACACCGCCCGGCTCTTCCTCACGCACGAGGTCGACATCTTCCGCGTCGGGAGGCGCTACCCGCAGAAGTATCGCAGCTACCTGCTCATGAAGGCGGGGCTCTACGCGATCCTCGGCGTGCTGTTCGTGTTCAATCCTCTGAACACATTGATCCTCTACGGCGTGCTCCCATGCGCGACGCTGCTTCACACGTGCTGGGTGACCTACGAACATCACGCGGGCCTGGACACCGCGGACCACAGCCTGGCGAGCCGCAACCGGACGAACCGGATCTACAACCTCCTCGCGCAGAACCTCGGGTACCACACGGCGCATCACCTGCGCCCGGGGGTCCACTGGTCGGAGCTTCGCGAGCTTCACCACTCGATCGAAGCGACAATCCCGCGGGAGCTTTCCAACCCCGAGTTCTGGTAGGCGGCGCTCACGCTCGCGTCGCGACACGCATTCTGACGGGGCCACTCGGTCGCAGGGTGACGCTCGGAGCGAGCTTCGGCGGCTTCCTGTCGTCCGTGAACAGGTGAACGCGCTGCACGATCGTCGCGAGCAGCAGGACGGCCTCCATCATCGCAAAGGCGTTCCCGATACAGATTCGCGGACCGCCTCCGAACGGGAAATAGGCGAACCGCGGGAGGCGCTTCACGAGCTCGCCTCTCCAGCGGGCAGGCTCGAAGGCCTCGGGCTCCGGGAACCAGCGCGCGTCGCGGTGCACGACCCACTGTGCGAGCCAGAGCTGATCGCCAGGAACCAGGTCGAGGTCCGCGATGCGGCAGGGCCTGGCCGCTTCGCGCCCGATGGCCCATGCCGGCGGATACAGCCGCAGCGTCTCACGGACCACGGCATCCGCGTAGGGTAGGCGAGGGAGGTCCTCGAACGTCGGGGAACGCCCCCCGAGGACCCCGGTGACCTCCTCGGATAGCTTCTCGAGGGCACCGAGATTTCTCGCGAGCAGCTGAAATCCGAACGTGAGCGCGAGCGCGGTCGTCTCGTGACCCGCGAGGAGCAGAGTGACGACCTCGTCGCGGAGCTGGCGATCGCTCATGCCGCCGCCCTCCTCGGTGGTCGCCGCGAGGAGCATGGACAGCAGATCGCCACGATCCGGCTCCGAGCGCCGCTGCTGGATGATGCCGTAGACGACCTCGTCCATGCTCTTCAGCGCGCGAGCGATGCGACGGTTGCCCGGCGTCGGAAGCCAGGCCGGCAGGATCGCCTCGTAACCCGCGAAGCGATCCATCAGCGCTTCGAGGGCGCTGCCGATCCGGTGGGCTGCCCCGCCGACGTCGGCGCCGAAGAGCGTCTCGGCCACGATGTCGAGCGTGAGTCGCATCATGTCCTCGTGGATGTCCCGCGTCTCACCATGCCGGAACCGCGCGACGGCGCCCTCGGCGTGGCGAACCATGACCTCTCCGTACGCGCGCACCCGGTGATGGTGGAACGCGGGCTGGGCGAGCTTGCGTTGCCTCCGCCAGAATTCGCCGTCGCTCGTGAGCAGCCCCCGACCGACTGCCACCGACAGGCGCTGCGTGAAGTCGTCCTTCGTCAGGTCCTCCCCGCTCGCCTTGAGGGTTTCCTCGATCGCGTCGGGATGATTCAGGAGGTAGACGTTCTGCCCGGGCAAGCCGAACCGGACGACATCGCCGTATCGTCGGGAGATGCGGGTGAGAAACGCCAG
>CAYUAW010000069.1:0-9218 GCA_964442485.1 uncultured Polyangiaceae bacterium
CGCCTCACACCGCGGCGTCGAGAACGATACGACCACGCTCGAGCCGGATCCTTCGCCCGCCGATGCGCTCCGGAAAGCCCGTCGTGTGACTCACGACGACCACGATGGTGCCGCCATTGCGCTCTTCCTCGATCACGCGCGCGAGTCGATCGGCGCTCTCGACGTCGAGCCCGGTGAGCGGCTCGTCGAGCAAGAGCAGCGACGGGCGGTGCACGAGTACCCGCGCGAGTGCCACACGCTGCCGCTGGCCCCGCGAGAGCGTCGCGACAGGCTGGTCGGAGAAGTCCTCGAGGCCGAGCCTGGACGACACGGCGGCGAAGGCGCCGCTCGACGATTCCCCTTGAAGCCGCGCTGCGAGCTCGACGTTCTCGCGACCCGTGAGCTCACGGTACATGCGCCCCTCGTGCGAGAGCCACCCCAGTTCCCGTCGCACGGCTTCGACCGAGTCGCCGAGCGGCTCGAAGCGCACGCTACCCGAGGTCGGCGCGAGCGTCGTGCCCACGACGCCGAGGAGCGTCGACTTCCCCGCGCCATTCGGTCCTTCGACGAACGTCACGGTGCCGCGCTCGAAGCGCGTCGTCACGCCGCGCAGCACCGGCCGGCCGCCGAACGCGCGCGTGACGGACCGGACGTCGACCGCGTCGATTCGAGGCACGCGAAGGTCTTTACCTCGCCGCTCCCGCATCCCAAAGCCCCGAGAATCACGCCCTGCAATGCGCTCGGATGACGTGCAGCTGCGCCTTGGCGCCTCGCCAGGCGCCCTTGTCCTCCATGCTCCTACCCCCGCCGCTTCAGGGGTGCCGACCCGGACTTCGGGAAGTCCAGCGAATGACGAGAATTGCTACCAGTAGAAGCCAGCCCCCGCCTCCAGAGCCGATGCTAGCATGCGGCCGATGTCTTCGACGGCAGCGGTCCTCGACTCGACGCGCCTGGAAAAGCTGACCGAGCTGCGCCGGGCCGTGGAGCTCGCCCTGGAGGGCAAACCCGAAGCCGTCGAGCTGGCGCTCGTCGCGCTGTTCGGCCGCGGCCACGTGCTCATCGAGGACGTGCCGGGTGTCGGAAAGACGACCCTCGCCCGTGCCCTGGCGAAGGCCATCGGCGGCCAGATGCGGCGCGTCCAGTTCACGAGCGATCTCCTGCCGAGCGACGTGCTGGGCGTCTCCGTCTACGACCAGCGGCTCGCAGACTTCGTCCTGCGCAAGGGCCCCATCTTCAGCAACGTGCTGCTGGCAGACGAGATCAACCGGGCGAGCCCGCGCACCCAGTCGGCGCTCCTCGAGGCGATGAACGACGGTCAGGTTTCGCTCGACGGCAAGACCCTGCCGCTGCCGGACCCATTCTTCGTCATCGCCACGCAGAATCCACAGGACTTCGCGGGGACCTTCCCGCTGCCGGAGTCGCAGCTCGATCGCTTCATGGTTCGCATCAGCATCGGCTATCCGCCCACACATGTGGAGACGCGTCTCCTGCTCGGCACGGAGACGGATCGCGTCGCGCGCGTTCCCATCGTGCTGAATCCGGAGTCGCTCCTCGACCTGCAGGCAGACGTCGATCGCGTGAGCTTCGATCCGGCGCTCGCGACCTATCTTCACGCGATCGTCGTCGCGACGCGCTCCACGCCGACCCTGGCGCTCGGCGCCTCCACGCGCGCGGGCATGAACCTGTCCCGCGCCGCGCGCGCGCGGGCGCTCCTCCGCGGGCGGCACTACGTCATCGCCGACGACGTGCACGCCCTGGCGGTTCCGCTCCTCGCTCACCGCGTTCGCCTCGCAGCGCACGCGGAAGGCTACGTTCCGAGTCGCGAGGAGTCCGAGGCCGCCGTGCGCGACGCCGTCGCGCGCGTCCCCGTTCCCCTCTGAGTCTCCCATGCGGGCTCCGCGCCGTCGCGGCCGCTCACGACTGATGGCAGAAGCACCTTCGTCCTCCCGCGCCCTGGATTCCGACCGACCCGCGGCCGGGCTCTGGGATCGCATCCGTCGCGCGCTTCGGCCGCCGCGCAAGCTGAAGATCACCCGAGAGGGGAAGTTCTTCATCCTGCTGACGCTGAGCGTCGGGCTCGCCGCGGTGAACACCGGCAACAACCTTCTCTACCTCCTGCTCGGGATGCTGCTCGCGCTCATCGTGGTGTCGAGCATCATGAGCGAGCTCAGCCTGCGCAACCTGAGCGTCGTGCGTCGGCTGCCCGCACGCGCGCAGGTCGGTCGCCCGCACCTCGTCGAGATCGAGGTGCACAACCACAAGAAGCGGATCCCGAGCTACGCCATCGAGATCGAGGACCTTCGCGCCGGACAGCCCGCCGACAAGCGCTGCTTCTTCCTGAAGATCAGCCCGGACTCGGCGCAGGTCGCGGCCTACCGACGCACGCCGGCCAAGCGCGGGCGCGACCGTCACGTCGGGTTTCGCGTCGCGACCCGGTTTCCGTTCGGGCTCTTCGAGAAATCACGCGAGCTCCGGTCCGACGGCGAGCTCATCATCTATCCCGCGATCGATCCGGTGAAGCTTCCCCCCGAGCAGGCGGGACGCCGCGCGGGAACCCACGGCGCGCCCGGCCGAGGCATCGGCGACGAGATCGTCGGCGTGCGCCCGATGCGCGATGGTGACGATCCCCGCGACGTCTACTGGCGCAAGAGCACCCTGGAGGGCCAGCTCGTCCTCCGGGAGCGCGCACAGGAGACGAGGCGCCAGGTGTCGCTCGTGGTCGAGTCGACCTACACGGATGCGTCACCCGACGAGGCGTGGCTCGCCCGCTTCGAGCGGCGCATCCGCGACGCAGCGTCGCGCGCCGTCGCGCACCTCCGTCGCGGCGATACGGTGACTCTGTCGACCACGGCCGGCGATCGCGTGCGTGCCGATCGTTCCATCGGCGCGGATCCCATCCTGCGGCTCCTCGCGCTGCTCGCGGCGACGCCCGCGCCCGCGCGTGACAGCCGCTCCTCGTCCCGGAGCGGCCTCGGAGCAGGTCCGACCCCGGTCCCGGTCCGCGTCGCGGCAGCGGGCGAGGTGCTTTGAAGTTCGGCGTCGTCCACCGGCTCATGACCGACGCCCTGGCGGCGCTCGGTTTGCTCTCCCTGGTGACGAGCGGCGAGCTGGACCCCTGGATGACCGGGGCCATCGTCATAGGGCTCGTCATCGCGGTGCTCGTACCGGAGCGCTTCCAGGAGCATCCCCGCGCCGGCAATGTCGGCGCCGCGCTGTCGGTCGCGCTCCTCGTCGGCCAGGTCACGCGCCTCTTCCTCGGCGCCGACGCCCTGCAGCTGGCGGTCGAGTTCGCGGGCGCGCTGCAGGTCATCCGCCTCGGCACGCGCCGCGGCGCCGCACACGATCAGCAGATCATCTTGCTCGCGCTCGTGCACCTCGTCGCGGGGACCGTGCTCGGCAGCGGGCTCGCATACGGCCTGTGCTTCTTCGGCTTCCTCGTGGTCGCGCCAGGTGCGCTGGTGCTGAGTCATCTCCGGCGAGAGGTCGAGGGGAACTATCGCCAGGGCGCGCGTGACCGCACGGGGCTCCCGGTCGACGTTCCTCGCATCCTGCGCTCGCGTCGCGTCATCAGCCGGCGCTTCCTCGTCGCGACCTGCTCGCTTTCGATTCCAATCTTCGTCTTCACGGCGCTGCTCTTCGTCCTCTTTCCCCGCGTCGGTCTCTCGCTGCTCCTGCTCGGCCATTCTCATTCCACGCGGATGATCGGCTTCTCCGATCGCGTCGACCTCGGGGGCGTCGGCAAGCTCCGGACGGATCCGACGATCGCCATGCGCGTGCAGCCGTCCCGGCTCCCCGCGAACCCGCCACCCCGCATCTCCCTCTACCTGCGCGGAACCGCCTTCGACCGTTACGACGGCACCACGTGGCAGCGCACGCGTACCGGCCGCTATCCCGCCGACCAGCAGGGCGCGCTCGTGACGGTGCGACCCTACTCGGAACCCGTCAGCCGCGACACGCTGCACATCGATCTGGAACCGATCTCACCGCCGGTGATCATGCTGCCACCGGACGCCGTCGCCTTCCGGCTGCTGGCGCGCGGCGAGCCCGTGCTCGGCCATCCCACGCCCATCTTCATGGGCCCGGAGGGCGAGTACAAATACTCCGGCGACGATCGCGGCCTGCGCTACGAGGTCCTCTCACGCGGCGCCGGCGCGGTGCCGCCCGAGCCGCTCGACACCGTGGAGCGCGCTCGCTATCTGACGCTCCCGCAGAAGCTCCCCGAGCGCGTCGTGCGGCTCGCGCGCGACTGGACCCGCAATGCGCACGGACAGCGCGACACGGCCGAGCTCATCGAGCGACACCTGCGCAACGGCTACAAGTACGACCTCGACTCACCGTCGGGCGCCGCGAAGAACCCGCTCGATCACTTTCTCTTCGAGTCGAAGCGCGGACACTGCGAGTTCTACTCGACCGCGATGGCGATCCTGCTGCGCGCGGTGGGCATCCCGACCCGCAACGTCACAGGCTTCGTCGGCGGTACATACAACCGGTTCGGGCGCTTCTACGCCGTGCGACAGGGCGACGCGCACTCATGGGTCGAGGTTTACCTGGACGGCTCCGGCTGGACGCTCTTCGATCCGACCCCTGCCGTCGGCGCCGTCCCGCAGGTGGAGACCGCTGGGCTCATCGCGCTCTTGCGCGACATTGCGGAGGCCGCTGCGCAGCGCTGGAGCCGCTACGTCGTCGGCTACGACCTCGAGCAACAGCTTCGTCTGCTGAGGTGGTTTGCCTACCGGTACGGAGGAGCAGCGTCGCCGACGGGCTGGCTCGGCAGCAGCAACCAGCGCCGTCGCGTCGTCGTAGGCGTCGCGCTCCTGGTGACGGCGCTCGGCATCGGTTACTGGCAATGGCTCCGCCGCCGCCGTCACCCGGCGCGCCCCATCGGCGACGCCGGCGAGACCTTCGCAACTGCGCAGATCGTCGCGCTTTACCGCAGCCTGGAAGCGGCGATGATGGTCCGCGGAGTGCCGCGCGTAGCGAGCACGCCGCCCCTCGCGCACGCGCAAGGGCTCGTCGCGCTGAGCCACCCGATCGCCGACCAGGTGCTCGCGCTGACGGAGCAATATCTCGAGGTGCGGTACGCCAGCAGGCCGCTCAGCGAGAACGACCGCCGAGAGTTTGCGCGCCGTGTTCGTGAAGTGCGCGAGGGTGCGGGTCCGCCGTCGTCGGCACGCGCGGCCTAGGTTCTCTGGACAGCGTGTCGCGCCACCTGACACCGGCGTGACGGGGTGTCACACGTGAGGCGGTACTCCCGGCACTGTGGATAACTGGGACGCACGCATCTGCGTGACAGCCGCGTTTCAGCGCGGCTCAGCCGTTCCCGCGACGGAGCACGATATCGCCACCGTGCTCGAGAGCGGTGCCGTAGTACGCGCCGCTCGCGGGACGCGCCTCGAGAGCATCGAGCTCGAGATCCGGCGCCCCGCGCTCCACCCAGGCAACCACCACGGATTCTCCAGAGACGCCCTCACCGGGAAACTGCAGGAAGCTCACGTTGATGCCTTCGCGGAGCTCTTCGGCGGTGATCGAGCGCTGACTCGACGCCCGCGGCTGAGCACCGGTTTGCGGCAGGTCGCGACCGTCGAGCTCTTGCTTGCTGTACGCCTGCACGATGAGGCGGAGGTCGCCCTCGCCGACGTGGTCGCCCGCGCTGATGTGAGCGCGGAGGTGATCGACGCCCGTCACGCCGAGCGTGGTCGCCGCCAGCAGAGACATCCAGGACGCACCGCGGGCGACCGTCTCGCCTGCGCGCTGGGCTGGGGTCTTCCTTGCGGCCGCCATCGTTCTGCTGAATCTAGTAAGCACGCTTCGTGCCAAGGCAATGGAGGGGGCCGATTGGCCAGGCTGGGACAGCACGCGCAACGCTCGCGGCCAATCAGAGCCAGAAATTACGGATTCACTGTCCGGAACCAGCGCAGGTCGTTCTTGACTCATGGGTAATGTGACGCCGGAAAGCGTCACCGGCCCGCAGAGCGTCACAAGGACGTGGGCGCCAGGGCCAGTTTCGGGTCACGCCGGCTGCCCGGCAGGCTCAGCGCTGCGCCAGGATGCGGGCCGCCCAGCTGGCCGCCTGTGGGCACGTGCCCGCGGCACGCAGCCCACTAGCGTCGTGCCCGTACGGCCCTGCAACGACCGCGATGTCGCGGTCCCGCTGTGCCACCAGCAGGGGCCCCACGGTGGCCCGCTCGACGCAGCGGCCCCCTGGCGCTTGCTTTCCCGTCTGGGCCGCCACGCCGCGCGCCAGCCCCTCTGCAGCGCGCTTCGCGGCGGCGCTCGTGTCGTAGCGGAGGTGCCACCCGAGGGCCGCGCGAGCCCCCGAGCGGAACACGACGATGCGGTCGCCACCCCAGTCGCTCGCCGCGGCCTCCGCGGGCAACCGCGGGAGCCACTCCTCGAGCAGCAAGCGCACGGACTGCTCGCCCATGACGTCGGTGTACTGCGACGCCGGCCACGCTGCGTCCGGGGGCACCGGCACCGCGACGACGAGCGGCGGCTCGTGCGCCAGGAATTTCTCGGGATGAAGGAGCTGTTCGGTGCTCGCGGGCGGATTGCTCCACGCCTTGTCGACCTCGGCCCAGCCCCCGCGCCGGCGGAGCCAGTGCACGAACAGGATACCGTCGACGTAGGGCGCGATCATCGAGCGCCGCAGGATGTCGGGGACGTCGCTGGAATGCGCCGTGAACTGCGCGGCGGCACGCACCTGGACGCCGATGAGCTCGTCGGACAGATCGGTCGCCTTCGCGCCCTTCGGCGCGAGCATCTGATCGAGCATCGCGCTGGTTGCGTCGCCCTCGGCGAGCGCGTGGAGGGCGCTCTGGGCGTCCGACTGATCGACGCGGAACTCGAGCAGCTTGCCGAGATCGTAGTGCTGATCCTGCAGCGCGTGGACGAGCTCGTGCGCGAGCGTCGCGGAGCGCTCTCCCCGACCGAGATCCGCGGCCAGGTACATCGTCTTCTCGGTGGGCTCGTAGTATCCTGCGAGCTCCGTCGACATGAGCGCCACCGTCGCGCGCATGTAGTCGAAGCCGGGAGGCGCCACGCCGAGCGCGACGAGCAGCTCTCCCTCGTCGGCAACGGCGTCGGCCGGGACCTCGCGCTCGATGGTCTGCTTCACGTGCTCGGCCATCTCCGTGCGCGCGAGCGCCACGCCGCGAACCGGGCTCCGGGCAGTGAGCTCGCGGATCTTGCTCGCTTCACGGAGCGCTTCGGCGATGATCTTCTCGGTGCTCTCGGATGAGGGGGCGCCCTCCGCGGAGGGGGGCGGCGCGGAGACGATATTCGTCGGGGGAAGCGTCAGGGGCGACGGCTTCGCGGGCGCGGACGCCGTGCGAGGGCTCCCCCCGCATGCGACCACTGAAATGGACAGAACGACTGCACACGCCGCGGAGAGCCCGGCGGCGCGCTTCACGGAGTGCCTGCGGCCGCGCGGATCTCGGCGATGGCACGGGCCCGATCCGGCTTGCCGAAGACGGCGTTGCCGGCGACCAGCACGCGTGCGCCGGCCTCGACCACCTGGCGCGCCGTGGCCGGCGAGATGCCCCCGTCGACCTCGAGATCCACGGAGAGGCCGCGTGCGTCGATCTTCTTCCGCAGTGATGACAGCTTGCGGAGCGACGACGGCAGGAAGCTCTGCCCTCCGAAGCCAGGGTTCACGCTCATCACGAGGACCACGTCGGCGTCCTCCAGGACGTAGTCGAGTGTGTCCTCTGGCGTATGGGGGTTCAGCACGACCCCCGAGCGCTTGCCGAGAGCCCGGATGCTCGCGAGGATGCGCTGTAGGTGAATGCACGCTTCCTCGTGCACGCTGATGACGTCGGCGCCCGCCTCGGCGAACGCCTCCAGGTACTTCTCGGGCTCGACGATCATCAGGTGGACGTCCAGGGGCAGCTTGGTGGCCCGCCGCGCGGCCGACACGACGATCGGCCCGAGGGTGATGTTCGGGACGAACCGGCCATCCATGACGTCGACGTGAATCCAGTCCGCGCCTGCATTTTCTGCGTCGCGGATTTCGTCCGCCAGACGACCGAGGTCGGCGCTCAAGATGGATGGCGCGATGCGTACGCCGCTCGACATGGCCCTCGGATACACGAGCGCGCGCGGGAGAGCCAGGGCCGTGCGCTCCATGCTACCCTGGCCCAAAGGTTCGGCCCCGCATGATCACCCGACCACTCGGCAAGCAGGACTACGACCACATCGTCCAGGTGATCGATCGCTGGTGGGGCGGTCCGACGAGCGCGCTCGCGCATCCGCTGTTCTTCTACGAGCTCGGGGCGCTGGCGCGCGTGGTGGAGCACGACGGCATCCTCGTCGGATTCCTCTTCGGGTTCATCGCTCCAGGCCCCCCGAAGACGGGGTACGTATATCTCGTTGGTATCCACCCGGATTACCGGCGGCGCGGGATCGGGAAGGTCCTCTACCAGACCTTCGAGGAAGACTGTCGCGGAGCGGCCTGCCGGAGATTGAAAGCCATCACGACCATCGGCAACGACGGCTCCATCGCGTTTCACAAGGCGAGCGGCTGGAACGTGACGCTGGTCGAAGACTACGCCGGGCCAGCCCGTCCCAGGATCGTCTTCGACAAGACGCTCGAACCGGACTAAGCAGTACCCGCGGCACGGCGGGAATCCACCGACCCGGGCCGAGGAAGAAGACAGAAGCATGGGTGAGAGCCCCCCAAACATCGACGAGCTCCGTCACGTCGGGCTGTTCGGGGCCGTGAGCGACGAGATCCTCCAGTTCCTCGCCGCGAAGCTGATCGTGCTCTCGCCGCGCTCGGGCGACATCGTCTTCCGCGAGGGCGACACCGCGCGCGACATGTTCGTCGTTATCGACGGGGAGATGGAAGTGCAGAAGCGGAGCCAGTCCGGCGTCGATGCACGGGTCGCGCTGCTCGGCCCCGGCGACTGGTTCGGCGAGATGAGCATCCTCGACGTGCAGCCGCGCTCGGCTAGCGTGCGCTGTCTCGCGCCGAGCCGGCTATTGCGCATCAGCGCGTCGGATCTCGACGCGCTCTACCGGCACGACACGAAGTCTTATGCGCTCATCGTGCTGAACATCGCGCGCGAGCTGAGCCGCAGGCTACGCGTCGCCGACGGGCTCCTCGCCGAGTTCGTGGCGAGCGTGATGCACGACTACATCGACCGGAAGCGCCCGCCGGCGAGCTGAGCGGCGTTCTTCAGGCTGCGATCGCTCAGCGATGGGCGGCGCCGCCGGAGGTCGAACCGTCCGCCGACGCGTCA
>CAYUAW010000069.1:9318-14583 GCA_964442485.1 uncultured Polyangiaceae bacterium
GTCGGTCCGCCGTTCCCGGAAGTTCCGACCTTGTCGGCTGATGGATCGTCTGGACGGGGATTCAGATCGCAGCCGACCACGAGCGCGGCGGCGAGGGTGGCAAGCAGCCAGCGCTTACCACCACCAGATCCCATGGTGACCTCCGGTGCCGAGCGCGCCTCCAGCGCCGGAAGCGCCCCCGACGGCCGTGCTTCCGTCGCCCTCGCCCGCGTCCATCGCGCCCGCGTCGGGGTGCGAGGAGGCGCCGCCACTCGAGTCGGTCGTTGCGCCGGTTCCTGGCGTGGTGCCGCCGGCTGTTCCCATCGAACCCCCGACGCTTGTCGTGCCGCCGGAGCCGAACGGCGTGCCTGCGGCCCCCGTCGCGCCCCCGGTGGCAGCGGCCTCGCCGCCCTGTGCCGAGGAACCCGCGGCCCCGACAGGCGGCGCGCCGCCCGAGGTCGGGATGCTGATGACTGGCTCGCCGCCGCCTCCTGTGAAGATGGTGCCGCCCGCGCCTTGCGTCGGAGGGTTCAAACCGTCGCCGGTCGATCCGCCGGTTCCAGCCACAATCTGCGATGAGCCACCTGCGCCAGGAGCGCGCATCGCCGGTGTGCCATCCGGATCTTGCGGGCGCGGATTCAGATCGCAGCTTGCCGCCAGTAATAGCGCCACCAACGTGGCGCACAGGGCCCCTCGGCCTTGCGGGCGGCGTGCCATTGGCCCAGGTCATAGCACGGATCGGTCCATGCCGGCCGGCGGACAGACTGGTGCCTCGCCGCGGTTGGCGGCACAATCTGGCTCAGAATCGCGACCTGGCTGCCCTAGTTGCTGCCCGAATCGACCCCCGTCGCGTCGCCTTCGCCGGGACGCGCGTCTCCGGCATCTCCCGCGTCGCCTGGGCCGCCATCAGGCGCGGAGGCATCCGCTGCCGGAGCTGCAGCATCTGCCCTGCTAGAGGCGCCGCCAGCGCCAGCCACGAAGCCGCCTGTGCCTGGGGTAACACCGACGGCGCCGCCGGTACCCACCGCGCTCGACCCGCCGCCGGAGGTCGAAGGCGACCCCGCCGAGCCGTGCGCCCCGCCAGTGCCGAACGCGGCGCCGGCTCCCGGACCCACCAGGCCCGCGCTCGGTGGCTCCGTCTGCGGATTGAGGTCGCAGCGCGCCATGAAGAGGCACACCCCGACGAACAGCGCTCTGAAAGACCACCTCACGACGACCGCCGACGAACTAGAGCAAGATGCCTGCCACCGTCAATGCCGACCGTCCCGGATCCGGAGGCCGCGTGCCCGCTCGAGCAGCTGAAGAGCAGGCCCCAGATCGGGGGGCCTGTGACGGAGCGCGCGGGCGATGCTGTCGAGCTCCGCTCCGAGCGCTTCCAGCGCGAGACTCACCTCGTCCGCGTTGGTCGCGAGGATGTCATGCCACATCGCCTCCCCGCCGCCGGCCACGCGCGTCGCGCTCTGGAACGCGGGCCCCGCGGCGATGTCCGCGTGCTGACGTTCCGCGAGAACGGCAAGCGCACTTGCCAGAAGCTGCGGCAGGTGACTCGTCAGCGCGACGGCTCGATCGTGCTCCTCCGCCGTGAGACGCACCGGACGCGCGCCGACGCCGGAGACCAGGGCCTCCACGCGACTCACCGCGTCCGGATCGCTCTGCTCCGGACAGAGAAGCCATGGACGACCTTCGAACAGATCCTTGCTCGCGCGCTCGATGCCGCCCTGGGGCAAACCCGCCATGGGATGGCCGGGCACGAACCGGCCGCGGCGCGACGAGCGTGACGCGCTCGCGAGAATGGCGCGCTTCGTCGAGCCGCAGTCAGTGACGACTTCCGCGACGTCGAGCACCTCGCCGATGACCGCTTCGATCGCTCCGACGGGAGTGGCGACGACCACGAGCTCCGCTTCGGCGAGGAGGCGGCGCGCGCGTGGCTCGTCGGCGAAGTCGACGATCTCGTCAGCAGCGTCGCGTGCAGCGGGGAGCGCAGCCACCTCTGCGCGATCGACGGCGACGACGCGTGACGCCACCCCGCGGGCGCGCGCCGCGAGGGCGACGGAGCCGCCAATCAGCCCAAAGCCGACAATCGCGAGCCGCACGACCCGTCCATGTTGCCACCCTTACGGCCGCAAGGCCTCCCCGATCGCGTAAAGCCGCTCCGCGAGCGCAACGGCGGCCTCCCAGGACAGCGTCGCCGGGGTTCGAATCGCCTGGCCCGCCGCGCCAATCCAGGCGCGGAGCACGACGCCACTGGCGCCGGCCGCGATGGCCGCGCACGCCACGGCCTCGCACTCCTGCCGGCGCGCGACGATCCGGGGGACGTCCACGACGAGCGGCAGGTGGGTCGCGACGCGCACCCGCGGAATGGTGGTGATGTCCAGCGTGCAAGGGGCGTCCGGGTAGGCAGTGCCGGCCTCCAGCAAGACGACCTGATCGGTCCCTCGCGAAAGCTCTCTCTCGGCAGCCTCGAGCCACTGCTCGACCCCCCACCAGGGCTCGCGCGTCACGAAACGCACCGGCCATTTTCCGCCGATCGGGTGAGGGTGCAACGACAGGCAGGCGAGCGCTCCGACGTCGTCCGGCGGCTGATCGGCCCGCGTCACGGCGGCGTCGAACGACCGTCCGGCGGCGACGTCGTAGGGGAGCGAGGTGAGCGCGCCGCCCGAGACGGGCGAGCCGACGGGCTCGACCGCGATCCAGGGACGCTCCGCGCCGATGGCACCCCACGGCCCTTCGACGAGCGACGGCCGATCGCGGAACCTCCGCGAGGCGATCTTGAACGGCTCCGTCACACGGATCACGCGAGCCACCGACGGCATCTCCGCGATCACCGCGGCGTCGTTGCGGCTAACGCCGCCCATCACACCGAGGATGGTCCGCGTCTGCCCGCTCGACCGGTGCACGTCCGAACCCGCGGCGACCAGCAGAGCAACGACGGCCTCGATCGCCTCCGACGGCGCGTCCGCCTCCATCACGACGACCATGGGCGACGGAGCGTATCAAAATCCGCGGGCCACGGGCCACGGAACAGGGTCACCGCTCACGCCCGGGGCTCGAAACCATTTTCCATGCGAGCTTGCCGGCCTAAGATGC
The DNA here is from genome assembly GCA_964442485.1 of uncultured Polyangiaceae bacterium. Lineage (GTDB taxonomy): Bacteria > Myxococcota_A > Polyangia > Polyangiales > Polyangiaceae > DASZVB01. The sequence continues at coordinate 12,385 of CAYUAW010000069.1, forward strand.
ACGGCTCCATGCCCGAGGCCCGGAGCTCATCGAACCGGTTCACGTTTCGGGGCAACCTCGCCTCGACGCGACACGGCTGGCTTCGCCTCACTCCGGCCTACTCCGTCCACCTCGTGCGGGAGCTCCTCGATCGCGTCGACGTTGCGCGCGGGCCGGTGCTCGATCCGTTCTGCGGAACGGGAACGACGCTGCTCGCGTGCGCAGAGCGCGGCATCGATTGCACGACGGTCGAGCTGAACCCGTTCCTGGTGTGGCTCGCGCGGGCCAAGACCGCACGCTACGACGCCTCCACCGCGAAGGCCGCGCGAGCGCTGGTGGCGCGGATGGCGAGCGCCGCGAGGGAGCGGTCGGGAGCGTCGTTCGTCCCCGGCATCCATCGCATCGAGCGCTGGTGGAACCGGGCCAGCGTCGGAGCCCTCGGACGTGCAGCGGCCGTCGAGCGTGCAAGCGAGGAGACGCCCGCGCGTGCAAGGGATCTCGGGAAGGTCGCGCTCTGCCGCGCGCTGATCGAGACGGCCAACGTGAGCTTCGGTCACCAGTCCATGTCGTTCCGCGAGGCCGACGGCACCCCGACGCGAGCGCGCGACGTCGCATCGGCGCTCGAGCGCGCGCTCGACGACGTGCTCTCTTCGGCGGAGATGTCGCTCGAGCGGAGCAAGCTCGTCGTGCTGCAGGGCGATTCGCGTCGCGTCGACGCGGTGACCGAGGGACGCTTCGGCGCGGTGCTCACGTCGCCGCCGTACTCGAACCGGATGAGCTACATCCGCGAGCTCCGGCCGTACATGTACTGGCTCGGTTACCTGACCGAGAGACGGGACGCCGGCGAGCTCGACTGGCGCGCAATCGGCGGGACGTGGGGGTCGGCGACCAGCCGCCTCGGGACGTGGCGACCGGACGAGACCGTGCGCGTGGCCTTTCCCGGCCTCGGGGGCATCGTCGAGCGCATCTCGGCGCGTGAGCCGCTGCTCGGCAACTACGTCCACCGCTACTTCGAGGACATGACGGCGCACGTCGAGGGGTTGTCGCGGGTCGTCGCACCCGGCGCGCGCGTCTACTACGTCGTGGGCAACTCGAAGTTCTACGACGTGATGCTTCCCGCGCAGGACATCTTCGCGGCGCTCTTCGAGGCCGCGGGTTTCGAGGCGTGCACCGTGACCCGACTCCGAAAGCGGACGAGCAAGCGCGAGCTCTTCGAGTATCTCGTGGAGGCGACCGCGCCGGCTCAGGCGGCGAGCAGCATCCCGAACGCCGCGACGCCTCGTCGACGGAGCTCGCGGCGGACGTCCGTCGCGCTCCCCTGACCGACGCCGAAGGCCTTGAGCAGCTCCGCGCTCCAGCCGTCGAGCGTGCTCTCCCCGCAGGCGGACAGATCGTGGGTATCACCGCGCAGCACGCCGCGCCACGCGGAGGCCATCGACGCGAACGCTTCGCTCGGCGACAGCGCTCCACCCGAGCGCGACAGCACGTCCGCGGCGACGAGGCGCGCCTGTGCCTCGTCGGGAAGCGACGCGAGATCGAGAGAAGCGCCCTCGAGGAGCCGAGGAATCGTCGCAGCGGCGCGAGTGTGACCCGCGGCCTCTGCCACCTCGACGACCGCGGCCACGTAGGCGGAGAACGAATCGGGAAGGAACGCGACGGACGACGACTGCGCCGCGGGCGCAACGACGGCGAGCGTCGCGTCCGTCGCCGCGGACGCCGGATCCGCCGCTGGAACAGGCTCCGCGACGGCCGGCACCGGATCGTCTGCTTCGCAAGCCGGCGCGTCTGCAGTGTCGTCCGGCGTCGTCGCGGCGGGGGCACCGTCCGCGTCGAAGTCGAACACGGCGTCGTCGGAGGAGAGCGTCAGGACGAAGTCCATCGCGTCGAGCTCGAGCGGCGCACACGGAGACGACGAGGTATCCGTGAACGGGGAGACCTCGGTCGTGTCGAAGGCGAGCGTCAATGCCTCGAGCGAGGGCGCTGGCTCCGGTGCCTCCGTGACGACGATGGCCGTCGGCACCTCGCAAGAGGCGCTCAGCTCTTCGGACGACACGCCCGCCCCGTCAGCGGCAACGTCCGGCGCTTCACGCGAGCCCGCGGCCGCTTCGTCCGAGTGCGTCAAGATGCTCGCGCTGGACGCGCGCAGCGGCTCTGCTGAAAGGCCCTTCGTCCTTGGCCTCGTCACCGCCCGCGGCGGCCCTTGCACGGAAAGGCACACCC
>CAYUAW010000069.1:14683-16752 GCA_964442485.1 uncultured Polyangiaceae bacterium
TTCGTCCTTGGCCTCGTCACCGCCCGCGGCGGCCCTTGCACGGAAAGGCACACCCACGTGGCGCCTTCGTGCAAGAGAGGATTGTCGTTCGGAAATTCCGCGGACCAGCTAGGGACGAATCCCTCGAGCGCCGTCATTGTGCAAATTGCATCGGAAAAGGCGCTCGCCGGCCAACAAAGTCGGGCACACGCGGGAGGACCCTGTCCGGCTGCACAGGCATCTCGAGGGGCGCTATGGTTCGCGCATGCGCTCGCTCCCGGCAGCCGCCGTCGCGGCTTCGCTCCTCGTCGCGTGCTCGAACACGCCGCCGCCTCACTGGGCCGAGGGCGGCGCACGGCTCGTCGTCGGGGAGGCACTCTGGAAGACGGGCGAGGAATCGGTCGTGCAGATCCTCCCGGACGGCAAGGTCACCGCCGACGGTCGTTTGCTCATGACCGTCGATGCGGCGGGGCGCGTCTACGACGCCGACAACGAGCCCGTCGCGGTGGTCCTTCCTGACGGCAACATCGCCGGGCTGAATGACTCGCACCTCGGGCGTATCGGGGTCTCCAACGCGGCCCCGCCTGGGGGCGGCCCCGCCTGGCTCACCGTGCTGCCGAACGGGCAGGTGACGCACTACGAACCGGACGGCGAACGGAGCTTCGACGGCACCTGGCAGGGCTGCGACGGGCCGAAGCTCCGCACCTGCACGCTCGTGAGCCACCTGTACACGCTCGAACGAGTCTCGCGAACCGCGAACCCCGACATGTTCATCGGGATCGGCTTCGGCGTCGGGATCTGACGGTCCGGGCGGGAACGGCGGGAGCTCCGGCATCGCCGAATCGGCCGGGGTGAAGTAGAAGCGGGGTCATGCTCGACGCACGGTACGTTGCCGATCACCTGGAGGAAGTCCGCAAGGCGCTCGGCCAGCGCTCGGCGGAAGCGGCGCGCGGTCTCGACGGGATCACCGAGCTCGTGAACCGACGGCGCGAGCTCATCGTCGCAGTCGAGCGCGAGCAGGCCGCGCGGAACGCCGCCAATCAGGACATGGCGAAGCTCGCGAAGACGGATCGCGCCGCCTTCGAGACCCGCCGCGAAGAGCTGAAGTCGATCGGGACGCGCATCGGCGAGCTCGAGTCGGGGCTTGCGGAGGTGGAAGCGCGCATCGAGGAGGTACTGCTGGCGGTGCCCAACGTCCCGCACGCGTCCGTGCCCGTCGGCTCCGGCGAGGCCGAGAACCCCGTCGTCCGAACCTGGGGCGAGAAGCCGAGCTTTCGTTACGAGCCGAAGTCGCACTGGGACATCGGCGAGAAGCTCCACATTCTCGACTTCGAGCGCGCGAGCAAGCTATCGGGCGCGCGCTTCTCGGTGCTGTTCGGCCTCGGCGCGCGCCTGTCACGCGCTCTCACGGATTTCATGCTCGACCTCCACACGCGCGAGCACGGCTACACGGAGGTCGCGCCGCCCTATCTCGTTCGCGCATCCGCGCTGCTCGGCACGGGGCAGCTGCCGAAGTTCGAAGCCGATCTCTTCAAGACGGGCCGTGGCGATCCGGAAGATCCGACCGCGCTCTACCTGATCCCGACCGCGGAGGTCCCCCTAACGAACCTGCACGCCGACGAGATCTTCGAAGGCCCGCTTCCCGCCGCCTACACCGCCTACACGCCGTGCTTTCGCGCGGAGGCCGGGTCGCACGGCCGTGACGTGCGCGGGCTCATCCGGCAGCACCAGTTCGACAAGGTGGAGCTAGTCCGCTTCGTGGAGCCGGAGAAGGCAGCGAGCGAGCTCGAGCTGCTAACCAGCCACGCCGAGGCGGTGCTGCAGCGCCTCGGTCTGCACTATCGCGTCGTGGAGCTCTGCAGCGGCGATCTCGGCTTCGCCTCGCAGAAGACGTACGACCTCGAGGTCTGGCTGCCGGGCCAGGGTACCTACCGCGAGATCTCGAGCTGCTCCTGGTTCGGCGATTACCAGGCGCGCCGCGCGAAGATCCGCTATCGCGCAAATCCGAAGGCGAAGCCGCGCCTGGTCCACACGCTGAACGGCTCCGGGCTCGCGGTAGGCAGGACTCTGGTCGCCGTCCTCGAGCAGTA
>CAYUAW010000069.1:16852-19092 GCA_964442485.1 uncultured Polyangiaceae bacterium
GTCGCGCCGCCGTGTCCCGCGCTCGTCTCGATGCGGATGAGGACCGGCGCGGGTCCCGCCTGAGCCGCCTGCAGCGCCGCGGTGAACTTGAAGCTGTGGGCGGGCACGACGCGATCGTCGTGGTCAGCGGTGGTGACGAGCGTCGGAGGATAGTGCGTGTTCGGCCGCACGTTGTGGAGGGGCGAGTACGAAAGCAGTGTGCGGAGCTCTCCGGGGTCGTCGGAGGTGCCGTATTCGTCGGCCCACGCCCAGCCGATGGTGAAGCGATGGTACCGGAGCATGTCCATCACGCCGACGCCGGGAAGCGCGGCGCCGAAGAGCTCGGGGTGCTCCGTCAAGCACGCGCCGATGAGCAAGCCGCCGTTCGAGTGGCCACCGATCGCCAGGCGATCCGTCCTGGTGACGCCGCTCGACACCAGATATTGCGCGGCCGCCATGAAGTCGTCGAACACGTTCTGCTTGTTCTGCTTCATGCCGGCCTCGTGCCACGCCTTGCCGTACTCGCCGCCACCGCGGAGCGTCGCCACGGCGTACACGCCGCCCATCTCGACCCACTCGATGAGATCCGGTGAGAACGCCGGCAAGATCGGGATATTGAACCCGCCATAGCCGTACAGGTACGTCGGCGCGTCCCCGTGCCGCACGAAGTCCTTGGCGTGGATGAGGAACAAGGGCACCCGGGCGCCGTCCTTGCTGGTCGCGAAGACCTGCTCCGTCTCGTAGCGCGAAGCCTCGAACGGGAGCTTCGGCGAGAGGAAGGTCGTGGAGCGATTCGATGCGGGCTCGTAGCGGAAGATCGTGTTCGGCGCCGTGTAGCTCGCGAACGAGTAGTACGTGTCGTGGTCGCCCTGCCGGCCCCAGAAGCCGCGCACGGTGCCGATGCCCGGCAGCGCGACCTCGTGGAGCTCCCTTCCGGCGAGATCATGGACGCGCACCACGCTGTGCGCATCCTTCAGGTACGACAGCACCAGCCGATCGCCGACCCAGCGTGCCTCCTGCAACGTGTCGTTCGTCTCGGGGACGAGCTCGTCCGCTCCGCGCTCGGCGGCTCGCCCGAGACTCATCTTCACCACGCGGCCGCGCGGTGCTCCCTGGTTCGTGCGGAAGTAGAGCTCGGACCCCTTGCTGCCGACGAAGGCGTACTCGGCCTCGAAGCCCTTGACGAGCTCGGTGAAATTGGACGCCGCGGCCGGCTTCGGTCCGAGCTTCGCGACGAACACCGCGTTCTTCTCGTCCGTGCTCTTCGACACCGTGAGGACGAGGTACCGGTCGTCGTCGGTCACGGCGACGTCGAACATCCACTCCTTCTGGTCGGCCTTCTCGAACACGAGGACGTCCGCAGACTGCTCGGTCCCGGCGCGGTGGTAGTAGACCTTCTGGAAATAGGTGGCGGCGGACGGCCGATCCGAGGGCGGCTCGGGGAACCGCGTGTAGAAGAACCCGCGGCCGTCCTTCCGCCACGCAGCGTCGGTGAACTTCGTCCACTGGATGCGATCGGGGAGATCCTGCGCGGTCCCGACGTCGCGCACGTGGAGCTCGCTCCAGTCGGAGCCAGCGCTCGACAGCCCGTACGCGAGGAGCTTGCCGTCCCGGCTCACGGACGTGAACGTGGTCGCGACGGTTCCGTTCGCGGAGAGCTGGTTCGGATCGAGCAGGACGCGAGGCGCTGCGCGTGGCCCGTCCATCACGTAGAGGATCGGCTGATTCTGCAGGCCCCGGCTCTCGGCGTACACGATGCGACCGCCGTGCTGCTCGGGGACGCGGAACCGCTCGTACTCGAAGAGCTCGCGGAGCCGCTGCACGATGCGGGGGCGCTCCGGGATGGACGTCAGGTAGCCGTTCGTGAGCTGGTTCTCCGCGTCGATCCATGCGCGAGTCGCGGGCGCGTCGTCCTCTTCCAGCCAGCGGTACGGGTCTTCGACCTTCACGCCGTGGTAGTCGTCCACGGTGCGGCCGCGCGGTGCCGCCGGGTACGCGTACGGCGATGCGGCGCGAGCGGAGCTCGCCTCCGCGGGCGTCGCGGCGTTCACGCTGACGGCCGGCCGCGCGACGTCGTGCGGCGCGCTCGCCGGCGAGCCATGGGCCCCACACCCTGACAGCGCCGCGATGGGAATCGCCGACGCGCCCACGCGGAACGCCACTCCCAGTACGCCCCGAGGCGCCGTCGAGCAGCGCGTCGCGCGCGCAGGCATCAGCGTCGCTTCCCGCGCCGGCGGCGATTGCCGCTCGCCTCGGGTGCC
>CAYUAW010000069.1:19192-26049 GCA_964442485.1 uncultured Polyangiaceae bacterium
TCCAGCGAACCCAGGAGCTTCGCCGGGACGATGCGGCGCGCCAGCACTGAACGGCGCTGGAGCGTGACGTCCTCGATGATGACGGTGAGGCGGTCGCCGAGGAAGACCTTGTCCCCGCTGCGCTCGCCGGAGACGCCCAGCTCGTCGTCGTCGATGCGGTAGCGGTCCGGCCCGAGCGACTCGTAGCGCACGAGCACGTCGACGAAGGGATCGTCGAGCGTCACGTAGAGACCGCCGCCGGTGACCGCGGTCACCGTCCCCTCCAGGATGTCGCCGATGCGGTCGCGCATGTAGAGCGCGCGGTACAGGTCGAGGACCTCCCGCTCGACGTCCATGGCGGCGCGCTCGCGCGTGCTCGCCTCCGTGGCGCTCGCCGCCAGCGCCTCGAGGGCGGCGGGGCTCGTGTCGGGCTTCTCGCCGCGGAGCAGCCGCTTCACGGCGCGATGGACCTGCACGTCCGGGTACCTGCGGATCGGCGACGTGAAGTGGAGGTACGCCGCGGAGGCGAGGCCGAAGTGCCCGATGTTGGTGATGTCGTACACGGCCTGCTTCATCGAACGGAGCAGCAGCGACTCGAGCACGTTCTTCTTCGGGTGGTCGGCGATCTTGCGCAGCCACCGCGAGACGCCGTCCGGCTTCTCCATCTCCTCCATGTCGAAGGGCGCGCCCAGTCGCTCCGCGACGCCCTCCAGTCGATCGAGCTTCTTCGCGTCGGGCTTGCCGTGCACGCGGTACACGGCGGGCGAGCGTCGCTTGCCGAGCCACTGTGCGACCAGCTCATTTGCCAGGATCATGAGCTCCTCGATCATCTGGTAGGCGCGCTTGACGCCGGGGTCCTGCGCGCGCCGGGTGACGCCGATGGGGTTGCCCGTCTTGTCGTCCAGGATGAGCTTCGGCTCGGGCAGGTCGAAGTCGAGAGCCCCGCGGCGCATCCGCTGCTTCCGGAGCTTCCGCGCGACCTCATCGAGCGCCTTGAGCTCCTTGCGAAACGCCTCCGCCTGATGGCTCCGCGGCGGCAGCTCGGTGAAGCCCAGGGTGCGCGCGACGCTGCCGTAGGTGAGCATCGCGTGAGCGCGCATGCGGGCCTCGCACACCTCGAAGTGCGTCACGTTGCCGTTCGCGTCGATGTCGGCGAGCACCGCCATGCAGAGCCGCTCGCGCTCGGGCAGGAGCGAGCACACGTCCGCGGCGAGCGCGCGGGGGAGCATCGGCAGGGCGCGATCGGGCAGGTAGATCGTGCAGCCGCGCATCAGCGCCTCCTCGTCGAGGGCAGTGCCGGGCTGCACGTACTCGGCAACGTCGGCGATGCCCACCCACACCCTGTGGCCGTCGCCGTGGCGCTCGACGGCGACCGCGTCGTCGTGATCGCGCGCGTCCTCCGGATCGATGGTGAGCAGCGGAACCTCGCGCAGGTCCTTCCGATGCTCCACGTCGCCGCGCGTGAGGCGGGCGGCCATCGCCTCCGCCTCGCGCATGGCCCCCTCCGTGTGCTGCTCCTCGATGCTCTCGCGCATGAGGATCTTCGCGACCTCCACACTGGGGTCGCCCGGTGCTCCGAGCACGCTGAGGAGCTCGCCCTCCGGGCTCTCGTCGGCGCTCTCCGGGTAACGCTTTATCACGACCACGGCGGCGTCGCCGTCGCGACCCTCTTTCGGAACCTGTGTGAGCACGATGGGCCCGCGGATGCGGGAGTCGTCGGGCTCGAGCCACGCGCTCGTGCGCCGCTTCCGGAGCACGCCTGCCACGCGGATCGCGCGACGGGTGACGACGTCCTCGATGCGCCCTTCGGCGCCCCGCGCGGAGTGCGCGACGACGCGGACCATGACACGGTCGCCGTGGAGCGCGCCGCCGAGCGATTCCTTCGGCACGTAGACGTCGTCGTGTCCGGCGCCCGAGACGAAGCCGAAGCCGCGTGGATTGACGGTGAGCGCGCCCTCCCAGGCGTCTTCCTTGCCGCGCTGGGGTGCATGCAAGGGGCGGCGAGCGCCCTCGCTCCGTGGGTGTGCCTTCGGCTTCATGTGTCGCTGCGTCATAGCCCAGCCCCCGGTGCGACCAAAGGGTGGGAGCAAAGTAGGTTCATCGGTTGTTTCAAGTGGATCGGCATGCCGATGCGTCGAACGCCACGGCTGACGACCATCCAATCTCGCTGTACAAGGTTCTTCATTCCATGATCGAGGCACGGTCTTCCAACCAGGGCCCCGCGTTGTTGGTGCTTTCCCGCTCCGCCGTGCTCGTCGCTCTCACGGTCAGCGCTGCACTCTACATGCAGTACGTCGATCCCGGGGAGGCGGCGTTCTGTGGACTCAAATCCGGGTGCGAAGCCGTACGGAAAGCCGGCTTCAGCTACTTCGGAGGGAGCCGGTACGTGTCGGTCCCGCTGTTCGGTGTGATTGCGTTCGCCGTCGTGCTCGCGGCCTCCGTGCGCGCGCCGCGCAGCCGCACGACGGTCGCGCTCTTCGGCCTGGGGGGAGCCGGCGGCGTCGTGTTGCTCGGGGTGCAAGCCTTCGCGATCCACGCGTTCTGCTCGCTCTGCATGATCGTCGACATCGCCGCGATCGTCGGCGCGCTCTTCGCGCTGCTCGACCGGCGCGCTCCCGCCACGCCGGTCGATCCGCTGCCGGCCTGGGGCTGGGCGGCGCTCGCCGGCATCGCGCTCGCGACCCCCGCGACCTGGCTCGCCGTGAAGCCGCCTCCACCCGTCCCCGCGGGGATCGCGGCGCTCTATGAACCCCAAAAAATCAACGTCGTCGAGTTCGCCGACTTCGAGTGCCCCTTCTGCCGCGCGTTTCATCCGGTGCTGCAGGGGGTGCTGCACGACTATCCACCTGCCCAGGTGAACTTCGTGCGAAAGCACGTGCCCCTCTCCGCGCACGAGGAGGCGCTGCCGGCTGCTCGCGCCGCGATCTGCGCCGAGGAACAGGGGAAGGGCGAGGCGCTCGCGAACCGGCTCGTCGAGATGGACCTGTCCCCCTCCGCGGAGCGCCGCGCGGCCATCGAAGTCGGCGTCGACGGCGCCCGTTTCGATCGCTGCATGGCGTCGAAGGAGCCGGACTCGCGCATCGACGACGACAAGAAGCTCCTCGACGCGGCCGGGTTCGAGGGGCTGCCGACGACGTACGTCGGGAACAAGCGCCTGCTCGGGGCCGTCTCGGAGGTCGCGGTCCGGGACGCGGTCGAGCACGCCCTCCCGGGGCCAGGTAAAGGGAGTGGCCCCGGCGGCCTCCCCGGAGCGGTCTTCGCGGCCCTCGTGCTCGGGGCAGTGGGGGCGGTCGTTTGGCTCGCGCGCTTCTCGCGTGGTACGGTTCGAGATGGCTGACGAAGACAGGGTTCCGTCGCTTGCACGCGTCCCTTTCGACGTGTTCCAGGCCCTTCCGAAGGCCGATCTACACGTCCACCTGGACGGCTCGCTCAGGCTCGAGACGATCCTCGATCTCGCCGAGAAGGGCGGCATCCGGCTACCCGCTCATGACGTGGAAGGGCTTCGCGAGGTCATCGGTTGCGGCCGGCATTTCGGTTCGCTCGTCGACTATCTGAAGGGCTTCTCCATCACGCTGCAGGTGATGCAGACGGAGGCCGCGCTCGAGCGTATCGCGTTCGAGCTCGCCGAGGACGCGCACCTCGAGAACGTCCGCTACATGGAGGTGCGCTACTCGCCGATGCTCCACACGGAGGGCGGGCTGAAGCTCACCGCGGTGGTGGAAGCCGTCCTCGAGGGGCTCGACCGCGCCGCCAAGACGTTCGGCATCCGCAGCAACGTCATCGTGTGCGGCATCCGCAACATCTCGCCGGAGCGCTCCTACAAGATGGCGGAGCTCGCGGTGGCGTACAAGGGCCGCGGCGTGGTCGGCTTCGATCTCGCCGGCGCCGAGGCGGACAACCCCGCGAAGGATCACCGCGACGCCTTCCAGCTCGTGCGCGACAACAACATCAACTGCACGATCCACGCGGGCGAGGCGTACGGCCCGGCGTCGATCGCGCAGGCCATCCACGTGTGCGGCGCGCATCGAATCGGCCACGGGTGCCGGCTCATCGAAAACGGCGATCTCGTGCACTACGTGAACGACCACCGCATTCCGCTCGAGTGCTGCCCCTCGAGCAACGTGCAGACCGGCGCCGTGCGCAACCTGGCGAACCATCCGCTCAAGCTTTATTTCGATCTCGGCGTGCGGGTCACCATCAACACCGACAACCGGCTCATCACGGACACCAGCGTCTCGAAGGAGCTCTGGCTCGTGCATTCGCAGATGGGCGTCCCGTTCCGCGACGTGAAGAGCATGGTGCTGTCGGGGTTCAAGTCGAGCTTCCTGCCGTTTCACGAGAAACAGGCCTACCTGCGCCACGCCTCGGCAGAGCTCGCGCGCTACGACGACGAAGGCCGGAAGCACACGGACTCCGTGCCGGGCAGCAACGGCAGCGCGCACATCGCGTCGACGGCCGCAGCACGGTAAGCGGTTCAAGTCGCGGGAGGCGGGACCCCGCCGACATGACCTGTGGCGCGCTCAAAGTCTGAGGTCGGCTCGCACTTCGCTCGCGATCGGCTCGGAGAGCGTATCGAGCGCCTCCTCCGTCTCCTTGGAGTCACGATCCGGCAGGCGGATCATGAACCGCACGAGGAGGTCACCGACCTGATCCTTGCGGCGGACGCCCCGCCCCTTCAGGCGTACGACCTGCCCGCTCTGCGTGTGGGACGGCAGCTTGAGGCCCACGGGCCCTTCGGGCGTCGGGATCGTCACCTTCGCGCCGCGGTAGGCCTCGGCGACGGTCACCGGCAGATCGAGACGTAGGTCGAGCCCGTCGCGCTCGAAGTAGCTGTGCGGCCGAACGCGCACGGTGATGAGCAGATCGCCGGGCTCGCTGCCGTTCTTGCCGGGCGCGCCGTGACCCGTGACGCGGACGCGGTCGCCGTTGCCGGCGCCCGGCGGGATGCGGACCTTCACCGGCTCGGTGCCGCCCTGGTGCTGCACGTGCACGGTCGTCCCGCGAATGGCGTCGGCAAAGTCGATCGTCACGTCGCTCGAGACGTCAGCGCCACGCGTCGGCGCCCGGCGGCGCGTTCCAGCGCGCGTGCCGAACAGATCCCCCATGATGTCGCCCAGGCCGCTCCGGCTCGCGGTGGTGAAGAGATCCTCGAAGGCCACCGCGCCGTTTCCGCTCGTGGCTCGACGGTAGGCCCTTGCCTGCTCGGGCCGGAAGCCTTCCCTGAGGCCCTCGTCGCCGAACTCGTCGTAGAGGGCGCGCGTCTTCTTGTCGTGCAGGACCTGGTAGGCGCGGTTCACGGCCTTGAAGCGCGTCTCCACCGCGGCGTTCCCGGGGTTCTTGTCGGGGTGGAGCTCGGCCGCGAGCTTCCGGTAAGCCTTCTTTATCTCATCGCTACTCGCGGTGCGTGAGACCCCGAGCTCCTTGTATAGATCAGCCGCCATTTCCCTGGGCTGCCTCTCTGCAGGTGGACGAGGCAGCCTCTCGCACGATGCGTGATCCTAGCATCGTACGCCGCTTGCGGTCCCCGGCCATCAGCGCTCGCGTCATCGCCCGCGCTTCCTCGTTCCCGTGGCGCGTCGCACCGCCCCACGCGCGCTCGTGAGCCGTCGTTCCCGCCTGTGCGGCCGCTTTCCCAGCGCCCGGCAACTCACGACCAGGCAGTCTGCGCCGTACTCGGGGGACGCATCGGTATAATCCGCGTTCCACGTGATCTCCCCGAAGCCGTTGTAGTGAAGCAACGCCTCCACCTCGCGCGGGAAGAGCTGGCGATGCGTGAGCGGCACGACCCAGGGCGAGCTCCCGTCCTCCGGCAGGAAGTGCAGCTCCATGAGGAGCAGCTGCTGGAAGGAGTCGTACTCGAAGCGCTCGCGATACCGGACGAGCCCGCGCTCGGGATGCCGGAACCGCGGCGCGCCGTAGGTCCTTCGCGGGTCGGCCCCGATGTAGTCCGCGTGTGGCACGGAGAAGTCGAAGACGAACCGGCCCCCTGGCGCGAGATGGCCCCGGACGCCGGAGAGGAACCGCTCGAAGTCCTCTCGCTCGTTCAGGTGCAGGATCGTGTTGAACGCCGCGATGACGAGAGGGAACCGGCGTCGCAGCCGGACCGCGCGCATGTCGCCCTCTACCGCACGCATACGGAGACGCACCTCGTCGGGTTCGCGGGCGAAGCGACGGCGGAGCGCGTCGAGCATCGGCCGCGACGTATCCACGCCGACCACCTCGATGCCCGCACGACACATCTCGACGGCGATGCGGCCGGTACCGACGCCGTACTCGAGCACCGGACCGCGTGAGAGCCGCCCGAGTCGCGTGTAGTACGCAATGTCGTCGCGCCGATCGCGGTAGGCGAAATCGTAGTAGTCGGGGTCGTCGTAGTGGGCCGATGCCCCGACGTCGACTGCGACTGCCGGCCGCGTCAGCTCGGGTTCTTCGCCTCGTACTCGTCGAGCCACTCCTGCACGATTTCCTGGCTGTCGCGATGCCAGCGCACCTTGCCCGCCGCGATCTCGCGGAGCGCGACGACTGACGCCTTGTTGTCCGCGCGCACCAGCGCGGGGACACCCTTCATGAGCTGGCGAGCGCGCAGCGCCGCAAGCACCACCAGGGCAAACCGGTTCTCTTCGTGGTCCAGACAGTCTTCGACGGTTACGCGGGCCATGGAAATCCTTCGGAAGGCGGCGGAAGCTACTCGCGGGAACCCGTCCGAGCAAGTCCCAGACCAACTTCGGGGGCGGGCCTGAGCTAGCAGAACGGCACGCTGGAGTCGCTCGAATACTGATAATCCAATCAGCGGAGACGCTGATAGCGCCCGGATTGCGCTAGTTATGGGGGGCCTTGGCCCCCCGCAGCTTCGCCTTCGGCGAACTGCTCCCCCCGCC
>CAYUAW010000070.1:0-3262 GCA_964442485.1 uncultured Polyangiaceae bacterium
CCGGTGGAGCTATCACGGCAAGAGGAGCTGCTCATGAAACGGTTGGTGCGCGTCCTTGGGGCCACGACAGGTGTTGAACCCGACGCTGCAGCAGCTGCCGATTTTCGGATCGAGACAAGTTTCGCCTCCGACGCAGCAGCTGGTACCACAACCCACGGGGCGAGGCTGATTGTGTTATTTGCCGGCGCCTCCGCCTCGTCGACGGAAAACCTGACGCTCCGGAATAGCACGCGCTCCCCGTGGGTTTGCGCTCGAGGGACGTCATGCGCAGTGCGACGCCATTCGTCTTCTTGCTCACATTTTCGATGCTTGCCGCCTCGCACGCGGCGCGCGCGAAGGGCGGGCACGGAGGATGCCATGGGGGCCACGGGCACGGCGGCCACGTGTCGTCCGGCCACACCAGCGGTATCGGGCACTTTCGGCCTGTCGCGCCTGTCGCAGCTCCTCCAGCGGCGCCGCCGACGTTCTCGACGGTGCGACCACATCCCCTTACATCGGGCGAAGATCTGGCCGGCAAGAACCTCTCGAACGCCGTGCTGGACGACGCGCACCTGGCGGCTGCCGACCTCACAGACACGAACTTGCACGCGGCCAACCTCAGGCGGGCGGTGCTCTATCGCGCGCAGCTCGTCGACGCGAATCTGAGCGACGCCGACCTGGAGGGCGCCGATCTCGCGCAGGCAGACCTTCGTGGCGCGAGCCTGGCCGGTGCCGATCTCACATCGGCAGACCTCCAGGGCTCGAACCTGGCTCGCGCGACGCTCACTGGAGCGCGGTGGGACGGTGCGACCTGTCCGGATGGCAAGGTCGCCAGCCCCGGTGAGTCGTGCGAGGCGCACCTGAAGATCTAGGCGCCGGGCGCAAGCTCGAAGGCGCGCCGGCGATTCGTCGACCAACGGCGTGAAGGCGGGGCCAGAGGCGCAGCCGTTTTGGGATGCGAGATAGTTACTGGTTGTCCATCTCGTTCTTCAGGAAGAGCGCGCCGTCGGTGACGATGCGCTCGCCGGGCTTGAGCCCGGCCAGCACGCGCACCTGTCCGTCCAGTTCGGGCCCCACGGTCAGGACGCGCGAGCGGAAGACGCCGTTTCCGGTGTCGATGATCACGCGGGAATGCTCGCTGTCCGCCAGCACCGCCTTCGCGGGGATCACCACGGATTTCGCGCCGCTCTCGTGCGCCAGCTCCACCTTGGCGAACATCTCCGGCTTGAGTCGCTCGTCGGGGTTCGACACGTTGCATCGGAGCTTCACGGTGTGGCTCATGGGGTCGACCGTGTCGCCGATGTGCGCGACCAGCCCGGGGAACTTCTCGTCCGGGTATGCAGGGACGGTGATCGAGACGCTCGCCCCCTGGCGGATCAGGTTCAGGTCCTGCTCGTAAACGTCGGCGAGAACCCACACGTTCTTCAGATCCGAGATCGTGACCAGAGGAGTGGTCGCATCGGCGCGGATCTCCTGACCCACGAGAGCGTTACGATCGACGACTCGCCCTGCAATCTGCGCTCGCAGCGCGACCGCCACCGCTGGATCGGACGGCGAGATTCCGAGGGAGGTGAGCTGGGAGCCCGAGCCGCCGAGTGTCGCCTTCGCTTTGCGGAAATCCGCCTCGGCCTGCGCTACTTCCTTCTCCGAAACGGCGCCGTCGGCCTGGAGCTTGTGCGCTCGGTCGAGCGCCTTCTGCGCGACCGCCAGATCCTGGGCCGCCTTCTGCGCGTCCGATTGCAGCTGCCCCACCTGCGGCGAGCTGAGCAGGATGAGCTGCTGCCCCGCCTTGACGACGTCGCCCGGGCTCACGAAGAGCCGCGTCGCCCTTCCGTCGATGGGAGAGGAGACGCGCTGCGTGTGGTCCTCGTCGAACGCGACGCGGCCGGTGAGGTTCAGCATGGGTCCGGCGTCGGTCTCCTTGACGGTCTCGATCTTCAAGAAGGGGAGCTTCGGATCCTGGTTTGCGAGGTGGATGGTGTCTCGCGAAGCCGCGGTGGCCTCGCCGACGAACGACGCCGGGGCCTCGCTGCAGCTTGCGAGTAGAAGTACGAACACGGGAGCGATATTGCGGATCATTTGGAGCTTTCCCCGACGGCGTGAGTGAGATCGACCGTCGATTGACGGAGGTCGTGCTGGGCGCGCAGGTAGCTGGCCTGCGTATCGATGTACGTGCGGCGTGCCTCGAGCAGCTCGAGCAGCGAGATGGCGCCCGCCTTGTAGGATTTCTCGGCGACGTTGAGCGCCGACCCCGAGCGCTTCAGCATGCCGCCGCCCTCGTAGACGGAGAGCAGCGCTTCGGCGCGAGCCACGCGACGCACGGCCTCCGAGACCTCGCGACGGACCACGAGCTCGAGGCGCGCGGTGTCGTTCTCGGCACGGCGAATGGTGAGCTCGGCGCGGCCGATGCCGGCCTGGTTCCGATCGAAGACGGGCAGCGGGGCGGACAGCGTCAGCGCGAGGGTGTTGGGGTTGTCGCCAGACGTCTGGAAGCCGCTGTGCGTGTATCCGACACCGACGGAGATGTCGGGGAGCGCCTCGCGGTGGGCGGAGGTGAGTGCAGCGGACGCAAAGCGCTGCTCCGCGCGCGATGCCAGCAGATCCGGACGTCGCGCGAGCGCGTCCGCAAGGAGGGCAGGTAATGAAACGTTCACGTCGCGCGGCACGGGGAACGAGGCATGGAACGGCAGCTCCGTACCGATCCCTAAGAGCGCAGCGAGCCGCTGCCTCGCGACGTCGTATTCCTGCTCGGCATCGATGACGGCGTTCTCGTACTTGAGGCCCTCGAGCTCGATCTTGGAGAGCTCGGCCTCGGAGATCTCACCCGCCGAGAAGCGCGAGCGCGAGAGGCGCACCGTCTCGGCGTAACGGTCGCGCGTCTCGCGGCTCAGATCGCGCTCGGACTGCTCGCGTGCGACGTCCGCGAACGCGGAGCGAACGTCGTAGACGATCTCGCGCAGCGCATCCTCCACTGCGAGCCGACGCTGCCGGATACCCTCGTCCGCCGCGTGCATCCGAGCACCGCGCTTCGCCCAGACGTCGATGACGTCGCTCACGCCGACGCTCTGAACGACCTGGGAGAATGCGCCGGGGTGGGTGCCGTAGTTGCCGTCGCCGAGAACGATGTTGCCGGCCGAGTACGAGAGCGTCGGGTTCCAGTAGAGGCCGGCCTCGATACGATCGAGCTCGGCTTCGCGGATCTGGAGCTTGGCGGCGATGACGTCGCGGTTTCGCTGGAGGGCGATCGCGACGGCTTGATCGATGGTGAGATCGGGGTCGGAGG
>CAYUAW010000070.1:3362-22951 GCA_964442485.1 uncultured Polyangiaceae bacterium
CGGGCACGGGCTTGGCAGCGCTGGCGCTCGTCGCGAGGAGCAGGAGCGCGAGGGGCAAGGGGCGCTTGGTCACGGGATGGTCCTCCGGGAGCGCGGGGCCTCTTCGATGATGCCTTTGCGGGCGCGGCGGCCGGAGCCGAACCATTGATCGAAGAGCTCGTAGAGGGTCGGCAGGAGCAGCATGGTGAGCAGGGTGGACGAGACGAGTCCTCCAATGATCACGATGGCGAAGGGGCGCTGCGTGTCGGAGCCGATCGCGTGCGACATCGCGGCGGGCAAAAGACCGAGTGACGCGAGGAGCGCGGTCATCAGCACCGGGCGAAGGCGCTGCGACACGGCCTCGAGGATGGCGTCCTTCGCCTCGCCGCCGTGCTTGTCGCGCGCCTGGCGGATGTACGTGATGAGCAGCACGCCGTCCATCGTCGCAACGCCGAAGAGCGTGATGAAGCCGACGGCCGCGGAGACGCTGAGCACGGTGTGCGTCGCATACAGCGCGAACACGCCTCCGACCGTCGCGAACGGCACGTCGAGCAGCACGACGACGGCCGGGAGCGCTGCGCTGAACGTGAAGTAGAGGAGCAGGAAGATGACGAGCACGGAGATCGGCACGATGATCGCGAGCCGGTGCATCGCGCGTCGCTGGTTCTCGAACTCGCCGCCCCACGTCATGTAGTAGCCCTCGGGGAGCTTCACCTGCGCCTTCACCCGCGCCTGCGCCTCCTCGACGAAGGAGCCCATGTCGCGGCCCTCGATGTTGCACTTCAGGGCCAGGAATCGCCCCCCCTGCTCGCGGTTGATCTGAGTGCGACCCGCGTCGACGTGCACCTTCGCGAACGACGAGAGCGGCAGGCGCGCGTCTCCAGCGGGCACCTCCAGCCGCGAGAGCGCGTAGGTGTCGCCCGCGGCGGGGCTCGGCAGCTTCACCCGGACGCCGACCTTGCGCTCGCCCTCCCACATGCTGGTCGCGAGCTTCCCACCGTAGGCGCTCTCGATGGCATCCTCGACGTCGCGCACCTCCAGGCCCATGCGCGCCGTCGCGTCGCGGTCGATGTCGGCGACGATGTGCTGGGCCTTGCCCGCGCGGTACACCTCGATGTCGCGAGCGCCGCGTGTGCTGTTCAAGATCCGCTTCACGTCCTCGAGCCGGTCCTGCATCAGCTGCATGTCGTCGCCGTAGATCTTCACGACGACCTGCCCGCGGATGCCGGAGATGGACTCCTCGACGCGGTCCTTGATGGGCTGGCTGAAGTTGTAGAGGACGCCCGGTCGCTTCTCGAGCTCGGCGCGCATGGCGTCGACGACCTGGTCCTTCTTGCGCCCGGTGTGCCACTCGGCCTCGGGTTTCATCATGACGAACGTCTCGGCCTGGTTGGGCGCCTCGTCGTCGGTGCCGTCCTCCGGATGTCCCTGCTCGGTGAGCACGTCGCGCACCTCGGGGAACTTCAGCAGCGTGAGGCGTGTGTCGCGGAGCACCTGCGCCCCGCGGTCGAGCGAGACGGCGCTCGGCATCGTCACCGTCACGTGGATGTCGCCCTCGTTCATCTGCGGCAGGAACTCCGTGCCCAGCCTGGGGATCAGGAACACCGC
This sequence comes from uncultured Polyangiaceae bacterium, assembly GCA_964442485.1. GTDB lineage: Bacteria > Myxococcota_A > Polyangia > Polyangiales > Polyangiaceae > DASZVB01. The sequence continues at coordinate 4,950 of CAYUAW010000070.1, forward strand.
GCCCGCGAGCACGATGAGCCCGAAGAGCCGCGTCGTGAGCGGAAAGCGGAGCGCGAGCCGGAGCGCCGAGAGGTAGCGTGCGCGGAGCCAAACCAGGAACTCGGGGTCGGCCTCCTTCACTTGACCCTTGCGGAGCAGCACCGCCGTGAGCGCCGGCACGGTGGTGAGCGTGAAGACGAGCGCCCCGCCGAGGGCGAAGGCGTACGTCAGCGCCACGGGTCGGAAGATGCGGCCCTCCACGCGCTCCAGCGTGAAGATGGGGATCATCGCCGCGATGATGATGGACAGCGAGAAGAGGATCGGGCGCACGACCTCCATGGCGGCGCGCGCGACCACGCTCGGAACCCGCTCGGGGACGGGCTTTTCCTCGGCCATGTGCCGGTACACGTTCTCGACCAGGATCACCGCGCCATCGAGCAGGATGCCGAAGTCGACGGTTCCCATCGAGAGCAGGTTCGCGGGGACGCCCACGAACTTGAGCCCCACGAACGCCATGCACAGCGCGAGCGGCATCGTCACCGCGACGGCGAAGGACCCGGAGAGAGCGCGCAGGAACAGCCACAGCACGGCCGTCACGAGCAGCGCGCCCTCCGCCATGTTGTGCGCGACGGTGGTCAGCGTCGTGTCGACGAGCCGCGTCCGGTCGTAGAAGGGCACGATGCGCATCCCCTGCGGGAGCACGGCGGTGTTGATGCGAAGGACCTCGGCGTGGATGTCGTCGAGGACGTCCTTCGGGTTCTCGCCGCGGCGAAGCAGGATGGTCCCCTCGATGGAGTCGATGGACCCGCCGCGCGCGACGGCTCCCCGCCGCGGCGTGTAGCCCTCGATGACCTTCGCGACGTTGCGGATCAGCACCGGCGAGCCGCTCTTCACGGCGATCACCGTCTTCTCGATGTCGGCAGGGCCCTGCAGATAGCCGCGGCCGCGGACGACGAACTCGCTCTCTCCGTACTGCAGATAGCCGCCGCTCGTCGCGCCGTTCGAGCCGTCGACGGCGTCGATGAGATCCTTCAGGGTGAGGCCGTTGGTGCGGAGCCGGCCGGGGTCGGCGAGGACGTGATACTCCTTCTGGAACCCGCCGAAATTCACGACGTCCGCGACGCCCGGGACCCGCTTCAGGAACTTCGAGACGGTCCAGTCCTGCCAGCTTCTGAGCTCACTCGGCGAGTGACGGTCGCTCTCGAGCGTGTACTGATATATCTGCCCGACGGGTGTATCGTTCGGTCCGAGTGAAGGCGTGACGCCGTCGGGGACTTCCGCGTCGGGCAAGCGCTCGGCGATCTGCTGGCGCGCGAAGTAGATGTCGACGTCGTCCTCGAACGTCACGATCACCTGCGAGAGTCCGAAGGACGTGATCGAGCGCTGCACGAGCGCGTGGGGAACGCCGACGAGCGCTCGCTCGACCGGGATGGTCACCTGTTTCTCCACTTCCTCGGCGGCCTGACCGGGGAAGAGCGTGATGACCATGACCTGGACGTTGGTGACGTCCGGGAAGGCCTCGACCTTGAGGCGGGTGAGCGTGTGGATGCCGAAGAGCAGGAATGCGGCCGTCAGGATGAGGGTCGCGATCCGCCGATTGACGGCGAGAACGATCAGGCGTTCGAGCATGAGTTCACGAGCACGTGGCGCGCGGTGGGAGCGTGTTCATCGCAGAACGACCGGCAGCACGCTGAGCCGGGCGTGGAGATCGCGGCGGAGACGCCCCGCCGCGAGCGCTTGAGCTTCGGAGCCGGCAACGCAAGCGACGACGCGCAGGTTCACCTGGACGTCGTGCTCGCCGAAGAGCCGGCGAAATCGCATGGAGTCGAGCAGCTCCGCGATGCGGGCCTGTTCGCCGCCTGGAAGCTCCTCGATGTCGTCGAGGAACAGCGTGCCGCCGTTGGCGCGTTCGACGAAACCGCGCTCGACCTTCGAAGTGTTCTCGGCGCCGAAGAGGAGCCGGCTCACGTCGCGGTCGGGTAGCCACGTGCAATCGACATGTACGAACGGCGATCGATTCCCGCGGTGTGTGAGTCGGTGCAGCCGTCGCGCGGCGCCGACCCCACCAGGACCCACCAGCAGCACCGGTGTGAGCGGAGATTGCGCGAGATCCTCCAGGGAGCGGAGCCACGGCGCGTCCTTCGCGCGTGCTCTGGATACAGGGGCGCGCCGTTCGGCCTGGCTCTCGCTGCCGGCGTCACCGCGCCCAAGCCGGGGGGATGCCATCTCGAGAAAGTTCTATCCTCGCTGCCCCTGCCGCGCCTGAAACCGCGATGAATGTTTCTTCAGGCTTTCAAGATTGAGTCATTTCCATTTCGTTGACCCTCGGCGCGCGACACAACCGGAGGACGAAGCGAGCTCCTGGCGGGCCAAAGCTGCCATCGAGCTCCACTTCGCCGCCGAAGCGGCGCGCGATCTGGCGCGCGATGGCGAGGCCGAGCCCGACGCCCTGATCGCTCTCTCCGCGTTCACGCGAACCGCGGAAGAACGGTTCGAACACGCTGATCCGATCGGACGCCGGGACACCGGGGCCTTCGTCTTCCACGAGCACGGTGGCCTCCTTGGGCGCGAGCACGACCGAGATCACGACGGATTGCCCGGTGTTGCTGTGCGACACGGCGTTGTCGATGAGGTTGCGCAGAGCGCGAGACAGCTCACGCCGCGCGCCGACCAGGCGCGCCGCGTGCGTCGCGGGATCTCCCGGGCGCTCGATGATCGCGACGCCGCGTGCGACCGCGCCGCCCTTCGCGGCCCGCGCAGCGTCCGACACGAGCTCGGTCAGCGTCGTCTCTGCGGTGGTGTCGACCGACGCTTCTGCGCGCGCCAGGGTCAGCAGATCTTCCGACAGCGTCACGAGCGCCTGCACGTCGGAGAGCGCCTGATTCAGCACCTCCTCGTGTTCCTGGACGCTCCTCGGACGCCGGAGCGCCAGCTGGAGCTCGCCGCGCAGCGTGGCGAGCGGCGACATGAGCTCGTGCGCTGCGTGGGAGATGAAGGTCCGCTGCGCGACCACCAGGGCCGAGAGCTGGCTTATCATGTGATCGAGATCCGCAGCGAGCTCACGCGTCTCGGTGCTTCCCTTCACGCGCCCCCGGGAGCGCGCGCCGAGATCTCCCCGGGCGACGGTCCGCGCGATGGACGCGATCTCCTGGACGTCGCTCGAGAGTCGGCGCCCGAGCCAGCGCGCGACGATCGTCGTGAGGACGCTCGCGACGAGCAAGAGGACGGCGTGCAGCCGGGCGAGGAAGACGACGTCCGCGTCCACCTCCGCTCGTGAGGCGGCGTACAGCAGCGAATACCCCAGGTGTCGGCGCATCGGGATGACCACTCCGCGGAGCCCCTTCCCGCCGTCGTCTGCCAGATCGACGGCGACACCGTCCTGCGGTGGCCGGCCCCTGACGCCGAGCTCCGCGAGACGCGGCACCGTCGTGAAGCTCTGCCAGGCCAGCGGCGTCCCGGCGGCGTCGTACACCGCGACATATTGCGTGCTCGGCTCGTAGTGCTCCGGGATCTCGGCGGAACCGGCTGTGAGGATGGGGTGCTGTGGATCGGTGATGGCGACGAGCCGCGCGACGAGCCGCGCCTGCGCGAGCAGGGCCCTGTCGAGATCGAGCAGCTCTTCGCGGCGAACGAGGAACAGCGTGGTCATCGACGCGGCCGCCAGGGTCAGCACCGTGACCGTCGTGACGGCGAGCGTCACGCGATTCCTGAGCCTCACGGGACGACGAGGCGGTAGCCGGTGCCGCGGACGGTCTCGATCATCGTGGCGTGCGAACCGAGCTTCTCTCGCAGGTTCTTGATGTGGGCCTCGATGACGTTCGAGCCCGGGTCGAACATCGTCTCCCACACCTTCGACAGGAGCTCGGTGCGCGGTACGACACGTCCCGCGTTGCGGGCCAGGTGAGCGAGCAGGGCAAACTCGCGAGGCGTCAGCGAGAGCACTTCTCCAGCGAGCACCGCGCGCCGGTCTGCGCGGTCGATCATCAGGGGACCGAGGACCATCGCGTTGCCGCCCACCTCGCGCCGGGCCCTCGCCCGCACACGGGCCAGGAATTCCCCGAGGTCGAACGGCTTGACGATGTAGTCGTCCGCGCCGGCATCGAGCCCCGTGATGCGCTCGGCCACCTCCGCCCGCGCGGTCAACATGATGATGGGGGTGGAAACGCCCTTCGACCGCAGCTCACGGCAAACTCGGACGCCGTCGATATCCGGGAGCATCCAGTCGAGCACGACCACGTCGTAGGGGATGCTCTCTGCTTGCGCGAGCGCCGTCGCGCCGTCGACGGCCACGTCCGTCACGTAGCCCTCTTCCTCGAGCGCCCTCTTCAGGAAGCTGCTGAGGCGTTTGCTGTCTTCGACGACGAGAACCTTCATTAATTCCCAGGGGGCGGTAGATGTAGCAGAAGCGGCCCTCGAGCGCCGCGTGACGCCCATCAACCCGCGCTAGTGCCCGAGCATTCCGCTGAGCTCTTCTGCAAACCGGTGTGCGTCGCCGGGCCAGCGCGCCGACAAATAATTGGCGTCCCTAACCGTGAAGCCAGGATCGAGCCGAGTTTCGGCGTCACGGGTGAGGGGAATGGGAAAACCAGGCCCGGGATCGTAGTCCCCGGGTGAGCGAAGATTCATAATCAGCTCGTCGGCCATCGGGACTGCGTACGTCCTGTAGTAATCGCCGAGGGTTGCCCGCGTCAGCCACCAGGCGACGAGTTCCTGACGCCGCGTGAGCCCGGTGGTCCTGCGACCCCAGAGCACCGAGTGCTCTCCCTGGCGGGAGCGGGCGGCCAGCAAGGTGCCATGACAGATGGCGCCCACGACCTTTCCCTCCGCGAAGAAGCGCGCGACGACCGACTGGAGGTGGGTGTCCTCGAGGTATTCGCGCATGCCCTTGTCGTGCCCGCCGGGCAGGAGGAGCGCGTCGTAGTCGTCGGGCTCAATGGATGGATAAGCGAGCGGATGCTGGAACTCGCGAGACGCGTGCATTTCTTGATACCGGGCGACCGCGTCTGCCTCCGCCATCAGCGACGCACGCAGCAGCCGGGGCAGGTCCTCTCCCGTGACCATCCGTCGATCCGCGGCGGCCACTCCACCCCCGGGCGTCGCGAAGATGACGGTGTGACCGGCGCGCCGGACGCGCCTCCACGGGACGGCCGACTCCGTCGGATCGAACCCGTATGAAGGCAGGGGAACGAGGAGCCTCTTCATGGCGAGCGCCGGACAGTAGCGCATCGGGCGGCGCCCGGAAGAAGTGCGCCGTCACGCGATCGCGAAGCGGCCGCGGCAGACCCCGAGCGATGTAATGCGCGTGCGCACATATAAGGTCTCCATCCGTGTTGTGTACCGTCCCGGGGGCGTCACGCGATTGACGTCGGGCTGGAGCAGCATTCGCGCTGTTTTATCGAGCGATCGGGGCGTGGGCGTGCCATTTTTCAACACTGGGGCCGCCTCGTGCGTCGCTCCTTTCTTCGACCGCGTCCTCTGATGACCGTCACCCGCCTCTCTTCGTACACGCCCCAGCAGATCGCGAGTCTGTCGACCACCGATCTGCAGAGCGTCTCCGCCACGGACTTCTCCGAGCTGCTCGCCTCGCAGCTCGCGGCGCTCAGCACCACGCAGGTCGGCTCGCTGACCGCGCCGCAGGTCTCGGTCCTGTCGGTGAGCCAGATGCTCGACTTCACGGCGGCGCAGTTCCACGCGCTCGCGGCCGAGCAGCTCGGTGCCGTGTCCGCCACGGATATCGCGGCGCTGACGACCACCGATCTCGCGCAGATCGCGTACACGGAGATGTCGCAACTCTCCGGGACGCAGCTCGCTGCGCTGACGAGCACGCAGCTCGCGGCGTTCACCACCACGCAGGTGAAGGGCCTCAGCTCGGACCAGATCGCGGCGCTCTCCACGACGCAGCTCGGTGGCCTCGGTACCGCGCAGCTCGGGGCCCTCGGCACCCTCGTGCAGGCGCTGTCTCCGACCCAGCTCGCGGCGCTCCTCACCACGCAGATGAAGGGCCTCACGCGAGCAGAGCTTGCGTCGCTCTCCACGACGCAGTTCTCGGCGCTGTCCACGACGCAGCTCGTCGCGCTCAGCGCCACGCAGCTCATCGGGCTGACCAGCGCCGACGTCGCGCTGCTGAGCGCGACCCTGCTCGGCACCCTGACTTCCACGCAGTTCGCCGCGATCTCGGCGACCGCACTACCGGGTCTCACCGGGGATCAGGTGGCTGCACTGGATCCGGCGCAGCTCCAGGGGCTCTCGGGCCAGCAGATGGGCGCGCTCACCACGACGGCGATCGACGGGCTCGGCGTTCCGCAGCTAGCGGCGCTCGGCCCGGCCCAGCTCGCGGGGCTCACCCGCTCCCAGCTCGGCGAGCTCAGCGTGCTCCAGCTCGCCGCTCTGAACGCGACGCAGATCTCCTCGCTCAACGTCGCTTCCGTGCCGGCGCTAGCCGACACGCAGGTCGCGTCCCTCTCCGCCGGGCAGATCACGGGCTTCAGCGCGATCCAGCTCGGTGCGCTGTCGACCACGGCTTTCGCGGCGCTCAGCACGACCCAGGTCGCTGCGCTGTCCGGGACGCAGCTCCGCGGGCTGACGAACGTCATCGTCGCGCGTCTCACACCGGACCAGGTCGGTGCTCTCACCTCCGACCAGCTCGGGGCGTTGCAAGCAACGGCCATTCGCGGCCTTGGCGAGGACCAGCTCTCGTCGCTGACCGTCACCCAGGTGAGCGGGCTGACCTCGACGCAGCTCGGCGCGCTGACCACCACCGCCTTCAGCGCCCTCACCGCCACGCAGGTGTCGGCCCTCACGACCACCCAGCTTGCCGGATTGACGGCTTCCGAGGTGGCGGCGATGGGTGAAGATCAGCTCGCCGCGCTCACGACGGTGAAGCTCGCCGCGCTCACGGCGTCAGCGGTGCGGGGGCTCACCGGCGACCAGATCTCGGTGATGACGGTGACGGCCGTCGACGCCTTCACCGCGACGCAGATCGCCGTGCTGAGCGCCAGCGCCGTCCAGGGGATGCGCCAGGACCAGCTCGCGTCGCTCAGCACGACCCAGATCGGCAGCTTGACGGCCGCGCAGCTCGCGGTGCTCGACGCCGGCTCGGTGAACGCGCTCGCCACGACGCAGATGGCGTCGCTGAGCACCACGGCGCTTCGGGGCCTCACGTCGAGCGCGCTGTCGTCACTGTCCACGGATCAGGTGGCGGCGCTCACCGCAGGGCAGATGTCCTCGCTCTCCCCCGCATCCCTCGCAGGATTGACCGAGGACCAGATGGCGCGGCTCTCCACCACCCAGCTGCGCGGCCTGACGACGGTCCAGCTCGGCTCGCTCACGACGACCGCGGTCGACGCGCTCACGACGGCTCAGGTCACGGCGCTCGCGCCTTCGGTGGTCGTCGGCTTGACCGCGGTCCAGCTCGGCGCGCTCTCCGGCACCCTTTCGGCGGCGCTCACGACGGATCAGCTCGCGGCGATGACCTCGGCGCAGCTACGAGGGCTGACGGCGAGCCAGCTCGGCTCCCTCGGCACCACGCAGCTCTCGGCGCTGGCACAGACTCAGATGGCGGCGCTCTCCACCTCCGCCATCGACGGCCTGACGGCCACGCAGCTCTCCGCGCTGACCACCGTCCAGCTGCGCGGCCTCACGGCTGCCGCCGTCGCGGAGCTCGACCCCGATCAGCTCGCATCGCTCTCCACGACGCAGCTCGGTGCCTTCACCGAGACGCAGCTCGCCGGGTGGACCGTCACGAACACGTCCGCGCTGACGGCCACGGAGCTCGCGGCGCTGTCCTCGACGCAGCTCGGCGCCCTCTCCGCGAAGGCTCTCGGCGGCCTCTCGGAGGGCCAGCTCGGCGGCCTCACGAACACGCAGCTCGGCGGTCTCCGGAGCACGCAGCTCGGCACGCTGTCCGACACGCAGTGGGCGGCGCTCTCCACGACGCAGTTCAACGCGCTGACGACTAGCGCTCTGGCGGGTCTCACGGCTTTGCAGGTCGCCGTTCTCCAGACCACCCAGGTCGCTGCTCTGGCCACGACGCTGGTCGCGGCCTTGTCCCTGCAGCAGGTCAAGAGCCTCACGTCGTCGCAGGTCTTGGTGCTGACACCGCTCCAGCTCGACGCCCTTCGGACGACGCAGATCGCGCAGCTCTCGGCGACGGGGATCGGCGGGCTGACCACGACGCAGCTCGCGTCGCTGACCACGACGCAGGTCGCGAACCTCGCCGGCGCGACGCTCGCCTCCCTGAGCGCGACGGATCTGACGGCGCTCGCGACCGAGCAGCTCGCTGCACTGACGACCACCCAGGTGAGAGCTCTGACGAGCACCGCCCTCGGTACGCTCACGGCGACGGAGCTCGGTGCGCTGAGCTCGACGCAGTTCTCGGCGCTGACCGGTGCCGCCGTGGCGGGCCTCACGGAGGCCCAGGTGTCGTCCCTCGGTTCCACGCAGCTGCGCGGGCTCACGTCCGCCGCGGTCGCGGCGCTCGTCGATACGCAGCTCGCGGCGCTCGCGCCGGGGCAGCTCGCCGCCATCTCCACGACCGCCGTCGCGGGGTTCACCGCCGCCGGGATGAGCGCGCTCTCCACCGCGCAGCTCGCCGGGTTCACGGCCACGCAAATGCCGTCGCTCGGGATGGCCGCATTGCGTGGAATGGCTCCAACGCAGCTCGCCTCGCTGTCCACGACGCAGCTCGGCGCGTTGATGCCCACCCAGCTCGCGCTGCTGACCACGACGGCCATCGACGGCATGACGACGACCGAGCTCGCGGCGCTGACGACCACGCAGATCCGCGGGCTCGGCGCCTCGCAGGTCAGCGAGCTGTCGATGACGCAGATCGGCGTGCTGACGTCGACGCAGATGTCGGCGCTGACGACCACGCAGCTACGCGGCCTGACCAGCACGGACGTGAGCGAGCTGACGGCCACGGAGTTCGGCGAGATCGGCGTCACGCAGCTTGCGGGCTTCACCGCAACGGCGCTGAAGGGCCTCACCACCGACCAGCTCGCGTCGATGTCGACGTCGCAGGTCCGCGCCCTCGGCGCGAGCCAGTTCGGAGCGCTGACGACCACAGTGCTCGGTGCGCTCGCGACGACGCAGCTCGGCTCTCTCACGACGACCGCCATCTCCGGCTTGCAGGCGAGCGGCATCGGCGGCATGTCCGTCGCGCAGCTCGGCGCGCTCGCCTCGACGCAGATCGCGGCCCTCGGCGCGAACGCGGTGACGGGGCTCACGGAGGATCAGGTCGCTGCGCTCAGCACGACGCAGATCGGCGGCCTGGTCGCCACGCAGCTCCGCGCCCTCACGACGACTGCTCTCGGGAGTCTAACGGCGGCGCAGCTCGCCGCGCTGTCCTCGTCGCAGATTGGGGCCTTGACGGTCCTCTCGCTCTTGGGGCTCTCGACGACGCAGGTCGGCGCGCTGCAATCGACGCAGCTCGCGGCGCTCACACCCGCCGCGGTGCGCGGCCTCAGCCAGGACCAGATCGCTTCACTCAGCACGACGCAGCTCGGCGGCCTCACGACGACCCAGATCGGTGCGCTCACCACGAGCGCCCTCGGCGCGCTGACGGTCACGCAGATCTCGTCCCTTTCGACGACGCAGGTCCGCAGCCTCGTCGCGACGGAGGTGGCGGTGCTCGCCGACACTCAGCTCGGCGCACTGTCGACCGCCCAGCTCGGTGCGATGACGTCGACCGCGCTGGCCGGCCTCACGTCGAGCGGCGCGTCGGAGCTCGCCACCACGCAGCTCTCGGTGCTCACGGCGACGCAGCTCTCGGCGCTGACGGCGTCGGCGTTCGGTGGCCTGAGCGACGTGCAGAGCGCCTCCCTCGACACGACGCAGATCCGCGGGCTCACCGCCGCGCTGCTCCGCGGGCTCACCCCGACGGCGCTCGGCGCGCTTTCGCCGGCGCAGCTCGGAGCAGTGAGCGCGTCCATGCTTGCGGGGCTCTCCGCGGCGTCGCTCGGTGCGCTCACGACCACGCAGCTCGGCGCGCTGGTGACGACGCAGCTCGCCGCGCTGAACCCCGCGCAGTTGCTCGGTCTCACGGGGGACCAGCTCGGTTCCCTCGGCGGCGCGCAGCTCGCGAGCCTCTCCTCGACTCAGCTCGCAGGGCTCACTCCCGACGCGATCAACGGCCTCAGCACGACCCAGGCGGCCGCGCTGACGACCACGCAGATCACGGGGCTCGCCAGCGTGACGGTCGGCGCGCTCGACATGACGCACTTCGCGGCGCTCTCGCCCGCGCAGCTCGCCGCGCTGACCACGACGCAGATCCGCGGTCTCGGGGCGGACAACGTCTTCGAGCTGACGATCACCGCAGTATCGGCGCTGACCTCGACCCAGCTCGGTGCGCTGGGCGCGAGCGCAGTGCAAGGACTGACCCAGGATCAGATCGCCGCGCTGACGACGACCCAGGCCGCGGGCCTGACCAGCACCGCGATCCGCGTGCTCGCCCCGACGCAGCTGTCCGCTCTCGCCGACACGCAGCTCGCCGCGCTCACCACCACCGCCGTCGGCGGTCTCACCTTCGACGAGATATCCGCGCTGAACAGCACGCAGCTCGGCGCGCTCACGCCCAAGCAGCTCGGCGTGCTCGGAGTGTCGCAGCTCCTCGGGCTCACCTCGACCGAGGTGTCGTCGCTGACGACGACGCAGCTCGGCGGCATATCCGCGGCGCAGATGGAGGCCCTCACGCTCTCCGGCGCGTCGTCGCTGACGACGACGCAGCTCGCCGCGATGACGACCACGCAGGTGCGCGGCATCACGGCGGCCGGCATAGCGTCGCTCGATACCACCGGCTTCGGCGCGCTCGCCAGCACCCAGCTCGCGGCGCTCACTGCATCGCAGATCGGCGGCCTGACCAGCACCAACGTGAGCGGACTGACGGCCACGGAGCTCGCGGCGTTCACGTCGTCTCAATTCGCCGCCATCACTGCGACCGCGGTGCAGGGCTTCGGCGTGGCGCAGCTCGGCGGGCTCGGCACGGCTCAGCTTCGCGGCCTCGGCGGAGCGGCCGTCGCGGGTTTCAGCACCGAGCAGCTGGCCGCGCTCTCGGCCGGGCAGCTCGCGGCCATCTCGACGACCGCCGTCAGCGGCCTTTCGGCGACCCAAGTTGCCGCATTCACGCCGACCCAGCTCTCCGCGTTCACCGCGGCGCAGACGGCAGCTCTCTCTCCGTCGGCCGTCGGCGGGCTCTCGGACGTACAGGTCGCCTCCCTGCCGCTCACCCTGCTCGCCGCGCTGACCGCGACGGAGCTCGCGGCGCTGACCACCACGGCCGTAGGGGGTCTCACGGCGCAGCAGCTCTCCGCGATGACCACCACGCAGCTCCGGGGGCTCTCTCCCGCGGCAATCAGCGCGCTCGATCAGACGCAGATGAGCGTGCTCACCTCGACTCAGGTCGGCGCGTTCACGCCCGCCGAGCTCGGGGCGCTCACGCGGACGGACGTTGGCGAGCTCGCCGCGGCGCAGCTCGCCTCCATCACGTCCACGCAGCTATCGTCGCTGACCACCAGCGCGGTCAGCGGTCTCACGGCGCTGCAGCTCGCCGCTCTCACCACGAACCAGCTGCGCGGCCTGACCAGCACCGCCTTCGGCAACCTGGTGGACACGCAGCTCGCCGCGCTGACGCCCGCTCAGTTCGCGTCGCTCACCACGACGACCGTCCGCGGTCTCACCTCGACGCAGCTCTCGGCGCTGACGGCGACCCAGCTCTCGACGCTGACGACCGGGCAGATCGCCGCGCTCTCGCCGACGGCTTTCGACGGCGTGCCGGCAGCGTCGCTCGCCGCTCTGACCACCGGTCAGCTGGCGTCCCTGACCGCTTCCCAGCTCGCCGAGCTCGCGACGGACCAGATCGCGTCGCTGGCGACCACGGCGCTCTCGGCCCTCACCACCACGGCCGTCGCGGGGCTCGCGGACACGCAGGTCGGCGCGCTGTCGCTCGTCCAGCTCGGTGCGCTGTCCGGCAGTCAGGTCGCGGCGCTGTCCGTGGCGGCCATCGGAGGCCTCAGCACCGCGGAGATCGCGGCGCTCGGTGCCGGGCAGGTGACGTCGCTCACGGCGACGCAGATGGGCGCCCTGCGGGACAGCCAGGTTGTCGCGCTGACGCCGGCGCAGGTCGGAAGCCTGACGTCCACGCAGCTGCGCGGGCTCTCGCCGACGCAGGTCGGCGACTTCACGGCCCCGCAGATCGGCGCGCTCAGCGGCGCGCAGCTCGCGTCGTTCACGGCAGGAGAGACGTTCGGGTTCACCTCGACACAGGTCTCGGCGTTCACCGCCACGCAGCTCTCGGCGCTGGACACCACGCAGCTCTCGGCGCTTTCGACCACGGCGATTGCCGGATTGACGGTCGCCGGGCTCGCGGCGCTCTCGACGACGAAGCTCGCGGCCATGACCCCGGCGCAGATCGGCGCGCTCTCCACGGATCTGGTGTCGACCCTCGGCGCAACCCAGCTCGTGGCCCTCACCACCGCCGAGATCGGCGGTCTGGTCGACACCCAGATCGCTGCCCTGTCGCTCACGCAGCTGAACGCGCTGTCGGCGAGCCAGGTCGCGGCGCTGTCCACCGTCGCGGTGTCGGGGCTCACCACGACGGAGATGTCGGCGCTCAGCGGAGCACAGCTCGCCGCGCTGTCCACGCGCGCGGTGGCTGCGCTGTCCTCGACGCAGTTCGCGGCGATCTCGGGTGCGCAGCTTGCCGCGCTCACTACTACGCAGGTGGCCGGCCTCTCCACGGACGTGGTCGCGTCGCTACCGGGCGCGGATTTCGCGGCGTTCAGCCCGGACCAGTTCGCCGCGCTCACCCCCGCACAGCTCGCCGCGCTCACCGAGACGCAGGTCTCCTCGATGCCGCCGTCGCTCGTCGCGACCCTGAGCACCACGCAGGTCGGCGGCCTCGTCGACACGCAGGTGGCCTCGCTGTCCGTCGCGCAGGTCGCGGCGCTGTCCCCGGGCCAGGTCGCGGCGCTGTCCGGTCTCGGCGTCAGCGGTTTCTCCCTGGACGCGATCGGCGCTCTCACGGCCGCGCAGCTCGGTGCGCTCTCCGCGGTGCAGATCGGCAGCATGAGCCAGGATCAGGTCGGCGCGCTGAGCCCCTCGCAGGTGCAGGGGCTCGCCACGACGCAGCTTCGCAGCCTGTACCCGACCCAGGTCGCGTCGCTGGACGAGGCGCAAATCGGCGCGCTCACGGCGACCCAGGTCGGCGATCTCGGCGCCGTACAGCTCGGCGCGCTCGCCGACACGCAGGTCGCGGCGCTCGGACCGAGCCAGCTCGCCGCCCTCCTGACCGGACAGATTGCATCGCTCAGCACGACGGGGATCCGGGGGCTGACGGCCACCGAGCTGGGCGCGCTCACGACGCGGCAGCTCGGCGCCCTGACGTCCGCACAGTTCGGCGCGCTGACCACGGACCAGATCGGCGTTCTTGCCGCCACGCAGATGGGCGTGCTCACGACGGTCGAGCTCTCCGGCGTCACGACCACGCAGGCGGCAGTGCTGAGCTCGACGCAGATCGACGCGCTGAACGCGACGCAGCTCGCGTCGCTGTCGACGCGTGCCGTCAGCGGGCTCACCACGACGCAGATCGCGTCGTTCACCACGACCCGCCTCGGACAGCTCACTGCCGCCCAGGTCGCAGCGTTCACCACCACGCAGATCGGCGTCCTGTCGACGACGCAGCTCGCCGGCCTCACGACGACCCAGATCACGGGCCTGACGGGCACCGGGGTCGCGGCTCTCACGACGACGCAGCTCGGCGCACTCACGGCCCCGCAGCTCGGCGCGCTGACGGCCCCGCAGCTCGGCGCGCTCACCAGCACCGAGCTCGGCGCATTGACCAACACGCAGCTCGGCGCGCTCGCTCCTTCGCAGATCGCGGCGCTGAGCATCGCTGGCATCCCGGGGCTCACGGCGACGGGGTTCGCCGCGCTCACGACCCGTCAGCTGGGCGCGCTGACGGCGCCCCAGGTCGGCGCGCTCACCCCGACCCAGGCCGCTGCGCTGACCACGGCGGAGCTGCTCGCGCTGTCCACGACGGGCATCTTCGGGCTCACCTCCACGGCGGTCACCGCGCTGTCGCCCGCGCAGCTCGGCGCGCTCACCACGACCCAGCTCGGGGCTCTCTCGCCCAGCGGCGTGACCGGCCTGGTCGCGACTCAGTTCGCCGCGCTCTCGACCGCGCAGTTCGCCGCCCTGACGCCGCTCGAGGTGTCGTCGCTGACGACGACGCAGATGCAGTCGTTGCCCACGACGCGCATCGCGGCGCTCACCACCACGCAGCTCGAGGGTCTGACGCCGGATGACCTCGGCGCCCTGACGTCGACGCAGATCCAGTCGCTCGGCACGACGCAGCTCGCCTTCCTCGATCAGACGCAGATGAGCGGGCTCGATTCGACGCAGGTGGCGGTGCTTCGCTCGACGCAGATCGCGGCTCTGGATACCACGCAGATCGCCGCGCTGTCGTCCACCGGCGTGTCCGGGCTGACGCCCGCGGGCTTCGCCGCGCTCAGCGGTGATCAGCTCGCCGCGTTGACGCCGCAGCAGCTCGGCTCGCTCACGTCGACCCAGGCCGGCGGGCTCACCGTGCCGTTGCTCTCCGCGCTCACGCCGGCCCAGGTCTCGGGTCTGAGCTCCACGGACGTCGGCGCGCTCCGCGCCGTCCAGCTCGCCGCTCTCTCCACGAGCCAGGTAGCGGCGCTGTCGACCTCCGGCATCGGCGGCCTCACCGCTGCCCAGGTCGGCGCCCTTGCGACCACCCAGCTGGACGCACTGACGAACGCCCAGATCGGCGCGCTCTCGACAGCAGCCGTCTCGGGACTCACGTCGGATCTCATTTCGGGGCTGTCGTCCACCCAGCTCGCGAGCTTCTCCCAGACCGGGGTCGCGGCGCTCTCGACGACCGTGATCTCGTCTTTGACCACCACGCAGCTCGCGCTCCTGACCGAGACGGAGCTCGCCGGGCTGACGTCGTCTCAGGTGTCGGCGCTCTCCACGACCCAGATGCGCGCGCTGTCGGACGCCCAGGTCGCGTCGCTGTCGACGACCGGCGTGACGGGTATGACGGCAGCACAGGTGGCGGGGCTGACCACCACGCAGCTCGCCGCGCTGTCAGTGGACCAGGTCGGTGCACTGAGCGGGACGGCGATCTCCGGGCTGACGCCGGCGGCCTTCGCCGCGCTCAGCACGGATCAGTTCGTCAGCCTCTCCGCCACGGGTGTGACAGGGCTGTCGCCGACGCAGATCGCGAGCCTCACCACGGATCAGATCGAGCTGCTCTCGGCGGCCGAGCTCAGCGGTTTGACGCCGACGCAGGTGGGCGCCCTCGTTCCCACGCAGTTCGCGGCGCTACTGCCGGAGCAAGTGTCGGCACTCTCGTCCACCGGGATCACGGGTCTCACGGCGACGCACCTGGCCGAGATCACCTCGACGCAGTTCGCGAGCCTGACATCGGGCGAGGTCGGCGCGCTGACCACGACGCAGATCGGGAGCCTCTCCACGACCCAGGTCGCGGCGCTCAGCACGACCCAGCTCGCGGGCCTCACGCGTATGCAGCTCCGCGCGCTTGGCCCGGACCAGCTCGCCGCCGTGTCGACGACCCAGGTCGCGAGCCTGACCGGGACCCAGGTGTCTAACCTGACGATCACCGAATTCCAGAGCCTGTCCACCGCGCAGCTCGGCGCGCTGACCGCGGAACAGGTGGGCGTGCTCACGGCCGCGCAGCTCGGCGCGTTCGCCGCCACGCAGCTGAACTCGCTCGCCTCGACGCAGCTTACCGACATCACCACCACGACCATGATCGCTCTGTCGACGACGACGATAGCGAGTCTCACCTCCACGACCATCGAAGCGCTGAGCGGCGCTCAGCTGAGCGCGTTGACCCCGGATCAGGTGGCGAGCATGAGCGTCGAAAACCAGGACATCCTGGCCGACGCGCTCGTGTAATGTGAGAAACCATGCCCGACCCCCTCGCTTCCGCGATGATCCGTCCCATGGCGAAGGAGCTCAGCGTCCCGGATCTGATCCGCGCGGTGGAGGTGCTCCGGCAGAGCGGGCAACCATCCGCCGTGGGCGTGCTGTACGCAACGTGGATCCAGCACAACCCTGACGACCCGCTGCTCTATGCGGTGCTCTTCAACTACGCGGTTGCGCTCGCCGACGCGGAGGAGCTCGACGCCGCGCGGCAGTGCCTGGAGCGGGCCATCGGCTTGAACGCGGATTTCATGCCCGCGTACATCAACCTGGGCCGCGTCTACGAGCGCATGGGCAACGTGGGCCTCGCGCTCGCGCAATGGTCGGCGGCCCTCGCGCGGATGGCGCCAGTGACCGGCCCCGCCATCACGCACAAGACGACGACGCTGAACCAGAGCGCACGCGCTCTGGAGGCGGCGGACCAGGACGAGGCCGCCGAACAGATGCTGCGCCACAGTCTCGAGCTCGACCCGTCGCAGCGCGAGGCCGTCCAGCACCTCGTCGCGCTCCGGCAGAGGCAGTGCGAGTGGCCGTTGATCTTGCCGTCGGACCGCGTCGAGCATCGGACGCTGATGCGTGGGCTCTCGCCGCTGTCGGCGGCGGCGCTCGCGGACGATCCGCTGCTGCAGCTCGCCGTGGCCTTTCACTACAACCGGTCGGACGTCGGCGTCCCCGCGGGTCGGGTGAAGCTCGGGGCCACGGCGCGCGCCGGGTCGGCGCCTCTACGCGTGGGGTATCTCTCCTCCGACCTGCGCGAGCACGCCGTCGGATACCTCATGACCGAGGTGTTCGGGCTGCACGACCGCGAAAAGGTGGAGACGTTCGCGTACTACTGCGGCCCGGATTCGCGCGACGCCCTGCACGCGCATTTCAAGGCGACGGCGCAGCATTTCCGCCCCATCACGCACATGGATGACGTCACGGCGGCGCGCTGCATCGCGGACGACCGCATTCAGATCCTCGTCGATCTGAACGGGTACACGCGGGAAGCGCGCCTGAAGGTGGTCGCACAGCGCCCCGCGCCGGTGATCGTCAACTGGCTCGGGTTCCCCGGTACCATGGCGAGCCCGTACCATCACTATCTCGTCGCGGACGACTTCATCGTGCCGGAGTCCCACGAGCTCTACTACACGGAGAAGGTGCTGCGGCTCCCGTGCTATCAGCCTACCCTGCGCAAGCGGAACGTGGCCGCACACACACCGACCCGCGCGGAGGTCGGATTGCCCGACGACGCGATGGTGTATTGCTGCTTCAACGGCGTTCACAAGCTGAACTCATTCACGTACGAGAGGTGGCTCTCGGTCCTCTCCCGCGTCCCGGGCAGCGTGCTGTGGCTCCTTGGTAGCAACGACGCCACCCACGCGCGCCTCCGCGACCATGCCTCGCGGCGGGGCGTGGAACGCGAGCGCATCGTCTTCGCGCAGAAGCTCGCGAACCCGTTTCATCTCGCGCGCTATGCGCTTGCTGATCTGTTCCTGGACACCACCCCGTATGGCGCGCACACGACGGCTTCGGACGCGCTTTGGACGGGCGTCCCCGTCCTCACGCTGAGCGGACGCTCGTTCGCGTCGCGCGTGTGCGGTAGCCTCTCGCGCGCGGCGGGCCTGCCGGAGCTCGTCACCGATTCGCCGGAGCAATTCGTCGAGATGGCCGTGCGGCTCGGGACGGATCGTGGCGCGCTCTCGCCGTTACGAGAACGCCTCCGCGCGGGTCGCGATTCGTGCACGCTGTTCGACATGCCGCTCCTCGTCCGTCGGCTGGAAGGCCTGTACGAGAAGATGTGGGAGGATCACGAGAGCGGGAGGCTCCCGCGCCCGGATCTCCGCAACCTGGACGTGTACCTCGAGATCGCGAGCCAGTTGAATCCCGACGCCTTCGACGCGCAGGTGCACGCCGACTATCGCGGCTTCTGGCTCGAGAAGCTCCGGAAGCGGCACGAGCACCGGCCGGTGGAACGCGACGATCGGCTGCTGACGTCGGACGTCCTCGCTTCCTGGGGGTGACGCCTCCGGCAGAAGGTGCGTGGCGACGGCGCATGCACTATCCCGCGCCGGACGCTC
>CAYUAW010000070.1:23051-25792 GCA_964442485.1 uncultured Polyangiaceae bacterium
CCGTCAGCCTGGAAGGTGCTGCATCACCTTCTCCATGTCCGGGTGATCGCCCGCGAAGCGCGAGCGGTGTGCGTAGACCAGCGACGCCGGCGGCTTCACGACGAAGAGCCCACCGAGCTGCGTGAGGTCGCCGAAGAGCCCAGTGACGCGATGCCCTTGTGCTTTCGCCGCGCCGTAGGCCGTCACGGAGCCTGCGTTCAGGAAGGTCCGTGCGACGCCCCGCTCGAGCCCGGCCGCCGCGAAGGATTCGCGGCGCGGATCGGTGACCACGTCGACACCGGCGCGCGGCAGCTTCTTCTCGGAGAAGAAATGCCTGGCTTGTTCCAGCGTGCCGTTGCCGATGATCACGACGCGAGCGTCGCGCTCGATGATCCTGGGGATGTAAGTGACCAGATCGCTGACCATCTGATGACAGAAGAGACAGCCGAAGTGGCGGACGAATGTGGTCACGGTGATGGTGCTGCCCCAGAGATCGCGCAACCGGTGCGTCTTGCCGTCGAGCGCGAGCACCTGTGCAATGGCGACCTGAGTGACGATGCGCTCCGCGGGCGAGTGCGCCGATGAATCGCGGTCAGGAGGCGGCGTCGACGACAACGACAAAGCGTAACTCCGCCCCCGAGCCCTGTCACTGGAAGCGGCTCTAAGCTATCGTATAGAGCGGTGTCTGAGTCGTCCCTTCGCCCGCCGCCGGTGTCGCTCTATCCGGCGGCCGCCCCGCGCGTGCGGGGGCGCTACATGAAGACCTTCGTCGAACACATCGGGCTCCTTCCGGCCGCGGATCGAGACCGGATAGAGAAGCTCGTGCCGGAGGCGATGTGGAAGGACGTCGCGGAGACAGGCAACTTCGCGTGGCTCCCGCTCGAACACAACCTGGTGATCACTCGGGCCATCGCAGAGTCGCTCGGACCGAAGCGCACCCACGAGTTCTTCGTCGAGCTGATGCTCTCGACGTATCGCACGCCCCTCCTGAAGAGCCTGGTCGACGCGGTGCTGCGGCTGCGAGGCAACGATCTTGCGATGATGCTCCAGTGGGTGTCGAAGGGGTTCGAGGTGATCTTCAAGGACGTCGGCAGGTGGCGCGTCGTCGAGCGTGAGGAATCGAGCGCGTGCCTGGAGGTGAACGGATTGCCCGCCTCGGTGACGTCGGACCGTGTGTGGCTCGACACCGTGTGCAGCTCCCTGAGTTCACTCTTCTCTCTCGCCGGCGTCACCGGGCTGGCGCAGATTCGCGAGCTGGACCTCGAGCGCGGCAAGGCCGTCATCCGGCTGCGCTGGGAATCGGTCTGAGGATCTTTGCGTCCGAGCGTCCTCGCGTTACTGTCTGGAGACCCGCTGGCAACAAACGCGGGGTGAACGTGGTTCGTGTCCGACTACGACCTTCTCGTGCTGGGCTGCGGTCCTGGCGGGCAGAAAGCGGCGATCGCCGCGGCCAAGCTCGGCAAGCGCGCGGCCGTCGTCGAACGCGCGGACGTCGTCGGGGGGGCTTGCCTGAACACGGGCACGATCCCGTCGAAGACGCTCCGCGAGACGGTTCTCTACCTGACCGGTCTCACCCAGCGCCAGCTCTACGGTCAGAGCTACCGCGTGAAGAACGAGATCACGATGGAGGATCTCTCCGGTCGAACGGAGCACGTCGTCACTCGAGAACACCAGGTCGTCCAGGATCAGCTCGGCCGAAACCGCGTGCAGCTCCTCCACGGAACTGCGCACTTCCTCGACGAGCACACCGTCGCGGTCGACGGTAAGTCCGGCGTCACCCGGCTCTCGGCGGACAAGATCGTGATCGCGACCGGGACGCGCCCGGCGCGTCCACCGAATGTCGCCTTCGACGATCGTAGCGTGCTGGACTCCGACGGCATCCTCTGCCTGGAGACGATTCCGGCGTCGCTCGTCGTGGTGGGCGCGGGCGTCATCGGGATCGAGTACGCCTCCATCTTCGCCGCCCTGGGCAGCAAGGTGACGGTCGTCGAGCGTCGCGATCGCATGCTCGAGTTCTGCGACGAGGAAATCGTGCAGGCGCTGATGTATCACCTGCGGGAGCTGGCGGTGACGTTCCGCTTCCGCGAATCCGTCGCGGCAGTGGAGCTGCACAACGGGCGAGCGCTCACCGTCCTTGCCAGCGGAAAGACGATTCCCGCCGACGTCGTGATGTACTCTGCGGGCCGCATCGGAGCGACGGAGAACCTGGGGCTCGAGGTCGTCGGCATCGCCGTCGACGATCGGCATCGTATCAAGGTCGACGAGCATTACCGGACGAGCGTGCCGCACATCTACGCGGTCGGCGACGTCATCGGCTTCCCCGCGCTAGCGGCGACGTCGATGGAGCAGGGGAGGCTCGCCGCTTATCACGCCTTCGGCGAGCCTACGCCGCCCATCATCGCCAGCATGCCCATCGGCATCTACACCATCCCGGAGATCAGCTACGTCGGCCGGAGCGAGGCCGAGCTGACGGAAGCGGGCGTCCCCTACGAGGTGGGCGTCTCCCGCTACCGCGAGCTCGCGCGCGGCCAGATCGCCGGCGACTCGTTCGGCATGCTCAAGCTCCTTGTCTCGCTCGAGAACAGGACGCTCCTCGGCGTGCACCTCTTCGGCACCGGCGCGACGGAGGGCGTGCACATCGGGCAGGCCGTGATGGGGTGCGGTGGCACGGTCGACTACCTGGTCGACGCAGTCTTCAACTATCCGACGCTCGCGGAGGCGTACAAGGTCGCCGCGCTCGACGTCACGAACAAGCTCCGCGC
>CAYUAW010000071.1:0-25542 GCA_964442485.1 uncultured Polyangiaceae bacterium
CGTGCGTAGATGAAAATGACGAGCGCTACGATTCCGGGAATTGCAAACATGAGTGGTCGGAGTTAGGTGTGTGTCGATGCGTTCGAACTCGCTGACGGTAGGGTTGTTTCTCTCCTCTCTCGCCGTCGGTGCGTGCGCGCCGCACGCTCGGTACTCCGACGCGTTCTACGCAGAGGCGGCGCAGAACGACCCGCGCCGGCACCCGTACGAGATCGGTATCGCGGACGTGGTCCGGATCACGGTGTGGAAGGATCCGAATCTCTCCACCGATGCGTCTGTCCGCCCCGACGGCACCCTCACCATGCCGCTCGCCGGCGAGTTCCGTGCGGCGGGGCGCACCGCGGCTGATCTGCAGAAGGACATCGGGACGCGTCTTCAGGGCTACGTGAAGGACGCAGTGGTCACGGTCGCGGTGATCGAGGTCAACAGCTACCGTTTCACCGTCGCGGGTAACGTCGAGCATCCCGGGATGTTCACGTCTCGCTACTACGTCACCGTCTCGGAGGCGCTCGCGCTCGCCGGTGGTCCCAACCGCTACGCCTCCACTTCCGACGTCGTGCTGGTCCGCCCGAAAGGCGGCCGTGCCGAGCGCGTCGCGATCGACTACGACAAGATCCTCTCCGGCGAGCGGCCGGACGAAGACGTCGTCGTGCTCGCCGGCGACGCGATCCAGGTCCCATGAGCTCGGCGCGCTCGACTTGGAATCGCCGATGAGGCGTCGCTGCCGTAGTCCGTCGCGGCCGGCCGGAGTGCGGGCGTGAGCCTCATTCGCGCGACCGTACGCGGTGCGATGTGGACGATCGGCGCGGGCGTCGGCGCTCGAGCCCTGGGGCTCATCGGAACGCTCGCGGTCACACGCTTCATCGCACCTGACGACTACGGCGAGGTCAGCGTCGCGGTGGTGGTCGTCCTCACCGCGAACCAGTTCTCCACTCTGGGGCTCGGGCAGCTGCTCATCGCGCGTCAGGGGGCGCCGCGCAGCGTCGCGTTCCACGTGACGGTGTTCCACATCGTGCTCGGTCTCGTCGCGCTCCTCGGCGCGGTCGCTCTCGGTCGACACCTGGGCGTCTGGTTCGACGCTCCGAAGATGACGCGGTACCTGCCTGGCCTCGCGCTGAGCGGGCTCTTCGACCGCGTTGCGTACGTCCCGGAGCGAATCCTGGTGCGCGACCTGCGCTTCCGTTCGGTCAGCGTCGCGCGCACGGTGGGCGACGTGGTCTACAGCATCGTGTGTGTGACGCTCGCCGCGATGGGCTTCGGCGGCGCGGCCATCGTGCTGGGCAATGTCGCGCGATCCGTGCTCCGGACGGCCCTCTTCGTGTTCGCCGTCGAGCTCCGTGACTGGGCCGAGCCGTCGCGTCTCTCGCTTCAGCAAACGCGTGAGCTGCTCGCGTTCGGCGTTCCCATGTCGCTCGGGTCGCTGTGCGCGTTCGCGTCGCGAAGGTGGGACAACTTGCTCGTGTCGCGCTTCTTCGGGCCCGGGCCCGCCGGCATGTACAACCTCGCCTACAACCTGGCCGACGTCCCGGCCATCCAGGTAGGAGAGCAGATCGGAGACGTCCTCGTGCCGTCGTTCGCGCGGCTGGAGAAGTCGCGCCGTCCGGACGCGCTCGTGCGCTCGGTGACGCTGCTCGCCCTGGTCGTCTTTCCGCTGGCAGTGGGCCTCGGCGCGGTGGCCCCCACGCTGGTCCGCACCGTCTTCGACGACAAGTGGCTGCCGATGGCGCCCATGCTCGTCCTCCTGTCGGCGCTCTCCGTGGCGAGGCCCGTCGGGTGGACCGTCGAGTCGTACCTCCAGGCGCGAGAGATGCCGCGCCTCATCCTCGGGCTCGAGGCCTTCAAGGTCGTGGCGCTGCTCGTCTCTATCGTCACCATCGGGCGCGCGAGCCCGCTCATGACCTGCGCCGCGGTCGGCGTCGCCTTCGGCGCGCACGCGCTGCTCGCCATGTGGGCCGTGCGGGTCGTCGACGCCGTTCCGTTCGGGCGGATGCTCGCAGGCGTCGGCTCGGCGCTCGCGGCGTGCGTCCCGATGGTCGCCGCCGTGCTCGCGATGCGGCACGGTCTCGTGGCGAGCGGCGGCGTGCGCCCCGGCGTCGGGCTCGTCGCCGAGATCATCGCGGGCGCCGGGGGCTACGCCATCGGCGCATTCCTGATCGCCCGCAGCACGGCGTACGACCTGGTCCACCGCGTCGTCGATGCGCTTCGTTCTCACGCCTGAGCCTCCGGAGGGAACGCGCGCGTCAGTGAGCGCACCGGAAGCCGAGCGAAGCGCTCGAGTCCTCGGCGTCGTACGTGTCGCGAGCGGACGCCCGTTGCCAGATGGCTTCGCTCTTGTAGCCGCCCCCGCGGCCGACGTAGTGAGCGCCGGTCGCCGGGCCCTTCGGGTCCATCGCCGGCGACGTGGCGTAGTAGTCTGCAGCGTAGTAGTCGGCGACCATCTCGACGACGTTGCCCGCCATGTCCATGGCTCCGTACGGGCTCGCGCCGGACGGGTGCGAACCGACGCTCGCCGGCTTCTCTCCGCACCCATCCATGTCCACGAGATCACACGTCGGCGCGTCGTTCCCCCACGGATACACGCGCCCGTCCGTACCTCGCGCAGCGAACTCCCACTCCGCTTCCGTCGGGAGCCGCCCCTTTGCCCACGTGCAATACGCCTTTGCGTCGGCCCAGTTCACGCAGCTCGCAGGGAGGTCTCCCTTCGAGCAGTCCCAGTCGCACGAAGGTGGCGAACAGGCGCCGTCCTTCACGCAGCCCGTGTACTCGGCCTGAGTAACTTCGGTCTTGTCGAGGGCGAACGCGCTCATCGACACCATGTGCAGCGGCTTCTCGTCGTCTTTGCAGCTCGTGTCGGCCATGACGCAGCCCATGCCGAACGTCGCGGCGGGCACCATCACCGTTTCCCCCGCCGGGGCGCTCAGGTCACAGGCCGCGGCGCCTCCTGAGCCGGAGCTGCCGCCTCCTCCTGTGGCGGCCTGGGCCGAGCCGCCGCTCGCGCTCTGTCCCCCGGTCGACGTCGAGCTGCCGCCCGCGCCGTTGTCGGCGCCGGGCGAATTGGAGCCGCACCCCGGTAGGAACGCCGTCGTGGCCACGAGAACGGTGAGCGCCGCCGACCATCGGATCTCCGACGAAGACTCCTGGGTGCGGAAGTCGCTCGAGCGTTGCCCCCTGGCGCGAATGTCATGCAAGCAAAGCGCGTCGTGTCGATTCATGGTCCGGCCCTGTCGCAATGGCCGTGCCACGATGTGCACAGCGCGCCGTGCAGGTCACAGTGGGCGCTCAGTTCGCGGCCGCGCTTGCATTCGATGCTTTTTGTCGCACGCGCGGCGTTCGGATCCCGCTTCGAGGATTCGCGCATCGCGCCAAGCGTGCCCCATGTAGCAATAAGACACGACCAGCCGTGCCGTCGCTCGAGATGTCACGGCGGGAAGTGGGCGATGCTGCTCATGCCTTGCAGACGCGCCATGTCGACGTCTGCGGAGATTGGGGCAACGCGTCGATGGTGGCACGTCGCGTGCACTCATCGTTGGCCGTGCTTCAAACGAGCTTCTCTTCCCTGGATGGTTGCCAGCTGCCAGGTGGCCTTCCGCTTCAATCAATGAACGTCAACGGCTTCCGGATCGCCGCCGAGTGCAGAGCGGCCGGTGGCCTGCTCGGTGGCGATTTCTATCGTCTGTCGCCCCATGCCCCAGGGCGCATCGGTGTCGTCATCGGCGACACCTGCGGACAGGGCGCCCGCGCCGCCGCATATCTTGCGACGGTCCGTCCCACGCTCGATGAGCTCACGGCGTCGAAGGCATCCCCGGCGG
This sequence comes from uncultured Polyangiaceae bacterium, assembly GCA_964442485.1. Classification (GTDB taxonomy): domain Bacteria; phylum Myxococcota_A; class Polyangia; order Polyangiales; family Polyangiaceae; genus DASZVB01. The sequence continues at coordinate 3,810 of CAYUAW010000071.1, forward strand.
AGCTGCTCTCGGAACTGAACAAGGTTGCCGCGCGGGCGCTGCCATCCGACTGCTTCATCACCGCGGCGGCCTTCGAGTTCGACGCCGAAGCGGGGGTGCTGACCATCGCCAACGCGGGCCACGTGCCCGGCATCGTGCGCGGCGCCTCGGGCCTCGTGTCCGTCGTTGGGCACGCCTCGGGGCCACCGCTCGGTATCGAGCCCGAGAGCCGCTATCAGGATGAATACTACGAGCTCCGCCGAGGGGACATCGTGGTCATGATGACGGACGGCCTGCTGGAGGCGATCGAGAAGGACATATGGTCCATGGACACGGTCAGGGGATGGCTTTCGCAGGCACCCGGCGAGGCGTCGAGCGTTCATCGCCTCCTGCTCCGCAAGTTCGACGAGTCCGTCGCGCGCCGCTTCATGGACGACGTGACGCTGGTGACGCTCGAGGCCTCGTACGACGCGCCGCGGCCCTGCTCCTTGCAGTGAGCGGAGGGCCCGACAATGCGCGTGCTCATCCTGACGAAGATCTTCCCGAACAAGTCGGAGCCTCGTTCTTCCCCGTTCAACCGGCAGCAATTCGCGGCGCTCTCCCGGCTCTGTGACGTCGAGGTCCTCGCGACCATACCGTGGTTCCCAGGCGCCGCTCACTTCGCGAGATGGTCGCGCGCAGGACGTCTCCTGGGCGTTCCGGAGACGGAAATCATCGATGGGGTGAAGGTGCATCACCCGCGCTTCGTCTTCGTTCCGAAGGTCGGCCACTCGCTCGCAGGGCCGCTGTACACGGCCTCGCTCGTCAGCACGGCGATGAAGTTCGAGGGGCGCGTCGACGTCGTGCTCGGCTCCTGGGCGTATCCCGACGGTTTCGCGGCGGTCGTGCTCGGTCGTCTCCTCGGCGTCCCTGCCGTCATCAAGCTCCACGGCTCCGATATGAACGTGGTCGCCGAGCTGCGCGGCCCGCGACGGCTCGTCAGCTGGGCGCTGTCGCGCGCCGACCGCGTGGTCGCGGTGAGCAAGCCGCTGCGAGACCGCGCGGTGGCGCTCGGCGCGGACCCCGCGAACATCGACGTTGTGCGCAACGGCGTCGACCGGGCCTGCTTCCACCCGCGCGATCGGGCTGAAGCGCGACGCACGCTCGAGCTCGGGGAAGGTCCGCTCGCGCTCTACGTCGGCAACGTAGAGCGGCACAAGGGCGCGGTCGATCTGATCCAGGCCTTCGCTTCGCGCGCGGAGGTCGGAGAGGGGGCGCGGCTCGTCGTCGTCGGAGACGGCGCTGCGATGGCCGAATGCCGGAAGCTCGCCGAGAGCACGGGCGCATCCGTGACGTTCGCGGGGTCGCGACCCCACAACGAGATCCCTACATGGCTCGCTGCGGCCGACGTTCTCGTGCTTCCGAGCTGGAACGAGGGAACGCCGAATGTCGTGCTGGAGGCGCTCGCGTGCGGGCGTCGCGTCGTCGCCACCGCGGTTGGCGGCACCCCCGACCTCCTCGAGAGCGAGGCGGCGGGCGTCCTCGTCCCGGCGAAGAACCCTGCGGCGCTCGCCCGTGCCATCGGCGCAGCGCTCGCCCGTCCGTACGATCCGGCCAGCGTCGTTGCCGCTCTGGCGACGCCCGACTGGCGAGAGAGCGCCGAGATGCTCCACGAGAGCCTGTTTCGAGCCGTCGAAACGGCCCGGAGGAAGGCTGCCTGAGCATGTCCTTCGGACTCGCGCAGATCGGAGCCGGACTCCGGCGTTCGCATCGGGTGCAGCAGCTCGAGCGGGCGGCTCGGACGAACGCTCGCAAGCTTGCGGAGACGCTGATGCCGTCTTCGATGGTCGTATGGCGCGGGCCGGCCGAGCACGCGTCGCCGCCGAACTCGGGGCGCGTGGCACTCACCTTCGACGATGGTCCGGATGCGATGACTCCGGAGTACCTCTCCGTGCTGTCGGAGCTCGGCGTTCGAGCAACCTTCTTCGTGATCGGCGCGCAGTGCAAGAAGCAGCCGGAGCTCGTGGCGCAGATCGCGACGGCGGGCCACGAGCTCGGCGCGCACGGGTACACTCACCGCCGATTTCCGAGCCTGCGCCCGCAGGAGCTCGAGACGGAGCTACGCGACACGCAGCGGCTCTTGCCTCCGAGCTCTCGGGCCAAGCCGCTCGTGCGGCCGCCGCATGGCGCCGTGTCGGTATCGTCCATGTTCACGTGCGCGCGGGCGGGCTTCACGACCGTCATGTGGTCGCACGACTCGAACGATTGCCGCACGGAGAGCTCCTCCGACGTCCTTCTCTCCTTCGAACGACAAGACATCCGGCAAGGCGAGATCGTGCTCATGCACGAAGGTCAGCGCTGGACGGTGGAGGCGCTTCCGGGCGTCGTCGGCCGTCTCAGGGAGGCAGGCCATGCACTGGTCACTGTGGGTGAGCTGCTCGATGGCTAGTGCGCTCACCATGGCCGGCTCTGCGGCGAGCGTTCCGCCGCCAGGCGTCGCCGTACTCCCCGGCGAGGCGCGCGCCGAGAGCGTGCGCACGAGCGAATCGTCGCTCTTCGACGGCGCCCGAGTGTCGCTACGCGGAGCACGCGGAGAGACGCTGGCGGTTCAGGTACGATCGCCGGGGGGCCTGTCGCCGTCTGCCCGTCTCGTCCTGCCCGGAGACGTCGCGACGGTCAGCGCCTTCTCGGTACGGGCGCTCCGGGTTCGTTCGCCGTCGACGGACCTCTACGGCCCGAGCGCCGGCCCTGGCGTGTACCCGGACGTGCTCACGCCGGAGGCGGGCGACGTTCACGCGCCTCTCGCATACTTCGACGTCGCCATCCGGTCGGGCACCGTGCCGGGCAAGTACGAGGGCGAGCTCGTCGTCGGCGCCCACCGCTACCCCGTCTCGCTGACGGTGACGCACGCGAGCATCGACGTCACGCGGGCGCCGCTGGTCTGGGTCTTCTACCTGCCGAAGGAGATCGCCCGCGTGCACGGCCTCGACGACGATGACGGCGCCGGGGAGCTCGCGAAAGAACGGGAGTACGTGGAGCTCTTCCGCGCCCACGGTGCGCTCCTCGCCTCGGATCTGCCACCGCGAAGGTTCGAGGCGAGACGGCAGTTCATGCACGACGTCGCCTTCTGGCCGGTGGCGATCGACACGTCGAGCGACGCCGCGATCGAGAGAGACACGCGTGCGTGGCTCGCACTGTTCCAGGGCACGGGCGTCACGCCCTTCGCGATTCCGGTCGACGAGCCCGGCGATGACGCCGCACGCAGCCGCGTCCGCCACATCGCGGAGGTCATCGGTCACGCGGGCGGCGGCCGTCCGCGCTTGCTCCGAGCCGTCACCGACGTCGCCTCGCCCGTGTACGGCGACACGATGGACGTCTTCATTTCACCTGCGAACATACCCGGTGCCCGGGCCGACCGCGAGGGTCGCGGAGAGCGGTTCTGGACGTACAACGGCAAGCCGCCACGGGCGGGGAGCTCGACGCTCGACACGGAGGGCGGCGGGCTCCGTACCTGGGGCTGGATCGCGGAGCGCTACGACGTGCCGCTCTGGTACGCGTGGGAGGGGCTCTATTTCTCCGATCGCTACAACGGTGGCGGCCCCACCGACGTCCTCTCGGACCCCATCACCTTCGACGAGCGGCGGCACGGCGGTACTGATTTCGGGAATGGAGACGGCGTGCTCGCCTACCCGGGGCCGCTCCCTTCGCTGCGCCTCAAGGCACTCCGGCGCGGCCTCGAAGATCGCCTGTTGCTCGAGGAGCTGCGCGCGTGCGGCGCGGTTGCGGAGGCGGATCGCATCGCGAAGGCGGTGGTGCCACGCGCCCTCGGGGAGGCGGCCGGTCGTCCGAGCTGGCCCACGACCGACACGGCCTGGGCGAGCGCGCACGACAGGGTCCTGGACGCCATCGAGGTGGGGTGCGATGGCCGCTAGAAGCTGGCTCGACGACGAGGCGACCGTCATCGACGGGGTCCGTCAAGGCGTGATGCTCATCGTGCGCGGCGTGAAGCGCCCGCTGCTCACCCTGGCGGTGACGCTCGCGCTTTCGGGTGCGGTCGCCGCCGCCGTCCTCGTGCCGCGCCACGGCTATGCGCCGAAGCTCCTGCTCCGTCTCACGGAGGCTGACCGCGATCCGACCGGCATGCCGCAGCCGGCGCGGAAGCTCCGTGAGTACGTCATGCAGGCGCTGCTCACGAGCGATCACCTCATCCCGCTCATCCAGCGGTATTCGCTGTACCCCAGTCTCGCGCGCAAGAACATGCGCGCCGCGCTCGACTCGTTCCGCGAGGACATCGACGTCGACGTTTACCAGAACTATTTCGTCGAGCAGCGCGTCGTTGGGTCCGAGCCTCGCTCCGCGCGAGTCGCAATCAGTTACCGCAACAAGGACCCGGAGACCGCGGTCGCCGTGACGCGCGAGCTCGGGTCGCTCATCGTGGAGCGCGAGCACGCCATGCGGACCGCGGTGTCGTCCCGCGCCGAGGCCGCCGCGACCAGCGAGCTCTTCGCAGTGCGGGAGGCGATCGCGGACAAGACTCACACCATCGCCACGATGCAGACGTCCATGCAGTCGGAGAAGGCTCCGGACCCTGTGCGCCAGGTCGAGCTGGTCGGGTTGATGGGGTCGCTCGCCGCACTCGAACGTCGCGAGGCAGAGGTGCAGAAGCGGGAGGCCGCGCTGTCGCTCAACGCCGCCTTCGAGAAGCGCGGTATCGGCCTCTCTTTCGAGATCGCCGACGACGCGGAGATGCCGAGCAACACACATCGCCGCGACATTGCCTACACGATCATCGCGGCTGCGTTCTTCCTGGGGCTCCCCCTGGTGGCAATGGCGGTCGGCTCCTCCCGGTTGAAGGAAGGCACTCCATGACGAACGACGAACCTGGCAGGAGCGAATCCGACCTGCACGACGAGATCTCCAAGGTCATCGCCTTCCTGCGCCGAGCAGCGCGCCTCTGGATGGCTCCGGTGGGTGCGCTCGTCATTGGAGTCATCGTGAGCGCTGCATTCTTCTTCCTGAAGAAGCCGACCTATCGCTCGGAGACGGTGATGCTCTACTCGGAGGGGATCCGGCAGTCCGAGGGAGACGACTCGCGCGACGCTCCACGCAACGTCTCGACGCGGCTCAAGGAGATCCTCACGTCGCGCTCCGAGCTCGCCGGCGTCGTGAACGAGTTCAAGCTCTACCCCGCAGTCGTGAAGGAGCACGGGTTGGGGGACGCCGTGGACGAGCTCCGTCACCACCTCGAGTTCAAGGCTCCGGGCGGCGACACCTTCAGCATCGCGTTCGAGGGCTCGACACCCGAGGAGGCGAAGGTCGTCACGTCGCGTCTCGCGGAGGTCGTGATCGAGCAGGACGCGAGTCTGCGCAGCAAGCAAGCACTCGTCACCCGTGACTTCCTCGAGCTCGAGAAGATGGGGACGGAATCACACCTGCGCGACGCCGAGCAGGCGCTGGCCGGCTTCATGGCGGCACATCCGCGCTTCGCGCTCGACGCGACGCCGCTCGCGACCGGCGCGGCCATCCGGGCCACCATGGGCGGCGCGCAGGCCGCTCCGGTCACGCCGAACATGCCGTTCATGCCGCGGCAGCGAGCGCCGCAGGCAGCGACCGCGCCGTCGCAAGGCAGAGGTGGCGATGCGACACCGGGTGCGAATCATGAAGCGGCGCAGGAGCAGCTGAAGGCCGCTGCAGCGCTCGACGCAGCCCAGGCGCGGCTCGCGGACCTCTCCTCGCGGTTCACTCCACAGTATCCTGACGTGAAGAACGCGCAGGGGGAGGTCGATCGCGCCAAGGCGCGTGTCGCGGCGGCCGCCGTCGCTGCGGGCGCGTCGGGCGTCGGCTCGAGGAGCACGTCGACTGCTGCTCCTTCCGTTGGCGAAGGAGGGAGCGCCGTGGGAGCCGCTCCGGCGGCGCGCGCCAGCATCCGTGCAGCGCTTGCCCCTGCGGGAGTGCCGCCGCGTTCTCCGGACGACGAAAAGAACCTGGTCACGCTCGAGACGGACTGGGTGAAGCTCACGCGCGCCGTCACCGAGGCGCGCCAGCATCAGGATCAAGTCGAGGCCGCGCTCTTCAAGGCCGGCATCGCGGCGAACTCCGAGGTGGGCGGTCACGGAGTGCAGGTCAGCGTCATCGATCCGGCGTTCTTGCCGGAGCGGCCCGTCCCGCCCGGTCGCGGCACGATCATCGCCCTGATCATGGCCGCGGCCTTCGCGTTCGGTGTCCTGGGTTCACTGATCGGCGCGGCCCTCGACGATCGCATCCACGACAGTCGCGACCTCATGACGCTCGCTCCGGTTCTCGTCTCGGTCCCCAGGCAGCTCGTAGGGAGGGCCAATGGCTAACGCAGAAGTCTTTCGCATCATCGACGTCGGGCCTCGTGAAGAGGTCTCGCCAGAGCCCGCGCCGTCCCAGGACGGTGCTCAGCAGAGAAACGTGTCCCAGAGAAGAAAGATCCAGGCTACGGCGAAGCTCGCGCTCTGGCCCGGGCCTTCCAACGCGATCGTGACGCAAGGCGAGCCCGTGCCGCTCATCCACGTCGACGGCGTGGCCGCCCCGGAGACGGTCGATCCACGGCTCGTTCTGCTCGCGGAGCCCGGCTGCGAGACGGCCCGCAGCTACCGTCTGCTGCGCCATCGGCTGTTCGGCATGGGTGACCCTCGCACCATCGCCGTCACGAGCGCGCACGCGGGCGACGGCAAGACGACGTGCGCCGTGAACCTGGCGCTCACGCTCGCGGAAGACGCGACTTCGCGGGTCCTCCTTCTGGAGGCGAATCTGCGGCGCCCCATCGCGGCGCGGCTCTTCGGCATCGACCCATACGACAGCATCCTCGGGGAGCTTGCCCGCACCCGGAACCTCGCGCCGCCGTATCCGGTCACGGCCGTGGTCGGCACGCGCATGCACCTCGCGGCACTGGCCAGCGAGCCCATCGTGGGGGCGCGCCTCGACCGGTCGCTCTTCCTTCCGCTCCTGTCGGACCTCCGGGAGGTCTACGACTACATCGTCGTCGACGCCGGCCCCATCCTGGAGAGTGGCGACGCCGACGTGATTGGCGAGTGTGCGAGCGGCGTCATTCTCACCGCGCGTGCCGGAAAATCGAGGCGCCCCGAGCTTCGCCGCGCGATCGAACAGCTCAGGCCGACGCCGGTGCTCGGCACCGTCCTCTTCGAGGCCTAGGAGACGACCCCATTGCTCGCCCTCACACTGACACCGAAGTACATCCATCGCTGGATCGGCGGGTACGCCAGGTCCGTCGCCGAGCGGCTCGCGCTGCCGCGACTGGAAGGCCCGCGCCACGTCCTCTTCGCGCTCTGCGATCACTACGAGCCGCTCTGGGGCGGCGCGAGCGCCGCTCACGGCAGGGAGCGAGTCGACAGGTGGGAGCGCGAGTATCCCGCGGTTGCCGGTGAGTTCCGCGATGCCGACGGCAGGCCGCCGCGCCACTCCTTCTTCTTTCCGGGAGAGCAATACGCGCCCGCCTACCTCGATTCCCTTGGCCGGCTCGCCCGGTACGGTTTCGGCGAGGTGGAGCTTCACCTCCATCACGAAGGCGACGATGCGGAGCGGCTGGAGCAGGGGATCCGCTCGTACCTGCGCTCGTTCGGAGAGCACGGTCACCTCGCTCGCGCGGCGGACGGCTCTCCCCGGTACGGGTTCATCCACGGAAACTGGTGCCTCGCGAACTCGCGCCGCGACGGCCGCTACTGCGGTGTGGACTCGGAGCTACGCGTGCTCTTCAAGACGGGCTGCTACGCGGACTACACGTTCCCTTCGGCGCCCGACGAGACGCAGTTCGGCATCGTGAACCAGATTTACTGGCCGGGAGGCGATCTCTCGCAGGCGCGGTCGCACGAGACGGGGACGCGAGCGCGGGTCGGCCAGGTGCGGAGTGATCGCATCCTGATGATCCAGGGCCCGCTCGCGCTCGCGCGTCGCGAGGGGCGCTTCGGCGTTCGCATCGAGAGCGCCGCGCTGACGGCGAACGATCCGCCGACGCAGGCCCGCGTCGACACCTGGGTACAGCAGAACATCCACGTCGAGGGCAGACCGGACTGGATCTTCGTGAAGGTGCACACGCACGGCGCCCCCGACGCGCAGGCGGCCTCGCTGCTCGGCGAGCCGGGGCGAAATCTGCACCGCGCCCTCCGCAAGTACAACGACGGCGAGAACTTCATCCTGCACTACGTGACGGCAAGGGAGATGTTCAACATCGCCCTCGCCGCCATGCACGGGCTCGGTGGTAACCCCGATGCCCATCGCGACTACGTTCTCCCCAGGCCCCCGGTCGCATCATGACGGACGTCTACGGTCAGGTATTCCAGAAGCTGCTCTACCCCGGCTGGGAGACGGCGCTCAGGCGACGGCCCACGCTCGGACACCTCGCGGAGCTCGAACGGACCCAGTGGTCGTCGCTCGACGAGCTCAGGAGGCTCCAGGACGTGGAGCTCGGGAAGCTCCTGCGCCATGCGTACGAGAGCTCTTCGTATTACCGCGCGCGCTTCGACGAGTTGTCCGCGTCGCCCAAGGATATCCGTGGGGTCGAGGACCTCGCGAAGTTGCCGCTCATGACGCGCGACGAGGCGACTGACAGCTTCCAGGCGCGGGAATCGCGCAATACGCCGCTCCCCGAGATCAAGAAGATGACCAGCGGCACCACCGGACGGCCGCTGTCCTTCGCGTACGACCGCGGCTCGGAGTACTGGCGCCAGGCGATGAAGCTGCGCGGGTACGGATGGGCCGGCTACCACCCGGGCGACCGCAGCCTGCACTTCTGGGGCTCGATCGGGGCGGTGCGTCCCCCGCGGCCGAGCGAGAAGTGGAAGCAGGCGCTCGATCATCTCGTGCGGCGAGAGCACTACGTGGACTGCGCGAATCTCTCGGAGGAAGCCCTCGAGCGCGCCATCGTCCAGATCAAGAAGCTCCGTCCTTCGGTCATGGTCTGTTACGCGCAGGCGGGGGCGGCGCTCGCACGCTACGTCGTCGAGTCGAAGAAGCGGGAATGGCCCGATATCGCGGTGATCTCCGCTGCCGAGCGGCTCTTTCCCGCGGACAGGGCGGTGATGACGGAAGCCTTCGGTCCCGGCGTCTTCGAGACCTACGGCAGTCGCGAGGTGATGCTCATCGCCGCGGAGTGCCCTGCGCACCAGGGCCTGCACGTTTCGATGGAGAACCTAGTCGTGGAGATCGTCGTGCGCGAGGACGGCCGGGTCCGTCCTGCGAAGGCCGGGGAGCTCGGCGAGGTCGTCGTGACCGACCTGCACAACTACGGCGCGCCGTTCATCCGCTACGTGAACGGAGACCTCGCCGTCGCGCTACCGGACGAGAAGTGTGCCTGCGGGCGCTCGCTCGTGCGCCTGGCCACGGTGGAGGGGCGCTCCAACGACACGCTCCGCGACGGCGAGGGCCGCCCCGTGGCGGGCATGTTCTTCATCGTCCTCTTCTCGACCCTGGCCGACAAGGTGCGGCGCTTCCAGGTCGTGCAGCGGAAGGATCGCTCGATCGACCTGAAGATCGTCCCCGGGAGCGCCTTCGACAGCTCCTTGCTCGAGATGATCCGCCGCAACTGCGGCCGTTTTCTGCCGGGCATAGATCTCCGCACCGAGGTGGTGCCGGACATTCCCGTCGGTCCATCGGGTAAGCTTCGTGTCATCATGGTCGAAAACTGAAGAGCATGGCTGGAAGGGCCGTGCGTCACCGGGTGCCCGAGCGGTCGGGGTGCATGGCTGCACTCGCCGCGGGCGTGTTGCTCGCGTCGACGGGTCGGTCCGTTGCGGCGCCGAAGCTCCAGGCCGTCGGGGAGACGTCGGTCGGCTACACCGACAACATCCAGTCCGCGCCCGACCAGTCGGAGGCCATCGCCGGGCAGACTCCGAAGTCGCCCGGCGCGTTCGTTCTACTGAGCCCGGGCGTCGTGCTCGCATTGGCGAACCAGCGCACCGTGCAGCGCGTCGGCTACACGTATCTCTACAGCCTGTTCCTGGGGAACACGCGCGCGAGCAGCTCGTCGAATCGGCTCGAATACCACGGCTTCTTCGACCTCTCTCCCCGCTCTTCCCTGCTCCTCGGCGCGACCGCGGTTCAATCGAACACGTACTCGTCGGTTCTGTTCACCGCGCCCGGCGCAGGCGCCGTGAACGCGCTGCCCCCGGGCGGCGGCTCGTTCCTCGCGACGACCGCCGACGAGATCCTCTCGTCGGACATCGCGCCGGGGTGGCGCGCGTGGGAGGGCGGCTCGATGACGGTTCAGGCGCCGATCTTCGGAACGGCAGCCCCTTCCACGCTCGAGCCGACGGCGCGGCTCGGCATCGAGCGGACCTTCCTGGCAGACGCCGTCGGCGTGGAAGCAAGGGGCGACTACGCCGTGATTCGAAACAGCCTGCGTCCCGACGGAACGCCGGCCGGCGTGCAGGAGCAGATAGTCGCGGGTGCCGTTGCACAATGGCGCCACGACTGGGGTCGCTATGTGACGAGCCGCGCCGAGGCGGGACCTCTCCGGCTCGAGCGGCTGAACTCGGGGACCGGCTTCTGGTTTCCGGGCGGCCTCGCGACGCTCGCGTACGCCACGGAGTTCGGCGACGCGCAGCTCTCCTACGGGCACACGCTGACGACCAATCCGCTCCTCGGGCAGTCGCTCCTCGTGGACGAGGTGCGCGCACGTGGGGCGCTACCGCTCACCAAGAAGGGCGAGGTGCTCATTGCTGGCTCGCTCGGCTACCAGAATGGGCGGCTCCTGGACGAGGACTCCACGCTGGCTGCTCACGTGGACTCCATCCTCGCGGACGCAGCCGTTGCGTGGCAGGTCGTCGATCAGCTGCTTGTCGGCGTGCGCTACCAGCATCTCCAGCAGATTTCCGACGTTCGCACGCCGCCGCTGCCGATAAGCTTCGTGCGAAACGCGATCATGCTGGGCGCGACCCTGAAGCTTCCGCCCGAGTCCGACATGCCGCACGCGTATCGAGCCCCGCTCCGCGTCGATCGAGCGGACGAGATCCGCGATGCCGTGGAGCCCGGTACGCCCGGCATGCAACAACCAAGTTCGACCGCGCCCGGAAGGTGACCCAGCGCTGACCGGCCCGGCGTTTGCTTACAGTAAATGTCTTCGTCAGGAGGAACCATGGAAGAGCGGATTGCAGTCATCGGTCTCGGTTACGTAGGTCTTCCCATAGCGATAGCGTTCGCACGTCGCTTCCCGGGGGCCGTCGGGTTCGACGTCAGCTCGCGGCGGGTGGAGAGCCTGCGTCGCGGCGTGGACGCGACCCGTGAGGTGGCCGAGGAGGAGCTGAAAGGAACCACCCTGAACATCACCGACGACCCGCGCGCCCTGCGCGGCGCGACGTTCTTCGTCGTGGCGGTGCCGACGCCCATCGACTCCGAGCATCGGCCGGACATGCGCGCCCTGCTGTCGGCGAGCGAGGCCGTCGGCGCAGCCCTCACGCCGGGTTCCATCGTCGTCTACGAGTCGACGGTGTACCCGGGGGTCACCGAGGACATCTGCGGCCCCGTCCTGGAGAAGGCGAGCGGGCTCAAGCGCGGGCAGGGCTTCAAGCTCGGCTACTCGCCGGAGCGCATCAACCCGGGCGACACCGAGCACACCTTCGAGAAGATCATCAAGGTCGTGTCGGCGGAGGACTCCGAGTCGCTCGCCCGCGTGGCTCGCGTCTACGGCTCCGTGGTCGCGGCGGGCGTCCATCGCGCTCCCTCGATCCGCGTGGCGGAGGCCGCCAAGGCCATCGAGAACGTGCAGCGCGACCTGAACATCGCGCTGATGAACGAGCTCGCTCTGATCTGCGACCGCATCGGCATCCGGACAGCAGACGTCCTCCGTGCCGCAGGCACGAAGTGGAACTTCCTGCGCTTCGAACCCGGTCTCGTCGGCGGTCATTGCATCGGCGTCGATCCTTACTACCTCACGGCGCTCGCCGAGCAGGTCGGATATCACCCCCAGGTCATCCTCTCCGGCCGCCGCATCAACGAGGGCATGGGGCCATTCGTCGCGCAGCGTCTCATCAAGCAGCTCGCGCTCTCCGACGTGCCAATCAAGAGCGCCCGGGTGGGCATCCTCGGCCTCACCTTCAAGCAGGACGTGCCCGATCTCCGGAACACGAAGGTCGTCGACATCGTGAAGGAGCTGCGGGAATTCGGGATCGATCCGCTGCTGCACGACCCGCTCGTCACGGCGGCGGAGGCCGCCCGCGAGTACGGAGTGCGCATCAATCCGTGGGACGAGCTCACTGGCCTGGATGCCATGGTCCTCGCCGTTCCGCACCGTGACTTCATCGGGCGGCCGCTCGAAGAGCTGCTGCAACCGCTGAAGAACGGCGGTCTGCTCTTCGATCTGAAGAGCGTGGTCGACCCGTCCAGTGTTCGGCCCGACCTCAAGTACTGGAGCCTTTGAACGAATGGCGAAGGTAGACAGCGCAGCGCCTGCACGCAGCGCGTGTGTACCAGGCCGGAGGTCAAGATGAATCACACGCTCGTCCAAGAAAACGACACCGCCGTCCTCAGCGTGAGGGGAGAGCTCGACGCGCTCTCCTGCCCCGAGCTCAGGCCGGTGATCGACTCGCTGGTCAGCGACGGCCTGGAGCGCGTGACGGTGGATCTGTCCGAGCTCGAGCTCATCGACAGCTCCGGCGTCGGCGCCATGGTGTCACTGTACAAAAGGGTACGCGCCAACGGCGGGAACGTTCGGTTCGTGGGCGTCACGAACCAGCCGCTCGTCATCTTCAAGCTGCTCCGGCTCGATCGTGCATTCGAGCTGACGTGAGCCATGCGTCGGTCGAGGCGCGAGCAGCTTGCGGGCCTCCTCGAGAAGACTGGAGTGCTCTCCGCCCTGATCAAGTGGCGAGCGCGGGCCCCTGCGCCGTGGCTGAGCATCCTCACGTATCACCGGTTCGCAGGGCCTCCCGGTGTGGAGCAGTTCGACGACGGCGTCGTCGACGTCACGCCGGAGGAGTTCGAGCGTCAGGTCGTCACCCTGAAGAAGCACTTCACGGTGGTGGGCACGGAGGAGCTCTGCGCGTTCGCGCGGGGCGCGTCGCTGCCGGATAACCCCGTCGCCATCACCTTCGACGACGGCTACGCAGGCGTCCATCAGCACGCCTTGCCGATCCTGAAGCGTCATGGCTGCAAGGCCATCGTATTCGTGGCGACCTCGTTCATCTCGGAGCGAAGTCTGTACTGGTGGGACCGAGTCGCCTACATCGTGAAGCAATCGACTCGCGACGAGGTGTGTCTGAAGTATCCGTTCCCTCTACAGCTCGATCTGTCGTGCCGTACTACAGCCATCGATCAGGTGCTCCGGTTGATCAAGGCGCATCCGCGGCTCGAGCTCGGGCGCCTGCTCGACGACCTGGGCAAGGCCGCCGGCGTTCCCTTCACGCGCGACATGGATCGCGCCTTCGCGGACGAGCTCCTGATGAGCTGGGATCAAATCCGGGAGCTCCGCGCCGCCGGCCTCGACATCGAGTCGCACACCCGCACGCACCGCGTGCTCGGCACGCTCTCGCCGCGTGACCTGGCGGAGGAGCTGCGCGGTTCGAGCGACGACCTCGTCCGCGAGCTCGGCGTCGCGCCGCGGGCACTCGCCTATCCCGTCGGGAAGCCGGTCGCGCGCGAGTCAGGTATCCGGCGCGAGCTCTCTCGCGCAGGATACGTGATTGCCTTCACCAACGGCACCGGACCGACGCCCATCGGCGGCCTCGTCGATCCATTCGGCATCAGTCGCCACATGGTGGACAGGGGCGCTTCGGATGCGTACTGCCTGGCCGTGCTGACCTTGCCGTCGCTCGCAGCCAAGCATTCCTGGCGACTCGATCATCGTGCGACCTGACGCCAGTTTTGTCGTTTCATCGCGATGTCGGTTCGTCTCCACGCCCGGTCGGCGCTTGCAGGACGCCGCGACGAGGGCGAAAATTGCGCGCGTCCGCAGGTGCAGGGTCGTGTCGCGAACAAGGATGACACCCGCGACAATTTCGTCGCCGTAGCAGCGCTGGTCAGACGAATTGGGGCTAACGGACGATTGCCTGCGAGTTGCGAATTCGTTTCGGAGTTCATCCTGCGCGGGAAAAGACCGACCTTGCGTGACCTTTCGGCCGATGGCACAACCGTTGCGAATGACGCTGTCGAACATGGGATCCACGGTGACGGCGGCCCCGAAGGTGGCGCTGCTCGAGTCGCGCATGAGCCGCGAGCTCGCGCGCCTGGTGGAGAAACACGGCGGCGATCCAGTGTGCGTTCCCGCAGTGCGCGAATGCCACGAGCTCGACGCTGCCACGGCGGAGGAGCTCGTCTCGGCGATGGCAGCAGGCTCCTACGACGTGGTCGTCTTCATGACGGGCGTCGCGGTATCGCTCCTGTTCGGGATCGCAGAGCAGATCGGTCGCCGGCCTGACCTCGTCACCGGCCTGAAGCGGCTGACGACGGTGTGCCGCGGCCCCAAGCCGACGGCAGCCCTCCGCGGGTTCGGCGTTCCGCCGACTCTGACGGCGCGCGAGTCCTTCACGTCCGCGGAGGTCATCGACGCCTTTTCGACCCTGGATGTGGCGGGTCGGCGCGTACTCCTATTCCACTACGGGGAGCGGAGCGAGGCCCTCGCGGAGACACTGGTCGCGCGGCAGGCGATCCTGGACGAACGGTGGCTCTATCGCTGGCAGCTTCCGGAGGATACGTCCGGCCTCGAGGGGCTCGTGCGGAGCATCGTCGCGGGCCAGCTCGACGCGCTGGCTGTCACCTGCCAGATCCAGTTCCGGCATCTGCTGCAGGTCGCGGAGAAGCTCGGCCTCGCGGCAGATCTGATTCGGACCTTGAACGAGCGCATGGTGGTCGGGGCCGTCGGCCCGACATGCCGGGCCATCTTGCAGGTCTATGGCGTGGACGCGCACGTCGTGCCAGAGCACCCGAAGATGGGGCCGCTGATCGTGAGCTTGATGCGCTACCTGGAGCGGCGCGCTGGCGAGCGTGGTTCGAGCGGCTCCGCGCGTGTAGCGTAGGTGCCCGAGCGCCGCGATACCCCGAGCGCATTCCACGAAGCCCTCGTCCAGCCGAGCGCCGTGAGTCGGCCGTGTTTCGAGCTCGATTCTGACGGTCATCGGCCGTGCTACCGCATCGAAACCTTCGTGCCGCGGTCGAGGTCGTACATTTGATCCAGCCGCCGATGCCTGAGATGGCCGTGTCGCGTAGTGAACGGGAGGGCAACGAAAGGGAACGCACCGTTTCAGCCCCGCCCGAGCAGCTCACAGCCCTTGCGTACATCGGGCAAGAGCTCGCGGCGGCGCCCACGCTGGCGGAGGGCTTTCAGCGGGCCATGCGGTTGCTCGACCAGCGGCTCGGTGCCCGTCGCGCGGCGCTCTTCGTCGTGGACGCCAAGGAGCGCGGGCTGAGCGTGAGCGCCGCCTACGGGATGCCCAAGGAAGCGACGCGCGCTCGCTACGGGGTCGGCGTCGCGGGCCGCGTTGCGGAGGGCGGACGCCCCATCGTCGTCCCCACGGTGCGCCACGAGCCCATGGCGCTGATCGAGCTCACCGAGCCCGCGGCGTGGAGGGAGACTCGATTCGGCCTGGTGGCGGTTCCGCTGATGATCGGCGCCGAATGCGCCGCCGTCCTGTCCGTCTACTTCGACGGCACCGCTCCGGATCTCGCCACCCGGCTCAGCGTGCTGAACGTCGTCGCGTCGCTGGTCGCGCAGGGGATCCGCCCGACACGCGCACCCGCGCGCTCCGAGCCGAGCCGGCCGGCGCAGACCGGCGTCTTCGAGTACGCGAACATGATCGGCTCGAGCCCGATCATGCGGCAGGTGTACGAGCAGATCGGGCAGGTCGCGAGCACCACTGCCACCGTGCTCATCCTGGGCGAATCCGGTACGGGCAAGGAGCTCGTGGCTCAGGCCATTCACGGCAACTCCGAGCGTGCCCGACAGCCCTTCATCAAGATCAACGGCGCGGCCTTCCCCGAGCAGCTCTTCGAGTCGGAGCTCTTCGGTCACGAGCGGGGGGCGTTCACCGGAGCGCTCGCCCGCAAGAAGGGTCGCTTCGAGCTCGCGCAGCGCGGCACCTTGTTCCTCGACGAGATCGGCGAGCTTCCACTCTCCACGCAGGTGAAGCTCCTGCGTGTCCTGCAATCGCGCGAGTTCGAGAGGGTGGGGGGCACCGAGACGCTGAAGAGCGATGTCCGTCTCATCGCCGCCACCAACCGGAGCATGCACGACGCGGTGTCGAGCGGGGTGTTTCGCGAGGACCTGTACTACCGGCTGAACGTGTTCACCATCACCCTGCCTCCCCTGCGAGAGCGTCAGGGTGACGTGGCGCCGCTCGCCGAGTACTTCCTCGAGAAATACGCGGGCCTTCACGGGAAGCCCGCGCGCAGCATCTCGTCCGCGGCGATGGACGCGCTGGTGCGCCACGGCTGGCCCGGCAACGTGCGTGAGCTGGAAAACGCCATCGAGCGTGCCGTCGTGGTCTGCGGCGGCCCCGTCATCGAGGAGGCGCACCTGCCAGAGGTGATGCGCGGCGACGGCACAATCCAGGGGCCCCTGCGCAAGCTCTCCCTCTCCGAGGCAGTCGAACGCCTGGAGCAGGAGCTCATCGAGGAGGCGCTCCGGGAATCTGCCGGCAATCTCGCGCGCGCCTCGCGCGCCCTCGGCACGACGGAGAGGATCCTCCGTTACAAGGTGCAGAAGTACAGGCTGTCGCACCTGCGCGCGCGGCAGTGACCCTTTCGGCACCCCCGCCGCACCGAGCTCGGCCGGGCGCCCGCGTCGCCGTCGTCAGCTCGTGGCGCCTGCCTGTACGGCCGGCTTTTGAGGGGCGAGAGCCGAAAGGAGACCCTGACGTGTGCGCTCCGCGCGGTCGGCGTCGAGCTTCGAGCCGTCCTCCGTGGTGACGTAGAAGACGTCGACGACCTTCGTGCCTTCGGTGTTGATCTTGGCAATGGTGATGGCCGCGCCCAGGTGATGAAGCGCCTCGGCCAGCGCGAAGAGCACTCCCGGTCGGTCCTTCGTCAGAACCTCGATGACGGTGAAGCGAGACGACGCTCGGTTGTCGATCACGACCTCCGTCGTGACGATCGGGGAGGGTCGCTCGCTCCAGCGCGAAGAGCTCCTTCGCCGGGCGAGCTCGCGCGGCGTCACTTCGCCGCCCAGCACTCGCCGCAGATCGTTCTCGAGCTTCGGCAGCGCCTGCTCGACGCCCTCGCCGCCCGACAGCTGGCTGCGGATGAAGAAGAGATCGACCGCCTGGATGCCGCCGTCGGGGAGCGTTCTCGAGTGAATCTGGGCGGCGTGGACCTCGAAGCCGTTTGCGGCGATGGCCGCGGTGATGGCCGCGAGAAGGCCCGGTCGGTCCTTCGTGATCACGCACAGCCCGGGCCCAGGCGAGTCTTCGCCCACCACGACGCAGAGCTCCGCGACGTCGGGGTGGCGTGAGGGCACGATGGCCGCGGTGACGGAGGAGCGACGCGCCCGGAGAGCTACCTCCGCGTGCGCGGCGATCTCCCTGGGCGAGTTCGAGAGCAGGTAACGCTCCGGCATCGTGTCCATGTATTCGTCGAGGAAGGCCTTCTCGAGCGTCGGGCTCGCGCTCAGGCGCACCTCCTCGCGGACGCGAGCCAGGCGGGCGGACTCCGACGTATCGTTCCCCGACATCAGACGGTCGGACGCGAGGAACAGCTCGTCGAGCATCCCGGCCTTCCACTTGGTCATCGACGTGGGGCTCGTGGTGGAGAGGTCCGCCACGGTCAAGAGGTACAGATCCCGGAGGCCGTCCCGCCCGTGCACCTCGCGGGTGAACTCGGCGATCGTCGCGGGGTCTTCCAGATCGCGGTGGGCGGCGATGCGATACATGACGAGGTGCTGCAAGATCAGGTGACACCCCTCGCGCACCTCTTCCGGCGAGAGGCCGAGGCGCTGGAGGATCGTCTCCGCCATGTGCGCGCCACGCTTCGAGTGGTCCTTGCCGCCGATGGCCTTGCCCACGTCGTGCAGCAACGTCGCGAGGAAAAGCATCTGCGGCCTGGTGATCTCCGCGGCGAGCCGGCACGCGAGCGGCGTCTCCTGGGTGAGATCCCCCCGGACGAGCGCCCTCAGGCGATCGACGGCCGCGACGGAGTGAACGTCGACGGTGTACACGTGATACACGTCGTGATGCACGCGCCCGACGACCGGGAGAAATTCCGGGATCATCGCGGTGAGCAGCCCGACGTCGTGCAGCTCGGCGAGGACGGAGCCGTTCTTGAACGGTGCGAGTCGCGCTGTCGACACGAGCTGCACGAAGAGCTTCGACGCTTCGGGGCTCGCTCGCAGCGCCGCGGCGAAGGACGGATCCGACGAGGCGCGAGCGATGACGTCGCGCGCGAACGGCAGGACCGTCTGGCCCGCGTTGACGGCGGCCGCGTAGAGCCGCAGCGCCGCGGCGGGGTCCTCCTGCAGCCGGCCCGGCTCTGCGAACGTGAGCTGCCCGTCGAAGGCTCGGAGGCCGTGCCCCAGATCGGCGATGCGCGGCTTGCGGCGGGTCTGCCGTGGGGTGGCGCGTGCGACGATCTGCTCGCGCAGCCGGGTGATCACGCGGGCGTGGCGGTAGTAGTCGGACATGAACGCCTCGACCATCAGCGCGGCGCCCTTCGAGTCGCTCTTCTCCGAGCCGCCGACCCGCTTGCGGTAACCCATCGCCCGGGCGATCGCCTCCTGCTCCTCGAAGGTGAGTCGGTCGCTCCGGCGGCCTGCGTCGTAGTGGAGGTGGTTGCGCAGCGACCACACGAAGTCCGCCGCGCCGCGCATCTCCTCGGCCTCGCGCGCCACGAGTACGCCGACTTTGAGCAGATCGATGAGGTCTGCCGTGCGCCAGCGTGCGCGGGCCGCCCACATCGCGATGTCCAGATCGCGGAGGCCGCCGGCGCCGTTCTTCACGTCGGGCTCCAGGAGGTAGACCGAGTCACCGAAGCGGCGGTGTCGCTCGGCGACCTCCTCTTCGAGCCGCCGCATGAAGCGCGGCAGCTCGCCCTCGTTGAAGATGCCGGCGAACGCCTGCTCCTCGAGGAGAGCGCCCACCGCGGCGTCGCCCGCGATCGCGCGCGAGTCGAGCAGCGCCGTCGCCGTCGGCAGATCGTGGCGCGCGGTCGCGATGGCGTCCGCCACGGTGATCACCTGATGACCGATGCTCACGCCAGCGTCCCACAGGGGGTACAGGATCGACTCTGCCACGGGGCGAAGCCGCTCGGGCGACTCCGTGGTGAGCAGCCGCACGTCGAGGTCGCTCTTCCACGCGAGCCGCTGGCGGCCGTAGCCGCCCACCGCCGCGAGCAACACTGGCGTCCACTTCTTGCGCTGCTGCTTTGCTGTCGCGAATGCCGCGGGATAAAGGGCCGACAGAAGGCCGTCCATCACCTTCGAGTGCCGCCGTGCCAGCGCGATGCCGGATGTCGTCGGGGATTCGAGCATCACCCGGAGCTCGTTCCGGTGCCTCTCCAGGTAGGCGCGCACTTCGGGCTGTTCGGCCAGCGGTTGGTTGACGGTTAACGGCGAATGCACGGTGCCCCTCGCGCGGTGACGGGTCTCGGATCTGGCGACGCTGTACAGCGCCTTGAGTCTGACGAGGCGGGTGTGACCGCCAGGTTTCGTGCGTGTTTTCGGGGCGCGCGGCGGTCGCGGCCCGCCGTGATAAGTTCTCTTGCGGAGATGCGGGCTCAAGCTCCTGGCTGGCTGGTCAACGCTCACTTGGGTCTGTTCACAGCGGTCCTTTCGCTGACTTCGGCCTGTGGACGCGTCGGCTACGAGCTTCGCGCGCAGGGCTTCCGTTCCGGCTCAAACGGCTCCGCCGACGCGCGCGCCCTGGTCGGGGACGGCTCGCGTCCGCGGTTTGACGCGGGAAGGCAAAGCGGCGGGGAGGACGCTGGCGGAGACGGCGCTCTCACGGCCCCCCTGCCGTGCGCTTCCACGGTGAAGCGGGTGTCCGACGAATGCACCGAAGTGCCAGCACTTCCCGTTGCGGCGTTCATCGACGGCCTCCCGGAGTGCGGGCTGCCCGTCTACGACGTCGCTCCCACGGACTTCGACGGCGACGCTTCAGCGCCTGACGCGGTCGCTTCGTACGGCGTCGCGTGGCGTTCGAACGGCGTGTACTTCTTCGTGCGCGTGACGGATCCGACGGCCGTTCCGCCGGATCCGTCCGAGCCCGCGTCCTTCGGCGACGGCGTGGAGCTCTTCCTGGACGCCGACGGCGTGTTCACGGCGCCCCCGGCCTACGACAACCCGGGTACACGCCGCTTCGTCGTCGCGGCACCGAGCTCCGCCTCGAAGGCCGAAGCTCGCGGCGAGGTGTGGTCGGGTGGCACCGAGATCGCCGCGTCGTGGGACTCCTCGTCATTTCGCGCGTATCCGAAGTCGTTCGGCTACGTCGTGGAGGCCTTCATCAGCGCGAGGGATCTCGGTCTGCCCCGCGTCGATCTCGCGGCCGGCAGCTCCATCGCCTGGGATCTGGCGATAAACGTCTCCTATCCGACGGCGGGCCAGACCGGAGCGTCGGGACATCGTCTCGGTCGCTACTTCCTGCACGGCGGCACGCCATCGCCGGAGACGGGCGTCACTGCGTTCTGCCGTCCAGACCTGCTCACGCCGTGACGGGCTCGGGGTGTCGCCGTGCCGGCGGAGCTATTTCAAATCGAGCGGCGAGGGTCTGCCGCTCGGGCGCTCCTTCTTGCCGGCGGCGTAGACGTAAAACCCGCGATTGGTCTTTCTACCGAGCCAGCCCGCGGCGACGTAGTTGCGCATGAGCGACGACGGCCGGTACTTGTCCTCGCCGAACTCTCGCTGCAGCACCTCGCTGATGAAGAGGCACGTGTCGAGCCCGATCAGATCGGCGAGCTGGAGGGGGCCCATCGGGTGGTTCAGGCCGAGCCGCGCGGCCTCGTCGATGTCCTCCACCGTGCCGAGCCCGTCCTGCAGGGTGAAGCAGGCCTCGTTGATGAACGGGATCAACATCCGGTTCACGATGAAGCCCGGCATGTCCCGCGTCGTCACGTAAGTCTTTCCGAGCCTCTGCGCGAGCTTCACCGTCTCCTGGTACGTCTCGTCGGCGGTCTGCAGCGCGCGGACGATCTCCACGAGCTTCATGAGGGGAACGGGGTTCATGAAATGCATCCCGATGACGCGCTCCGGGCGCTTGGTCACGCCTGCGAGCTTCGTCAGTGAGATGGACGAGGTGTTGCTCGCCAGCATCGCCTCGGGGGCGAGCGTCGTGTCGAGATCGCGGAAGATCTGGAGCTTCAGCTCGGTACTCTCGACGGCGGCCTCGATGACGTACTCGCAGGGCGAGAGGTCGCCGAAGACGCGCGTCGGGTGGATCCGTCCCAGGATACGAGCGCTCTCGCCGTCGCCGAGCTTGCCCTTGGCCACGAGGCGGTTGAGATCCTTCGCGATGGAAACGAGCGCTCCGTCCACCTGCGCGTCGTTGGTGTCCATCAGGCGGACCTCGCATCCCGCCTGAGCGGCGACCTGCGCGATGCCGCGCCCCATCTGCCCAGCCCCGACGACGCCGATCACCGGAGTCTCGTTCATGATTTCGCTCCTAGGTGGGGAACCAAGCCGCCCGAACGACTCTTAGCAGATTCCCCATGTCGTCCCCGAGGCATCAAAGATGCGGACTACGCGAGCGGAGCGAGTGCGCCGAAGGCGAAGCTGCGGGGGGCCAAGGCTGGCTAAGGCCCCCAATAGATTCCCATCGACGCCGACGTCGTCCCCGAGCCATCAAAGCGGAACAACGCGAGCGCAGCGAGCGCGCCGAAGGCG
>CAYUAW010000072.1:0-17739 GCA_964442485.1 uncultured Polyangiaceae bacterium
CTTCGTCGTCTTCGTCGTCTTCGTCGTCTTCGTCGTCTTCGTCGTCTTCGTCGTCTTCGTCGTCTTCGTCGTCCGCCACGGCAGCCCCTGGCGCCTCGTCGTCGTCCTCGACGACGGAGCCGCGCCCGCCATTTCCCGGTCCTTCTTCCGCGTCGTCCGGCGTGACGTCGACCTCGCCGGCGGGGCCGAAGCCCTCGGCGTCGATCTCCGCCGCGCTGCCCTCCGAGGCGCTCGCGTCGGGCGCTTCCTCGTCGTCGAAGACGCTGGGGTCGGAAACGGGGTGCACATCCGCCTCGAGGTGCGACAGATCCACCGGCGCCTCGGGCGCATCCTCGCCGAGCTGCTCTTCGAAGCGCACGCGAGACTCCTCGGACAGCTCGGTGAACTCCTTCAGCGTCGGCAGGTCCTGTAGCGACGTCATGTTGAAGAGTGTCAGGAAGCCGGCTGAGGTGCCGTAAAGCATGGGCCGGCCGGGCTCGTCCTTCTTCCCGAGGATCTTCACCAGGTCGCGCTCCAGCAGCCCCTTCAGGACGGGCCCCGAGTCCACCCCGCGGATATCGTCGATCTCCGGCCGCGTGATCGGCTGACGATAGGCGATGATGGCCAGCGTCTCCAGCTGCGGACGTGACAACCTGACTGGCCGCTGCGACAGGTGACCGCGCACGTACTCCGCGTAGGTCGCGCTCGAGCGAAAGCAAAACCCGCCCGCGACTTCCTGGATCTGGATGCCACGCGGTTCGTACTCCGCCCGCAGCTCGTCGAGCAGCTCCTGCGCGCGCTTTCTGTCTATCTTCGCCGCCCGCGCTATCTCCTTCGGCGAAAGCGGCGCCTCCGCGACGAACAGGATCGCTTCGACGAGGCCTTTCAGGTAGACGCGCGCCTCTTCGCCGTCGAGCGCACCGGCGTCGACGGCGGGCTTCGTCGCGTCGTCGCGGGCCGCCACGCGGCCGTCGCCCGTGCCCGCCAGCCCCGTCGAACCGTCTTCCGGCTGGTCCGGAGCTCGCTCGCCGAGGAGCTCGGACTCGTCCACCTCGAGCGTCTCGTGATGCGCACCCGTGGACTCCCGCTCCGCCGAGTCGGGAGCCGGTTCCTCGTCCCCGACGCTCTTTCGTTCGCGCTCGCTGGAGCCTTTCTCGAGACTCGCCTTCGCGCCCCGCCCGGCTCGCTTCGGCGCAGCGCCCTTCGCCGCAGCTTCGCCCTTCGCCGCCGCTGCCTTCGCCGGCGCCTTCGTCTTCGCGGCTTCCTTCGACGCCGCGCTCTTCTTCCCGGGCGCCGCTTCCGGCGCCTTGGCGGCGCGCTTCGACGCGGCGCCTTTCTTGCTCGAAGACGCCGCGTCGTTCGACGGCGAGCTCTTCTTCGCTGGCGCCACCTTCGGCGACGGCGCCCCCTGCGAGGCCGCGCCCTTCTTGGACGCCTTCCCCGCCTTCTTCTCCGGCGCGACTTCCCTTGCGACAGCGCCCTTCTTCGCCTTTGCGGACTTCTGTTCCGGCGCTGGTTCCTTCACAGCCCGGCCCTTCTTCGTCTTCGCAGGCTCCTGTTCCGGCGCTGGTTCCTTCGCCGCCCGGCCCCTCTTCGCCTTCGCAGGCTCCTGTTCCGGCGCTGGTTCCTTCGTGGCCGGGCCCCTCTTCGCCTTCGCTGGCTTCTGCTCCGGCGCTTGCTCCTTCGATGGAGCGCCCTTCTTTGCCCTGGCCGGCTTCTGCTCCGGCGCGGCTTTCTTCTGCGACCGCGTGGTCGTCTTCTTACTCATTCCTGTTCACCTTCGGTCGGGGCAGCGGGGAGCTCTTCGTCCTCGCGCACCGCGAGCTCGATGTAGATCGTCGCGTAGGGGCTCTCTTGAGAGATGCGCGTCATCTTCAGTCGCGTCATCTCCAGCAGCGCGAGGAACGTGACGATGACGTCGGCGCGAGTCCGGTCGGCCGCGAACAGATCGTCGAACGCGACCGACGGTCGCTCGCGGAGGATATCGCTCAGCTGGTTGATGCGATCGGTGATGCTGATCCGCTCGAAGTCGATCTGGTGACCCTGGTGCTGCTGGACGCGCTTCAGGATCGACTCGAAGGCGTCGATGAGCTTGAACAAGCTGAGCGACGCCAGCGGCGCCGGCCCCTCGTCGACCGCCTCGGTGCTGCCGCGCACGAACACGTCACGACCGAGCACCGATCGGCCGCCGAGCTGCTCGGCCGCGAGCTTGTACTTCTGGTACTCGAGGAGCCGGCGCACGAGCTCGGCGCGAGGATCCTCCTGCTCCTCTTCCGCTTCGTCCTGATCTGCAGGAGGCGTCGGCAGAAGCATCTTCGACTTGATGTGGGCGAGCGTCGCGGCCATCACGAGGTACTCGCTCGCGATGTCGATGTTCACCTGGTCCATCATGAGGATGTACTCGACGTACTTCTCCGTGATGAAGCCGATGGGGATGTCGAGGATGTCGAGCTCGTGCTTCTGGATGAGATGCAGGAGCAGATCGAGCGGCCCCTCGAACGCCGGAAGCGCGACGCGATATCCGGTCGTGGCTCCCAGTTCCGGCACCGCGTCCCGCGGCACGACCTCGGAGACGCGCGCCTTCGCGATGCCCGGCCCCCCGGCGCCCTCGCTCTCCGCGCCACTCGCACCGGGCGGGGGACGGCTGTCCTCCCCATCACCCATCAGGCGAGCCCCACGTCGAGCCCGAACACGGCCTGGAGCGCCGCCCCAAGGACCCCGACCGGCCAGTAAAGGAGCCGCCGGAAGCCCCCGACGTTCAGGACGACGAGCATGATGAGGAACGAATACGGCGCGATCGCCGCCTGGAACCCGTCGAGCCGGCGGGGCAATAGCCGCGCGCCATCGAGCGGCGGCAGCGGCAGGAAGTTCAGCACGCAAAGCCCGAGATTCACCTGCACCATGGAGGCGAGCAGGAACGCGAACGCGCTGGCCGTCCCGCCGCCGCTGACGAGCAACCCCGTCCGTACGAGCGCCGTCAGAAGCCCCATCGAAACGATGGCGAGCAGCAGGTTCGACAAGGGGCCGGCCGAGGCGACCAGCCGATGGCCATTTCGCATGGAGAGACGGCGTGTGTACTTACCCGGATCCGTCTGGACGGGCCGGGCCCAGCCGATGAAGGGGATGCCCCCTGCGAGGATTGCGATGATCGGGATGAGAAATGTGCCCCACAGGTCGTAGTGGGCCAGGGGCGAGAGCGTCAGGCGCCCCTGCCTGCGGGGGGTGTCGTCTCCGAGGCGATCTGCCACGAGCGCATGCGAAAACTCGTGGACGGTCAGGGAGAGGAGCATCGTCACGAGGTAGAGGACGAGCTTCCTTCCGATGTCGGAGTAGCTACCGTGCACGGCCCGGAGCGTAGTACCTCGAGTCCATTGAAGCGATGGGTAATTTCGAGGCCCCCGACGGGCGAGGGCCTCGAAATTACCTGCGCCTGGGCGCATTCTGACTCGAGTACGGACTGTCATGACGTGCATCGATTCGAATGAATCGATGCACTATCCTTCGGCCGGCAAATGCGTACCCCGATGTTCGGCCGAGCCGCGAAGCCGACAGGCGCGCTCGGGCTCGTGAGTGCTAGCATGTGTCGGCATGGGCGAAGCGCGCCGTACCTGCCCGACTTGCGGCGAGGCCTACGGCAGCGAGGCGCTCTTCTGTCCGCGGGACGGCGCCCCTCTCGCCGCGCGCAAACCCGAGGCGCTCGGCGACCCCTATCTCGGCTTGCACATCGGCGGGAAGCTGCACCTGCAGCGGCTCATCGGGATTGGCTCGATGGGCCGCGTCTATCGCGCATCGCAGCCGGACATCGGACGGCCCGTCGCCGTCAAGGTTCTGCACCGCGAGCACATGAAGCGGCGCGACCTGGTGGCGCGCTTCCTGCGAGAGGGCCGTGTCGCCGGAGGCCTTTCCCACCCGAACCTGGTCACCGTCCACGGCTCGGGTGAGCTCGACCCGAGCCCGGGGCAGTCCGCCGCGGAGCCCTATCTGGTGATGGAGTTTCTGGACGGCCTCACGCTGCGCTCCGCGCTCGCGGCGACCGAGGGCGCGCTTCCGCTGCCGCGCGCGCTCGCGGTCGTGCTCTCCATCTGCGACGCGCTCGGCGAGGCGCACGCGAAGGACATCGTGCACCGCGATCTTAAGCCGGAGAACGTCATGCTCGTCCATGTCGGAGCCGACCCGGATTTCGTGAAGGTGCTCGACTTCGGAGTCGCGCGCGTCGGCGAGGCGGACAGCTCGATCGCGACACACGCCGGCGCGATCCTCGGCACGGCGCTCTACGCCTGTCCGGAGAGCGCGCGCGGCGATCGAGTAGGGCCGCCGGGTGACGTGTACTCGATCGCGACGGTGCTGTTCGAGTGTCTCGCGGGCAGGCCGCCGTTCACCGGCAAGGGCCCCGTCGACGTCCTGATCCAGCACGCCCAGGCGGCGCCGCCCGACGTCCGCTCGGAGGGCCAGGGGCGCGGCGTGCCGGAGCCTCTCGCGCGCCTCCTGGAGACGAACCTCGCGAAGAGCCCCGGTGAGCGCTCCGCCGATGCGCGCGCCTTCGGGCGGAGCCTGGTCGACGCGGCCCGCGCGAGCGGGCTCGACGTGGGCGCGCTCATGCAGCGCGCCACGCTGCTCGGCGCGCCGAGCGTGCGCTCCGACGGCGCGCCCACGCCGCTCTCCAGCTCGGTGACGCGCAAGACGCTGCGCGATCTCGGCACGAGGACGTCTTGATGCGGCCCGTCGTTCATCTCTCGTCCGTCTTGTTGCTCTTTCTGACGGCAGCGACGACCGCTGTGGCCGGCGAGCCCGATGTGCTGCGCGCTGACCGCGACGAGTCGGGCGTCACGCACGGCATGGCAGAGTTCGGCGTGGGCTACCTCACCCTGCCCGGCGCGCGGGTCTGCATCGAGAGCCAGGCCGGCTGCGGCAAGGGCGACAGCAGCCTCGTGGTCAGCGCGTGGCCCATGTTCCGTCGCGGCAACTTCGCCGCGGGTGCCGGCGCGATGCTCGGCATCACGTCCAGCACGGACGCGCCGCACAACGATCCGCCGGATGTCCCGCGCGATCACACGCGGCGCTATCTTTCCATCGAGGTGACGGGCCGTTACTTCATCCCGATCCGCGACCACTTCGAGGCGTTCGTCGGCATCACCACCGGCCTCGGCGTCGTCAACGACATCTTCCAGGTGCAGAAGGGCCTGGGCGACTTCGCGATGCCCGGGCCGCGCAGCGCGGTGCTGCTGACGGAAGGCTTCACCATCGGCGCTGCAGCAGGCCTTCACTACGAGATCGCCGAGCACTGGGTCCTCGGGGCCTGGGGTCGCTACTCGAACTGGTTCTTGCCGCAAACGCCACTGCGCGGCCCCTTTGGCGACGAGGCCTCACTGAAGGGGCGCATCACCGCGATCGACGTCAGCTTGACCATGGCGTACCGGTCGCGGCTGGTGTTCTGAGATCAGGGAGAGCCCGGCGCCAGCAGCACCACTGCTTCGAGCATCCGGTCGAGCAGCGCGGCGGTCGCAACGAGCACGAAGAGCGTCCGGAGCGGCGGGAAGAAATGCTCCAGCGACAGAGCCGCACGCTCTCTTGCGACAATTCCACTTGCCACATCCGCGGCGAGGGCCGCGACGAGCACTGGCGCGCCGATGCTCGCGCCGAGCCCGATGCCCGCCGAGAGGTCGAGCGCGGCCCGCTCGAGCGCGCCCGTCGTGAAGACTCCTTCGCGCCCGAGGCGAGCGACGAGCCGCGCTGCGCTGCCGTTGCCGAGGAACACGATGGCCGCACCGAGCCCGAACAGCGTCGCGAGCGGCGTCGACCGCGGACCGAAGAGACCGGCCTCGGCGGACGGCCGCGTGCCGCGCCCCGCAGCGTCGACGACGCCGCCCGCGACCGTCGCCACCCACAGCGAGATCGCCGCCGAGAGCGCGATCGGTACTCCGCGCAGCGCTTCCGCGGCGAGCAGTGCCGGCCACGGCGCAGCCAGGGCGGCTGGCGCTGGGACGAGCGCGGGAGCGACCCCGACGACGAGGGCGAGCGCCATCGCTGCACGCAGCGAT
Source organism: uncultured Polyangiaceae bacterium (assembly GCA_964442485.1). GTDB lineage: Bacteria > Myxococcota_A > Polyangia > Polyangiales > Polyangiaceae > DASZVB01. The sequence continues at coordinate 6,018 of CAYUAW010000072.1, forward strand.
GGCGGCAAGAGGCCCAGCCCGAACGCCGGAACGATGAACAGCGTGGGCAGGACGCGAGCCCACGCGACAGCCCATCCGAGGAGCGACTCGTGCTCTGCGGACAGCTCGGTGAAGAGCGCGTCCAGGATCCCCTTGTGCACCGTTCGTTCCGGAGAGCCTCACACGGAACCGACCCCGAGAAAAGCGAGAACCTGGAGCCATACCGCCGTTGACTCGTCGGTGGACGCCCGCTAACCGTGGCGCCTGCATGACCTTCGACGCTTCGTGCACGGGGCTCGTTTCCTCGCCCCACGAGCTCTCGTATCGCCCGCGCGACGTGATCCTGTACGCGCTCGGGATCGGCGCGAAGGTCGACGAGCTCGACTACCTGTACGAGGGCCGGGGACCCAGGGTGTACCCGACCTTCGGCGTGGTGCCCGCCTTCGAGCCGGTCTTCGAGCTGCTGCGAAAGAGCGGCGGCAACATCGCGTCGATGGTGCACGGCGCGCAGACGCTCGAAGCGGTGAAGCAGCTTCCGCCGGAGGGCACCTTCGTCACCACCGCGCGCATCGACGGAGTGTACGACATGAAGCGGCTCGTCCAGATGCTATGCAGCACCGAGAGCCGCATCGACGGTGACCTCGTGTGCCGGACGGAGTGGCAGCTCCTGTTCCGCGACGGCGGAGGCTTCGGGGGACCGCACCCGCCGAAGTCCTCGACGCCCAGGGTCCCGGAGGGAACACCGCCGGCGTTCGAGCACCAGGAGACGACGCTCCCTGAGCAAGCGCTTCTCTACCGGCTCTCTGGGGACTCGAACCCGCTGCACGCCGACCCGGAGTTCGCCAGATCGGTCGGGTTCGCGGGCGGACCCATCCTGCACGGTCTTGCCACGTACGGGTTCATCGCGCGCGCCCTCATCCGATGCCTGTGCGCAGGGGATGCTGCGAAGCTCGCCTCGATCACGGCACAGTTCAGGAAGCCGGTGTCGCCCGGTGAATCGCTCAGGACCATCGGCTACCGAGTCGCCGACGAGGTGGTGTTCAAGGCGTACGCCGGCGGTACGGATGCGCCGGTCGCCACCGGGCACGCAACGCTCGTTTGGTGATAGGGTTCTCGTCGATGAGCGGAGCGGAGACGAGCAAGGGCAAGGATCCTTACTGGTGGACGCCGTGGGCCGTGCTGGTGGGCCTGGTCGTGTACGGGCTCCTCGGGTTTCTGGGCGTTCTGTCGCCTAAGCACAGGGGCCCCACGGCGGCGGACGTGCCGGTGACGACGCCCGCGCCGGCCACGTCGGCGCACTGAACGCCGCTCAGCCCGCGATCACGTGCCGGGCGATCACCATGCGCTGCACCTGGCTGGTCCCCTCGCCTATCTCGCAGAGCTTCACGTCGCGCAGGTGGCGTTCGACGGCGAATTCGCGAGTGTAGCCGTAGCCGCCGTGCACCTGGAGGGCGCGATTGCACGCGCGCGTCGCAGCCTCGCTCGCATAGAGCTTCGCCATGGAAGCCTCGCGCGAGTAGCGCGCGCCGCTGTCGGCCAGGACCGCCGCCCGGTAGACGAGGAGCGCGGCCGCGTCGAGCTCCGCCCGAGACGTCGCGAGCAGCTGGCGGACGGCGTCGAATCGACCAATGGGCTTGCCGAAAGCCGCGCGCTCACCCGCGTACTTCGTCGCCATCGCCACCGCTCCGCGGCCGAGCCCGAGCGCCATGGCGGCGATGGACACGCGCCCCCGGTCGAGGATGCGCATCGTGTCGTAGAAGCCCGCGTCGACCTGGCCGACTCGCGCCTCGTCGGGCACGCGCACGTCGACCAGCGACACCTCCGCGGTATCGCTGGAGCGGCAGCCGTATTTCTCGAGGTCGCGGCTCGCCGCGAAGCCGGGCGTCCCGTGCTCGACGACGAACGCGGTGATCCCGCGCTGGGCGGAGACGGCCTTGTTCGTACGCGCGAGGACGACGCAGAAGCCGCCGACTGACCCCTGCGTCACGAACATCTTCGTGCCGTTCAGGACCCAGCCCGCGCCGTCGCGCACCGCGGTAGTCTGCACCGCAGCGCTGTCCGAACCCGAACCCGGCTCGGTGAGCGCCCACGCCGCGAGCCACTCCCCCGCTGCCGCCTTCGTCAGGTAGCGGCGCTTCTGCGCGTCGTCCCCGAACGTCAGGATGTGGCTCGTCCCGAGGCCGTTGTGGCTAGCCACCGTGAGGGAGAGCGACCCGTCCACGCGCGCGCACTCCTCCACGACGAGGGCGTACGCCAGGGTATCCATGCCGGCCCCGCCGTATTCCTCCGGGATGCGGATGCCGAGCAGCCCGAGCTCGGCGAGCCGGGGCACGAGCTCGCGCGGGAAGCGCTCTTCCTCGTCCCATGCCTTCGTGCGTGGCGCGACCTCCGCCTCGCAGAACTCGCGCACCATCCGCTGCAGCGTCTCGTGCGATTCCGGGAGTGCGAAGTGCATCTCCTACAAACGTATCACCCGATCCTCGAGCGGCAAGAGGCCCGCGCCCGACCGGGCGCCGCTCTCATTTCCCCAGCGAACCACGGACTCGCCACACTAACCGGAGACGAGCTTCTTCAGGATGGCGAGCTTTTCGTCCCGCGTCTCCTTCGCGCGCGACTCGTCCTCCTTCGATTTGCCTTCGCCGAGCACGAGCTCCTCGTCGCCGACGCCGAAGACCTTGCTGCCCCGCCGACCGAATACCCACTCCGTCTTCGGGGAATCGTCGTGCTGGGCCGACGCGACGACGGCCGGAAACAGCACGTCCTTCAGCACGGTAGCGTGGTGCGCTTTCCGGAGCGTTTCGAGGACGTCGCTCGCGGCATCATCGTCCGTGCGGACCAGCGAGACGACGCGCCAGCGCTTGCTGCCGTCGGCGTAGAAGCCCATCGCGCCGCCGCCGACCCCGGAGAGGCGCAGCAGGTCGTCCACCGCGTAGGAGACGCCCATGGGCAGCCGGTGCTCGGCGGGCAGGAGCAGCACCGCGGCAGGCAACGTCGTGTCGCCGGGCAGGTGCTCGCCGATCGCCTTCGCCAGGCCGGGGAGCACGCGCTTGCCGCTCTCGCGCATCTGATCGGGGCTCTCCGTTTCGTTGGTGTACGAGAGCTCCGCGAGGTAGTCGCTCCGGAAGACGTAGGCGACGCCGCTGCCGAGAGCGGCCGCGGCGCCGGCGGGAAGCGCCGTGAGCGTGACGCGCGCGGGATCGCCGTCAGCCACGACGCGCTTGGTGTAGAAACCGAACGCGCCCTCCTTCGTCGCGAAGCGCGACAGCGTGATGGCGACGGCGCCCGGCGAGCCCGCGCCATCGACGTACCGGATGCTGACCAGCCGCTTCAGGCCGTATGACTTGTAGACGTCGCATTCGCCGTCGAGCTGCTGCGTGCAAACGTCGTCGAGGGTCCCCTTCGCCCCTTCGCCGTAAGCGCGCGTGTCGCCGTTCGGATCGAGGCAATAGGCGTCGATGGCGCGCGGGAAGAACGCAGCCGAAGCTGTGTCGGTGTCGGTCCCGCCGCCAGCGGCACACACCCCGGGCTTCGCGCTCGCGACGGGAGGAGGCGCTGCGCCCTTCTCGCCCTCGTCGTCGCGCTTGCAGCCGAGCACGACGAGACAGGGAAACGCGACGGCCCAGAGCGACGAAGAGCCCTTCATGGCTCGCCCGAATAGACCGCGCCCGGGTCGGATCGCAAGGACACTCCGGGACGGGTTCTGCGCGACTCGAGAGCGTCCCCGCGCGACGGTGTCGGCGTCCGTAGGGAGACGTCGGCGAGCTCTGCAATCATTTCAGACCGCCGCAATCCTTGCTACCAGCCTGGGGTCCAGGCATATCGAAATCAAAGAGGAATTCGAGATTGTCGACCTCCGCAAAACGGCACGGCACTTGCTGTGCGAAGGGCAAGCCCGTGAACCGCCCGAAGCCCCCGTTCGCCCCCTCATCGCCAGGCGCCCTCAGCGTCCGTGCTCGAGAGAGAGGGTTCACGCTCATCGAGCTCACCGTCGTCGTGATCATCATCGGCGTGTTCGCCGCGATGGCGATGCCGCAGGTCACGATCCAGCTGCAGAACCGGCGCATCCACGAGGCCGCTCAGCGCATCGCCCTCACGTATCAGCAGGCGCGCATCCGCGCGATGGGAGAGGGCGGCGCGATCCTGGTGCGCTTCGACAAGAGCAGCGGCGCGGGCCAGGGCACCTTCATCACGAAGGAAGGCCTCGTGGGAGGCACGCAGACGAGCCCCTGTGCGCTCGGCCCCGTGTCGAACTGCGCGTTCGTCGACTGGACGACTGCGGGCACCACCCAGAACCGGACCATCGAGTCCATCGATATTGGCAACGAGCCGGGGCTCGGCGATGTGTACGCGCGCCTCACTCCGGAGGTCGGGTCTACCGCATCGGACTCCCTCATGGACCTCTGCTTCACGCCGCTCGGGCGCGCATATGTCCGCTACGGCACCTCCGGCCCGTTCACGCCGATGGCGGGCATCCCGCAGTTCCAGGTGTTCCGCTCGCTCGGTCACAGCGGCAGCCCGGCCGCCGACGCCCTGACCCGCACGGTGCTCGTCCTCCCCACGGGCATCGCGAGGCTCGCCCTATGATTGGCGTTCGTCTCCGGCGCGCCGCACGGCGCGGCTACACGATCGTCGAGCTCGTGATGTCGCTCGCGGTCCTGGCGATCGGCGCGAGCGGGGTGATCGCGATGCAGAAGGTCGCCGTCTCGTCGAACCGGCACGCGAAGGATCTCGCGCTGGCCGCCCGCATCGCGGAAGGCTGGGCGGATCAGCTCGCGATCGACGGGTCGACCTGGACACTCACCCAGACCGGCGCGCCGACGCTCCCCAACACCACGTGGATCAAGCTCGCGACTCCGGGCACGACGGTGGACTGGTTCGTCCCCGACTACAGCGCGCTGCGGAATTTCGGACCCGGGTTCGGCGCCCTCGGGGCTCCCATCGATCCGAACGTGAGCCCCTCGTTGATCCGATTCTGCACGCACCTCCGCTTCGCTTACCTCCACAACACGACAGGCGGCAACGGCGTGATCCGCGCGCAGATCCGCGTCTTCTGGCCGGCCGAGAACGCCACCACGTCACTGCCGGCAACTGCCCGCGCAAACCTCTGCGCCGTGACGGACGCGATACTCGGCCCGAACCTCGGCGCCTTTCACGTGGTCTATCTGACGACCTCCATCGCCCAGGCCCCGGCGGGGTTGCTATGAGTCGCCTCGCACGCCGACGCCGGGACGCAGCCGGGAACCGTTCACGGGGGTTCACTCTGGTGGAGCTCATGGTCGCGCTCACCGGCGGGCTCTTCGTCTCCGTCGCGGTGTTCATGCTCGCGAAGCAGGCGACGGGCCTCTACCAGTCCGAGGCACGCATGAGCAACGCGACGCTCAGCTCGGTCGTCGGCTTCGAGCGCCTGCGGCTCGACCTCGAGCGAGCGTCGTTCCTGACGTCGCCGAATCTTCGGCACGACCCGAAGCGCTGCGGGGCGTGGGATGCGACCTGGCCCACTTACCTGACGCACCTCGCCGGTATCCTCATCGAACCGACCAACATCGCCACGCTGCCCGTGCAGCAGGCCAACGGCATCGCGCCGGATCAGATCACCCTGGCCGGGAGCTACGCCTCGTCGGATTCCTTTCCGACGCACGCCATCTTCTCGAACGGGACGAACCACGTCGTCCAGCTGGAGACGAAGTTTGGCGGGCTCGCGCGGCTCGGCTACTCGAGCATGGTGACGCCGGAGACGCAGAAGGCGCTCCTGCTCACGGTCTTCGGAAAAGGCCGGGCGTTGCGTATCGTGGACCCGGAGGGCAACGAGCAATACGGCACGATCGAGGACACCGCCGGCGGTGACTACCCGACGATCCTCCTGAAAGCGACCGCCCCGGGCCTTCTTTATCGCGGTTCGAACACGAACCTGAAGTGCGGCGTGATGGGAACGGGCGCCCTCCACACGGTGAACGTGGTGAACATCATCCGTTACTCGATCAAGGACATGAGCGCCGAGCCCCGGTTCGCGCCGCTGTTCCAGGCAGGAGCCGGGCCCGGCGCGATCCCGACCACCGACGTCGGTCGCACCGAGCTCGTGCGCGAAGAGCTCGACACCGGCGGCAACCCCATCACCGACTCGGCGGAGATCGTCTCGGAGTTCGCCGTCGATCTGAGCTTCGGGATCACCATCTCGCAGGTCGCGGCCGGCGCCACCGGCGACCAGCTAGAACAGCTGGTGTCGCTCGCGCCCGGAACCACGACCACGGCCTGGGCCGGCGACACGACCTCCATGGGCCCGACCTACGGACCGCAGCGCATCCGCGGCATCCGGGCTCGGCTCAGCGTGCGGTCCCGCGAAGCGGATCGCCTGGCTGACACACCGGTAGCCCTCATCGGCCCGGGGCTCTTCCGCATCGGTCTCGGCGGCGCCGGCAAGGCCCCCTTCGCGCGCGTGCGCACCGTGCAGACGGACGTCGCGATCCGCAACCAGCGAGGCGTCGCATGGCTGTGAGGCGAAGAACGGACGAGCGCGGCGCCGCGCTATTCGTCGTCGTGCTCGTGGTCACGCTGCTCACCGCGATCGGCGTCTTCGCGATGCACGCGACGAGCCTCGCCCAGCTCAGCTCCGGCTACAGCCGGCGCGCGGCCAGCACGTTCTACCTGGCGGAGCTCGCGACGAACCTGCGGATCGCGACGATCGCGGACGACACGTCGACCTACCTGCAGGCCGTGACCACCAGCGCCAACTGCCTCGCTTCGAAGCAGCTGAACCCCCTCTTGCCGCTGAACACCTCCGACTTCTGCGTCGTGATGACGAAAGACGACACCGTGCGCCTCGCCACCATGGACAACTCGAGCCTGTCGTCCGACCCCGAAGGCTTCTTCGGCGCGCTCAACCGGCCCGATAGCCCCACCGATCAGGCGGTGACCGCGTCCGTCCGGGTGGAGGCCACGGATCACCGCCCGGCGCCGAAGGCGATGCCCGGCATGCCCCTGCAGCTCACCCAGGACACGCTCACCGTCAGTGCGAGCCTGAGCCCGTTCGCGCTGGCGGGCCAGGAATGCACGGCCACCGTCACGCGCGCCTCCGAGAAGCAATGGCTACGCGGCTACATCAGCTACATCCCACAATGAGGAACCTACGTCACAACAGGCTGGCCGCGGCGCTCGGGAGCATCGCTCTCCTCGCCACGACCGCACACGCACAGACCGAGGGCCCCGACGTCGTCGCGCAGCAGCCGAACGTGCTCCTGCTCGTGGATACGTCCGGATCGATGGAATGGAAATCGTCCGGCGACGTGTCGCCGGTCTGCGACCCCACGAACCCGAACACCGCGACCCAGGCGACGAACGAGAAGAGCCGGTGGATCGAGCTGGTGGAGACGCTCTCCGGCACGATCGACAACTACAGCTGCTACGCCCAGCCGCGCGACGCCACATCGGGCTTCTCCACGGAGTACCAGCTCAGCCCCGCGGATCCGCCGTACGATCTCGGATATTCCGACGCCTATCACCGGCCGCTGAGCGCGCAGTGCGCGCCGGGCCCCGGCGTGCTTCCGCCCCTCAATACGCCCTACGTTTTTCCGACCAGCTCCATCGGGTTCCGTCCGTTCCAGGGCACCGGCATCACGCTCGGCAGCTACCAGGGCGGCGCGACGAGCTTGCTCGATCCGCAGTGCCATTTCTCGCAGGAGACGGACGGGCTCCTCGACGCCTTCGACGGGCTCATCCGCTTCGGGCTGATGACCTTCGACACGCACCCCGACCCGGGAACGGGCGTCATCGGCGGGAGCGCGGTCTACCAGAACGGCATGCAGGGTACCTGGAGCTACTACCTGTCGACCCCTTCGCGCTGCAAGCGCGTCGGCGGCCCCGCCGAGTGCAAGTCCGGCGGCGCGAGCGATCCGACGGGGTGCTGTGTCGGGACGCCGGCCGACTGCAACATTCCCTCGGCGTTCGAGGTCGGGGGGCGCAACGCCGCGGCGCCCCCCTGGGAGGGACGCATGGTCGCGTTCGGCCCCTCCGCGGAGGACGGAACGCAGCGCAACGAGTGGATCCAGCAGATCCTCCTCGCGACTCGACCGTACGGCGCGACCCCCATCGCCGGCATGCTCGACGACGCGCGGAACTTCTTCTGGTACGACAACAGCACCGATCCGCTGAACAGCGGGCAAACGTTCGGGCCCTCCACCGACCCCCTGGTCGCCAAGAGCTGCCGACCGGACTACATCGTGCTGTTGACGGACGGCGTGCCGAACACCGACCTGCGGCCGTCGTGCGAGAGTGGCCTCTCGAGCGCCAATTGCCCCTACGACAAACCCGAGGACATCGCCAACGACCTCGTCACCTCGACCGCGAACCCCGCGGTACGCACGTTCGTCGTCGGCTTCGCGCTCAGCACCGTCAGCGCGGGCGCCACCCCCATCGATTGCAGCACGATGGACCTCGCCCTATGCACCCCGCCACCCAGCGATCCGGCGCTGAAGGCGTGCTGCACGCTGAATAACATCGCTTACAACGGCACGCCCGTCGCCCTGCGCGGCAAGCCACCGGCAGCGCCGAACATGCCGCTGGCCGATCACGCCGTCTTCCCGAAGAACCCGGCCGAGCTCCGCTCCGTGCTGTCGCAGGTGTTCCAGGGCGTCATCACGAAGACCGCGAATCGCACGCAGGCGGTGTCGAGCTCGTCGGTCGCGAGCGACACCAACAAGGCATCTGGCTACCAGTTCACGAGCGGCGCAAGCGTGACGAGGACCGGACTCTGGAACGGCGTCCTCGACAGGCAGAGGATCACGTGCAACACGGACCTGGATTCGACGGTGGAGCCCGTGGACCCCGGGAAGGGCGACGACTTCATCGCGAACGTCAACATCAACCCCGCGGCGAACGATCGGCTCGTCTTCAGCGTGCAGCCCGCGGTCGTGCCGAACACCACGCGCCGCGAGGCCACATGGTCGATGCGACCGCTGCTGGAGAGCACCATCGATGACGGCCTCGGTCACTACACGGGCGCGCAGACTCACTACGAGAACCCCGCCAATCTCGCCGGCGACCTCGATCCGGATTCGCTGAAAGTGACCACCACGACCTGCGGCACGGTCGCGCAACCAGTGGCGCCGGCCACGTGCAGCAAGCAGCTGATCGACTGGCTCGTCGGCGTGCCGACCGCGACGCCCAAGAGCCGCTGCGACCCGGTGCTCGGCTGCAACGTCATCGGCGATATCTTCCACTCGACTCCTCAGTTCCGGGTCGGGCAGCCCAACGAGTTCGTCCAGGACGATACCTACCTGCAGTTCGCGGCGGACCTCTTCCACCGCGACAGCATCCTGTACACGTCGAGCAACGACGGGTTCTTCCACGCGTTCCGTGTCGCTCCGGGCGACCCCACGGATAGCGCGCACCAGGTGACGTCGAACAAGAACAACGAGGAGTGGTCGTTCATCCCGCCGGCGATCCTGCCGCAGATCGCCTCGATGTACCCCGGGACCAACACGCCCACCCTGAACCGCATCCCGGCGCTCGACGGCGTGCCAGTCATCAAGGACGTCCCGGTCACCGTCGGCGGCAATCGCCAGCTGTCGAACGACTACCCGTACCGGTTCGAGCGGAAAGCGTCGCCGGACGCGACCGCGAGCGAGACGCATAGCTTCCGCACCATCGTGGTTCAGGGGTTCGGCTCGAAGCGGGGAGCGTACTTCGCCCTCGACATCACCAAGCCGACCGTCGACGCCTCCAACCCGACCACGACGGGCCCGAAGTTCCTGTGGCAGCTCTCCACGGACGACCAGGGCAATCAGCTCTTCGGCAAGGGGAGCACCACGCCGCTCATCACGAGCGTGTACATGGACACGAAGCAGTCACCGGAGCCGGTCCGCCTGGTCTCGGTCGCCGTGCTGCCGGGTGGCCTCGGAGACGCCCCGACGTCCGTCACTGCCACCTGCTCCGCCGCGAATGACTTTGCGACGGCCATTCCCCTCAAGAATGGCAGCGTGCCATTCCGCTCGTTGCTACGTTGCTACGATGCGAACGGCACGTCGAAGAACTCCCTCGCAGCCCGCTCGCTCACCATCGTGAAGCTCGACACGGGCGAGATCATCCGGACGTTCCGTCCCGCCGGCGTCACCCAGCCCATCGCCTTCCCGACCGGGAGCGGGTCGAGGGTGACGAACTACGCTCTCGACGCGAACGGCAACCCCCATGATCTGAACATCGCCGCGCCGATCATCGGTGAGCCGGTCGCGTACCCACCGGGCACCGGGGTCCCCGCCGATCGGATCTTCGTTGGCGACGCGGAGGGACGCCTCTGGCGTGTGGACGTCTCGAATCCCGATCCGGCCAAGTGGTCCATGAACGTGTTCTTCGATCCGTTCGACGGGCGCACCAATCCGATCGGACAGCCCATCCAGACGCCGCCCGTGCTCAGCGTCGATCAGAACGGCCAGATCACCGTGAATTTCTCGACCGGCGACCAGGACAACCTCACCCCCGACCCCAACGCGCCGCCGAACTACGTGGCGTCGCTGACGGAGGCCGTTGTCTCCAGTGCCGGCGTGACGAACTTCCAGGCCCAGCTCAACTGGACCCAGGCGTACACTGGAGGCGAGCGCGTGCTCGGCCCGATGACGCTGTTCAACAAGAACCTCTACTTCACGACGTTCCTCCAGAGCGTCAACCTGGATTGCACGGACATCGGTACGAGCACCGTCTGGGGGCTCGACTACATTCACACCCAGTCCGGCAACCCCGGCGGCAGCGACCCCGTCGTCGCGACGGGCTTCCCGCAGTCGGAAAAGAACCAGGTGGTCTCGGGCCTCGCCCTGCGCCAGAGGCCGTCGTGCAGTTCCAAGAACGCCCCGGCGGCCGCGACGTCCACGGATGCTATCCTCGGCTATGGCAGTGCGACCGCAACGACCGCCACGAAGACCGGTCAATTCGAGCTGGTGATCCAGAAGAGCGGTGGCACGGGCAACAACAGCGCCGGCTCCGGCTCCACGTCGGTAGGCAACACGGTCGATACGACCGTCATCAAGCTGGATTCGCCCAAGGCGGCAGCACGGCTCGACTCGTGGGCGCCCATCATCGAATAGGCGCCGCCGGCGCCTGCGCGCTCGCGCTCGGCGCGGCGTCGCTTTCGACGGCGTGCCGTCGGCACGCGCACGAGGGCGCCCCTGTCGCCAGCGTCGCACCGAGCGCGCCGCCCCTCGATCGACTCGCGCCCGGAGAGCTCGCGCCCGGCAGCGAGACGCTCCACGGTCTCGTGCTGCCGCGGGGCATGCACGTGTCCGCGAATTTCGACGGCGTTGCGCACGCGACGGGCCCGCTCCACGCCGAGGACGTCTCGAACTACCTGCGCGACCGGGTCGACGTGAAGCGCGTCGAGCTCGGCGCCGTCGGTACCGTCTTCTCCGCCGTGCACGTCCTCGGCGGCGATCCGACCCGGCTCTACCGCATCGAGGTGATCTCCGCGGGCGACGCGACGGAGGTCGTGATGCACGACGTCACCCCCATCCCGACGAAGAAGCCGGACCCGACCCTGTCCGAAGCCGACAAGTGGAAGGCGGCGGGCTACAAGCCGAACGGCATGCCCCTCGACCCGGCGCACCAGCGGTAGGCAACTCTGCCCTGTGCGCGTGCACGTTCCCGTGCCCGTGCCCGTGCCCGGCGCCGTTCGAACACCTGCTGGCCTCGTTTCGCCTGTTGTCCCTAGGCCTGATCCACAGTACCGAGCGGGAAATGGAAGAGCTACGCCGTACGCCGCTTC
>CAYUAW010000072.1:17839-18939 GCA_964442485.1 uncultured Polyangiaceae bacterium
GGCCTGATCCACAGTACCGAGCGGGAAATGGAAGAGCTACGCCGTACGCCGCTTCACGCCGAGCATGTGCGCCTGGGAGCGCGCCTCGTGCCTTTCGCCGGCTTCGAGATGCCCGTCCAGTACTCCGGCATCTCCGCCGAGCACACCGCCGTCCGGGAGCGCGCGGGGCTATTCGACGTATCGCACATGGGCGAGCTGTGGCTCGAGGGCCCGGGTGCCGCCGACGTCACCGACGGCCTCGTCACGAATCACGTTGCGCGGCTGGAAGACGGCAAGGCAGCGTACACGTGCTGCTGCAACGAGGGCGGCACGATCCTCGACGATCTCATCGTCTACCGCTTCACGAAGGAGCGCGTGCTCGTCGTCTGCAACGCGTCGAACCGCGACAAGATCGCGGGGCACTTCCGCGAGCGCACGAAGGGCAAAGTGGGCTTCGAAGACGCGAGCGACGGGACGTCGCTGCTAGCGCTGCAGGGGCCGAAGGCGCTGGCCGTCCTCGAGAAGGCAGGCGTCGGTATCAGCGACGTCGCGAAGTCCCTCCCCTCCTTCCGCATCCGTGAGACGGAAGTGGCCGGGCGCAAGGCCATCGTCGCTCGCACCGGGTACACCGGAGAGGACGGCGTGGAGATCTTTTGCCAGAACGACGACGCAGTGACGATCTGGAAGGCGCTGCTCGACGCAGGAGAGGCGCACGGCATCCTCCCGGTCGGGCTCGGAGCGCGCGACACCCTCCGGCTCGAAGCACGGCTCGCCCTCTACGGCAACGACATCGACGAGACGACGAACCCCATCGAGGCCGGGCTCGGCTGGGTCGTCAAGCTCGACAAGCCGTTCGTCGGCCACGACGCTCTCGCGAAAGTCAAGGCGTCCGGCCCATCACGCACACTGGTCGGCTTCGAGATGGTCGGGCGCGGCGTCGCGCGACACGGCTATCCGCTCCGGAGCAAGGCCCTGGAGGTCATCGGCGTGTGCACTTCCGGCGGCCCGTCCCCGACGCTCGGCAAGAGCATCGGGCTCGGGTACGTGCCCGTTGCGACGGCAAGGACGGGCACCGGCATCGTCGTCGATTGCCGCGGTCGCGACATCGACGCGACCATCGT
>CAYUAW010000072.1:19039-20912 GCA_964442485.1 uncultured Polyangiaceae bacterium
GAAAGGAAGAATGACGATGGGCGCAGCCACCGACGTGAAGGACGACCGCCGTTACACGAAGGACCACGAGTGGGCCAAGGAGGACAAGGGTGACCTCGTCGTCGGCATCACCGCGTTCGCAGTCGACCAGCTCGGTGACATCACCCTGGTGAACATCGACGTGAAGGAGGGCGACACCGTGACGGCGGGAAAGGCCTTCGGCACCATCGAGAGCGTGAAGACGCTGAGCGATCTGTTCGCTCCCGTCAGCGGGAAGGTCGTGAAGGTGAACAAGGTGCTCGAGGACAAGCCCGAGCTCGTCAACGAGGACTGCTGGGGCGAGGGCTGGATGGTGGTGATCAAGCCGTCCGGGAACGACGGCGAGCTGCTGGACGCCGCTCGCTACAAGACCCTGGTAGCGGAGTCCGCTCACTGATGATGCGTTACCTCCCCCACACGGAGGAGGAGATCGCCACGATGCTCGCCGTCATCGGCAAGGCATCGGTCGACGAGCTCTTCACGTCCATCCCTGCCGAGGTGCGCTTCGAGGGCGAGCTGTCGGTGCCGCCTGCCCTCGACGAGGTGTCGCTCATGGCGCACCTGTCGTCGCTCGCCGCGAAGAACGGCGGCGCGGGCATGCTTTCCTTCCTGGGAGCGGGCGCGTACGCGCATCACATCCCGCCCGCCGTCGACCAGCTGCTCCTCCGCAGCGAGTTCTACACGGCTTACACCCCGTACCAGCCCGAGGTCGCGCAGGGCACGCTGCAGGCGATCTGGGAGTTTCAGACCATCGTGAGCGAGCTCTACGGGCTGCCGCTCGCGAACGCCAGCATGTACGACGGCGCCAGCGCGACGGCCGAAGGCGCCCAGATGGCTCGGCGCCTTACGAAGCGAGACCGCGTGCTCGTGAGCGGCTGCGTGCACCCGGACTATCGCAAGGTGACCGAGACGTACCTCGGTGGCGTCGGCAATGGCCACTACGTCGAGGTTCAGGTGGGCAAGGACGGCGCCGCGTCGAGCGCCGCCATCGAGGCAGCCCTGACGGACGACACCGCCTGTGTCGTCATCGGCTATCCGAGCTTCTACGGAGCGCTCCCGGACGTCGCCGAGATCGCCCGGCTCGCGCACGCGCGAGGCGCGCTCCTGGTGACGGCGTGCTCCGAGCCGTACGCGCTCTCCATCGCCGAGTCTCCTGGTGCGCTCGGTGCCGACATCTCGGCCGGAGAGGGCCAGCCCATGGCGTGTCCGCCGAACTTCGGCGGGCCCGGCGTCGGGCTCTTCGCGTGCCGCGAGGATCGTCAGTATCTCCAGCAGCTCCCGGGCCGGCTCTGCGGCGCCACTGTCGATTCCCAGGGAAAGCGTGGCTTCGTCCTCACGCTCTCCACGCGCGAGCAGCACATCCGGCGCGAGCGCGCCACCAGCAACATCTGCACGAATCAGGGCTTGCTTGCCCTCTCACTCTGCATCCGCATGAGCATGCTCGGCAAGCGCGCCTTCGTGGAGGCGGGCACGCAGTGCCTGTCGAAGGCGACGTACCTTCGCGACCGGATCCTCGCGCTGCCGGGCTACTCGCCGGCGTTCGGCGATGCTCCGTTCTTCAACGAGTTCGCCGTTCGCGTGCGCGGCGGCAGCGCCGCCAGCGTCTGCGCGAAGCTCGAGAGCCAGGGCATCATCGCGGGCCTCGACGTGGGTCGAGTAGATCGCGGCCGCTCGGATTGTCTCCTCGTCGCAGTGACCGAGCGGCACTCGAAGAGCGATCTCGACCAGCTGGTCTCGGCGCTCGGCGCAGTCTGACGCCGTTCAACCCGTCGCACCCCCTCCGTCCCACCAGTCGCTGGATGGACGGAGGCGGTCGCACCCCCTCCGTCCCACCAGTCGCTGGATGGACGGAGGC
>CAYUAW010000072.1:21012-25518 GCA_964442485.1 uncultured Polyangiaceae bacterium
TGGACGGAGGCGGTCGCACCCCCTCCGTCCCACCAGTCGCTGGATGGACGGAGGCGGTCGCACCCCCTCCGTCCCACCAGTCGCTGGATGGACGGAGGCTGCGCAGCTGTGGCCGGATACTACTGGAGGGATTCGCGCGGCTGGGGCGACGGGAACGGGTTCGGCATCCAGCTGAGCCCGCTCGTGCGGTAGACCGAGAGACGCGCGAGGTCGACCCCGAGGACCGCCGTGAAGGTGTTCGCGTCCTTCGTGTCACGCGCGGCGTTGAGCGACAGCGTGAGACCCCAGGGCCCTCCGAGGACGACGCTTCCCGCGTAGCCCGGCGCCGGTGCGGGCCCCCACCAGCGCTCGTAGCCGCCCAGGTCCAGCGCCGCGCCCCAGTTGCCGCGCACGAAGCCACCTGACGCCGTCCGCACGAAGAGCCCCAGATCGCTGCCCCCGCCGATGCGCGTTTGCATCCGCAGGAGCCCCCCGACGGCCAGCGCCGCTGCCGGCGACGAGCCCATGCCGGCGTCGAATTGCAACGCGCCGGCGGTGTCGCCCGAGGTGTGCGGCCGGTAGAGAGCCGACGCGCCACCGCCCGCGAAGAGCCAGGACGAGACGTCGGCGCGCGCCGGGATGGCCACGAGAGAAACGAACAGCGCCGCGAGCGGCGGAAGGGAAGAGGAGACGCGGAGAGACAAGGGCCCCCGCGTACCATGGTCGTCGCGCGGCCGCACCCTGGTCGTTTGCGCTCGTGGCACGGCTCTCGAAGCTCAGTTCCGAGTCGAGATCTCGGTGACGATACGGTTCACGACCGCGTCGTCGAAGAGCAGCGTGTTGTGGCCAGCATCGGCCACGACGAGGCGATCGCCGACCGGGAACGACGTGGACGTCGCGACGGCGGTGTCGGCCGTGCCGTAGATGGAGAGGTGCGGGACGCCCGCGAACCCAGCCGTCTCGGCGAGCCGCGCGAGCGCCGCGCTGCCCCGCTGCATGTCGCGCCCGGCGGGCCCGGGGAAGAGCCATGCCCCTCGTGCCCCATCGAAGGGGGCCGCGACGGATATGGTCCGCACGACGCGCGGGTCGTGCGGCAGCTCCTGCACGTACCAGCGCACCGCGAGGCCACCCAGGCTGTGACCGACCAGGTGTACTCGGGCGCCGAGCGGGACCCGGCCGAGGACCGTCGCGATCTCCGCGGCGATCTCCCTCACGCCGGAGCCAGGCCCATACGTGAACGTCACCACCGATGCGCCCCGAGCCTCGAGCCGGCGACGGAGGGGACGCCACGCGCCCGCCGTCGCTAGCGAGCCGTGAACGAGCACGGCGACATCGTCCCCGGCGCGGACGGCGACCGGGACGCTCGCGGGGAGGTCGTAGGGCAGGAGCGTCGCGAGGCGGAGCAGCGCGCCGGCCTCGCGCGTTGCGGCCCTGAAGAACCGTACATTCTGCGACGGGATGCGGAGCTTTGGCGCGGAGGTCCGCATGATGGGCCCACTTATACAGCCGCTCTCTCGTCCGGGGTAGTTTCGGGAGACCTCGCGCGCTTTCGCCGTGTTACGAGCCCGTGATTCGCCTGCACGCGGAGACGGAGCCGCGACGCGCCACGCATGCCCATGAGACCCGATTTCGTCGCGCCCGCGGGCGCTTACCACCACACGCTCCTCGTCGAGCCGTCGGATATCGACGAGCTCGGGCACGCCAACAACGTGGTGTGGGTCAGATGGATCAACGAGGCTGCGATCGCGCATTCTCGCTCCGTGGGGCTCGACCGCGAGCTCTACTTCTCGATGCGCGTCATCTGGGTCGTCAGGCGCCACGACGTGGAGTATCTCGTCCCGGCGCTCGAGGGTGAGACACTCGTCGCCCTCACCTGGGTCGTGGATCTGCGCGGCGCGACCTCGCGCCGGCGAACCGTCATCGAGCGAGACGGCAGCGTCCTCCTGCGCGCAGAGACGACCTGGGCCCTGATCGACACCTTGACGGGCAAGCCGCGTCGCATCCCGAAGGAGGTGCTCGAACGCTACGGGTTCTCGGCGCCGTAGGTAGGCGTCTCCAGAGAAAGACCTCACAGACCGCTACGCCAGATCCTGCGCGAGCTCTTCCAGCGTGCGCCGCACGAGGATGGCCTCGGCGCGATACGCCGGGTGATCGACGCCGAGCACCGCGGTCGCCTTCGTCGTTCGAAGCGCTTTCGCAGCGCGAGGGCCGACCGGATACTTCACGTATTGCACGGCCGTGGTGCGATCGGGCAAGACTCCGCGCGTCTCGTTCGTCGCGACGATGCGCTCGCCGTCCACGTCGAGGTAGAACTTGCTCTCGATCCCCGACAGGGCCACGAGCATCCGCTCCCGCTCTTCAGCCTCCGGGAACTCTATGAAGATCGTCGCGCTGAGCTCGTCGGGACCCGGCAACAGCTCGTTGTAGGTATCGAGCTCGTGCACGATGGCGTCCTCGCGCGTGATGCGCTCCGTCCGGATCATCTCCTGGATCTGATAGAGCACGGTGTCGCGGTTCTCGAACAGGACGGTGAAGTTCGACCCGAGCGCAACTCGACGCAGCCGCTTCAGCTCGATGACGCGCCTGCGGAACTGCTCCCGGACTTCCTCGTACTCACCGAGCTCGAGGATCTCGCTTCTGTTTACTGGTTTCACGGATGCCTCCCTGCCGAGAACCGCCCAAGGATTCGTAACCCCGCCCGCTTCTCAGTCGAGGGCCATGCCATACGCCCTCGCCAGCGCCACCGCGGGGTGCAACATCGCCCTGCCCGTGGCCTTCAATACTCTCTGGCCGGCGAGGGCGCAGTCGCCCACCACGAGATCCGGCACATCGTCCTCGAGCTCCTCGGCAAGCCGCTCCGCATACCGAGCGCCCTCCTCGTAGAAACGTGCCTTCATCCCCCAGGTCCCGTCCACGGCCGAGCACCGTTCGACGATCCGCACCTCCGTCTGGGGGATGCGCGACAGCACTCGCGCACCCGGGATCGCGATCTTCTGCGCCCTCAGATGACAGGCGGCGTGATACGCGACCTTGCCGAGTCCCTGGGCGAAGCTCGTGTCGAGCTTCTTCTCCGAGCGCAACCTGTCGAAGAAGCCCATGAGGTCCACGGTGGCGGCCGCGACGCTCCGTGCAGCCTGGGTCCCGACGTACACGGGCCACTCTTTCTTCATGGTGTAGCCGCAGGTCGGCCCCGGCGTGACGACGGCGAGACCGCGCGCCACGAACGGCGCGAGGACGGCGATGTTCTCGGTCATCTTCGCGGTGGCAGCGGCGATGTCGCCGCCGTCGAGGTTCGGCATGCCGCAGCAGGTGAGGTCTTCGGGAACGATGACGGAGTAGCCGTGCCGCTCGAGCACGCGGACGGCCGCCCGCGGCGCGTCCGTGAAATTGTAGGTGCCGTAGCAGGTCGGGAAGAGCACCACTTCTCCCGCGGTGCCGGCACCCGCGTGCGGCGGGCGGCGGCGCATCCAGGCCGTGAACGACTGCGGGGCGACCGGCGGAAGGGGGAACTCCGCGGAGATGCCGGTGATCTTCTCGGCCAGCTTTCGAACGAGACGATTGGCGTTGACCAGGTTCGCCGGCCTCGCTCCGGGGCCGGCTGAGAGCGCGCCGATGAGCGCAGGCTCCCCGAGGATCCGATCGACGAGGGAAACTCCGTCACGCCGCGCCCGCTGGGCCTTCTCCCGCGCCATTAACCGCGGAAAGTCCAGGAGCTCCGGCGCGCCCTCGTCCTCCGTGTACGGGCACTTGATGTAGCAGAGCTTGCACTGCCAGCAGTGGTCGGAGACCTGCGTGATGGTCTCGGCTCCGAGCGTCTCGGCACCCTCCGACCGTCCTGCTTCGATCTCGCGATCGACGGACTGGAACAGGAGCGGAAACGACCCGCAGTAGCCGACGCACATGCGGCACTCGTGGCAGACCTGGAAGGTCCGCCAGAGCTCCGCCTCGAGGTCCCGCGCGTCCCAGAACCGGGACTCACGCGGGTTCCACTCGGGCGGAGCCGCAGGTCTCCTCGCCGGCACAGGCTTCATGTCACGCGCCCGAACGAGTGAGAACCGAGTCGGTCAATCGTTCAGGGATTTGGCAGCCTTGTCGAAACGGCCGGCGTGAGACTTCTCCGCCTTCGCGAGCGTCTCGAACCAGTCGGCGATCTCCGCGAAGCCCTCTTCGCGCGCCGTCTTCGCCATGCCGGGATACATGGTCTCGTATTCGTGCGTCTCTCCCGCGACGGCGGCCTTCAGATTCTTCAGCGTGGGGCCGATGGGGAGCCCCGTCGCCGGGTCACCGACCTGCTTCAGGAACTCGAGGTGCCCGTGAGCATGCCCCGTCTCGCCGTCCGCAGTGTCCTTGAACAGGCCGGCGACTTCCGGATAGCCCTCCACGTCCGCCACCTTCGCGAAATAGAGATAGCGACGGTTCGCCTGCGATTCGCCCGCGAACGCGTCTTTCAGATTCTGGTGCGTCTTGGTTCCTTCGAGCTTCGCCATGATCTCTCCTCGCCCTTCCTCGTTCGAACGCCCGCTGCCT
>CAYUAW010000073.1:0-3719 GCA_964442485.1 uncultured Polyangiaceae bacterium
AGGACGGCCAGCGCAAGGACGAGAGGGCGCAACCGTGGCGTGATCAGGCGAGTGACGCGAGCACCGAGATCGCCCCAGAAGAGCGCGCCCCCGAACGTCGCGAGGAACGCGAACCGATCTGCGCGCTCGTTGATCGGTGAGACGAGCGGGCTCGTCGGAAGCCCGGCGACGATGGCGACGGCAATGCCTGCGGCGAGCACGCGGCCGCGCGGCGTGCGAAGGAGCAGGAGCACCGAGAGCAAGAGCGCGGCCAGACCGGCCAGCCACCATCCGGAGGCGGTCGGCTCGGGAGCGTAGTCCGGCGCCCAGCGGAACGGCGCGAGCCCATCGCATGCGACTCGAACGACGTAGCGCGCTGTTCGGAGGAGGCGCTCAACGGGCCCGCGTTGCACGAGCACCAGGGGCACATCGTCTCGTCCCGACAGGCGGAGCCACGCGCGCCAGAGCCCCCAGCCGCACACCGCACCCGCGATGCAGGCTAGCTCGAGGCGTCGCGCGTCAATGAAGCTGCGGAAATCGCGGCGCGAGAGGAGCGCCGCGAACGTCATGGGAACCAGGGCGATCGTACTCTCCTTTCCCAGGAGGCCGAGCAGCACGAGCGCCGCGACGAGGACGGACCCATCGACCGATGCGGGAACGCGTCGCGGCGCGAACAACCACGCGAGGGTTCCCAGGACGGCGATGGCAGCAATCGCGTCCTCGCGATAGTTCACCGCCGCGACGACCTCGGCGTGCACTGGTGCCACCGCGAAGAAGCACCCGCCGACCATGGCCGCGACGCGCCGCCGCGTAATGGAGAGCACGGCGAGGCTCGCCATCGCGACACTCCCTCCATATAGGAGGAGGGAGTGCAGGTGGTGACCCGCCGGATCCGAGCCGAAGAGATGGCGGTCGACCCAGAGGGACATGACCATCGCCGGCCGCGTCGCGTCCGGGATTCCGCGCGCGACCGCACGTCCCGCGAGCAAGTTGCGGAGAAGCGGCGCGAGGGCGCCGGCGAGCGCGGGGTTGCGCTCGACGGTCCAGTGATCGTCGTAGGCGAAGCCGTAGGTGACCACCGGCGCGAACGTTACGACGGCGAGCAGCGCGACACCCCACACCCCGAACGCCGTCCCGCGCCTCGACCGACCCACTGTCATGGCTAGCTTTGCATGTGCCGGTCGCTGGCGCTCGATGTATAACCCCGACCGCCATGCCGATGCCGGTGAAAATCACGCCCCTAGAGATCCCCGACGTGCTCGTGATCGAGACGGGGTTGATCCGGGACGATCGCGGCTACTTCGCGGAGACGTATTCGGCGAAGGTGCTGGAGAGTCACGGCTTCAGGGAGACGTTCCGGCAGGACAACCTGAGCCAGTCGCGCAAGGGGACGCTCCGCGGGCTGCACTACCAGCTCGAGCCGCACGGCATGGGTAAGCTCGTGCGGGTGCTTTCGGGCTCGGCGTTCGACGTGGCCGTCGACATCCGCCGAGGGTCGCCGACCTTCGGCAAATGGGTCGGGCGCGTGCTCACCTTCGACAGCCGGGAAGCGCTGTGGATCCCGCCGGGCTTCGCGCACGGCTTTCTCGCGCTCGAGGACGCTACACTTTTGCTCTACAAGTGCACGACCACGCACACGCCCGAAGCGGAGCGGTCGATCCACCATGCCGATCCGGCAATCGGCATCAAATGGCCGATGATGGCAGCACTGACCGCGCCGAAGGACGAAGCCGCACCGCTGCTCGCCGCTGCCGAGTACAACTTCGAGTACGACAAAGGCCCGTAGCGTCAGCGTCCGAGGGGGCAAACAGCTGCACGGGTGACCGGGTGTCCACGACGGCCCCGGTTTAGCTCTTCGCTGCGAGAAAACTCTGATAAATGACGGCGGTTCCGGACCCGGCGGGTCGGAAACATATCCGAAACACTTCGGCCATACATCCGAAAGACCGTGCCGGGTACGGGGAGTGCTCCCACGGGGGCCGTCAGGGCAATCGGGAAATAAAGGAAGTACAGATCATGAACGGAACCACTGTTCGGCAGCAGGCAGTCTCTGCCGTCGCAAGCTACTTGCTCAAGCCCAAGGCCGATGGAAAAAAGGCGCGGCTCGAGGACATCTTCGGGTCCGATGTCTTCGGCTACGCGGCGATGAAGTTCGCCTTGCCGAAGGAGGTCTTCCGATCGCTCAAGCGCACGATCGAGAACGGCCAGACTCTCGATCCGTCCGTCGCGGATGTCGTAGCGGCGGCCATGAAGGACTGGGCCATGTCGAAGGGTGCGACGCACTACGCGCACGTCTTTTATCCGCTGACCGGCGCGACGGCCGAGAAGCACGACGCCTTCCTCTCGCCGGACAGTGACGGTTCGGCCATCTCGGAGTTCTCGGGTAAGGCACTCGTCCAGGGGGAGCCAGACGCATCGAGCTTCCCGAGCGGTGGCATCCGCTCGACGTTCGAGGCGCGCGGCTACACCGCGTGGGACGTCACGAGCCCTGCCTACGTGCTCGACGGCTCGACTCTCTGCATCCCGACGGCGTTCGTGTCGTGGACTGGCGAGGCGCTCGACAAGAAGACGCCGTTGCTCCGTTCGGCCCAGGCGCTGAACACGCAGGCACAGCGCATTCTGAAGCTCTTCGGGCACAAGAACCCGGCGAAGGTCGTTTCGTACGCGGGCGCGGAGCAGGAGTACTTCCTCATCGATCGAAAGTTCTACCTGGCGCGTCCCGATCTCGTGACCACGGGCCGTACGCTCTTCGGTGCGAAGCCGCCGAAGGGTCAGGAGTTCGAGGACCACTACTTCGGGTCGATTCCCGAGCGGGTCCTTGCGTTCATGGTCGAGGCGGAGCACGAGCTCTTCAAGCTCGGTATCCCCGCAAAGACGCGGCACAACGAGGTCGCGCCAGGTCAGTTCGAGCTCGCCCCGGTGTTCGAGCAAGGCAACGTCGCGACGGATCATCAGCAGCTCGTCATGGTGACGATGCGCCGTGTCGCCGAGCGGCACGGCATGGTCTGCCTCCTCCACGAGAAGCCGTTCGCCGGCGTGAACGGCAGCGGCAAGCACGTGAACTTCTCGTTCGGCAACGCAACGCAGGGTAACCTTCTCGACCCAGGCTCCACGCCTCACGAGAACGCGCAGTTTCTCGTGTTCTGTGCGGCCGTCATCCGCGCCGTGCACAAGTACGGCGGCGTGCTGCGCGCTGTGATCGCTTCGGCGGCGAACGATCACCGCCTCGGCGCGAACGAGGCGCCTCCCGCAATCATCTCGGTCTTCCTCGGCGAGCAGCTCAACGACGTCTTCGAGCAGATCAAGGCGGGCGGCGCGAAGAGCTCGAAGGGCAAGGGCACCCTGGAGATCGGCGTCGACACCCTGCCGAAGCTCCCGATGGACGCGGGCGACCGCAACCGCACGAGCCCCTTCGCGTTCACGGGCAACCGCTTCGAGTTCCGCGCCGTCGGTAGCGGGATGTCGATCGGCGGTCCGGTCACCGCGTTGAACACCGCAGTCTCCGAGGCGCTCGACTACATGGCGACCAAGCTGGAGGCAGCCGTGGGCGAGGGCAAGTCCCTCAACACGGCGATTCAGGCGCTCCTCACGGAGATCGTCAAGGAGCACAGCGCCGTCGTTTTCAACGGCGACGGCTACTCCGCAGAGTGGCACGCCGAGGCCGAAAAGCGCGGTCTCTTGAACCTCAAGACGACGCCCGAAGCGCTGAAGATCCTCGAACAGCCCGAGACCGTGAAGCT
>CAYUAW010000073.1:3819-22467 GCA_964442485.1 uncultured Polyangiaceae bacterium
GACGAGCTCGAGCGGCGCGGGACAGACGACGAAGTTGTGAAGCTCCGCGTCGCCGTGGGCGAGGCCGTTCTCGTTCAGCTTCGTCAGGTGGTCGAGAGCCTGCTCCGAGAGGCGCCACAGCCCGGCGGCCGCCGCGAGCGAGAGCGTCTGCGCAGAACGCATGTTGCTCTCCTCCGGCTCCGTACCGAACGGCGACAGCCGATTGTACGGCCTCCCAGGCACGAGGCAGCTCCTGAAAACCTCGGGCCCGAAACCGATGGGCGGCGGCACTCCGATGATCTGCGACGCGACGGCCTGGTACTCGAACTCCTTCGCCGGATCGCCGTGGAGACGCGCCGCGGAGTACGTCTTCCGGAAATGGAGTGGATACTTCTCCGCGAGCGGATGTTCCTTCCGCGTCCCGCTGCCCGCGATCACGATCTCGGCCGACATGAGCGGCAAGCCGTTCGCTTCGCGGCGGACGATGGTTCGGACGACGTAGTCGTGTTTCGGCGCCTTGCCGAGGAGGTGCGCGTACTCACGAGCGAGCCGGACGGCGTGCCGCGGCGACACCGCTACCATGTAATCGTCGTCGGTCGGCACGAGCGTCCTCCTCAAGACACCTAGCGTCCGCGACGCCCGGTCGCAATCTCCGCTCGCTGCCGTGCGGGAAATCACCCGCTGGCGAACGAGCCGACCGGGCGCGTCGTCACTCCACGCGCCTGACCGCGGCTTCCACCGCCTCGACCAGCGCCGAGACGTCGTACGGCTTCTCGAGGATGCCGCTCACTTCCATGGCCGCGGCTTGCAGCGCGTCCACTTCGTAACCGCTGCTCAGCAGGACGGGAACCCGGCTGCCGCGCGACCGGATGACCTTCACGGCGTCGAAGCCACTCATCCCAGGCATGGTGACGTCCATCATGACGAGCGCGATGGACGGACCATTTTGCTCGAAGAGTCGTAGGCCCGTCACGGCGTCGGGGGCGAGCAGCACGTCGTAGCCGCGCCCCACGAGGGCACGCCGCACCAGCGCGCGCACGCCTTCGTCGTCGTCGACGACCAGCACCGAACCACGCGTGCGCGACTCGGCACGTGTATTCCTCGAGCCACCGCGCACGGGCCACAGCACGGTCACCTTCGTGCCCTCGCCCTCGCGGCTGTCGATGGCGATCGCGCCGTGATGGCTTCGCATGATGCCGAGTACGGCGGCCATCCCCAACCCACGTCCCTTGAACTTCGTCGTGAAGAACGGGTCGAAGACTCTCGCCGCCGTCTCCGGCGACATCCCGATGCCCGCGTCTTCGACCTCCAGGCTGACGAATGCGCCGGGGGTCGCGCCATCCGAGAGGAATCGGTCGAGCGAGGTCTGATCGACGTAGCGCTGCTCGAGCGAGATCACCAGCCGCGTCTGTCCTTCCTGCATCGCCTCCGCCGCGTTCGTGATCAGGTTCATCACGACCTGACGGACCTGCGTCGGATCGGCCTCTATCGCCGGCAAGCCTTCCTGGAAGTGATACCGCAGCTGCACGTGCTTCGGGACGAGCGCCTTCAGGAGCTTCATCATCTCCCGGACGACCACGCCGAGATCGACGCTGTCCACTCGGACCTTGCTCTGCCCCGCGTAGTCGAGCATCTGCTTGGTGAGCTCTGCCGCACGGCGCGCGCCGGTCTCGATATCGGCGAATACCTCCTGCAGCTCCTCGCCGCCGCTCTCCGGTAGCGCTCTTCCGTGCGACGCGTTCCCCAGGATCGAGACGAGGAGGTTGTTGAAGTCGTGCGCGATGCCGCCGGCCAGCACGCCCAGACTCTCGAGCTTCTGCGCGTGCCGGAGCTTGTCCTCGAAGCGCTTGCGCTCGGTGATGTCGAAGAAGGTGACGACCGCCCCGTTCACCGCCGTGGTGGCCGGATCCCGCGTCGGCACTGCACGGAACACTGCCCAGGACGTCTCGCCGTCGGGCTTCCGGATGCCCAGCGTCGTCGCTGGTTGCGTTTGCCCCGTGGCGATGGCGCGACTGACGGGATAGTCCGCCGCGTGCGCCACCGAGCCGTCCTCGTACACGGTGACGCCTTCGAAGTCGTTCACGTACCGCTGCGAGAGCTCGTCCCACGAGAGCCCGAGGATTCGGCACGCGTCCGCGTTGGCGCGCACCACCGCGCCGCTGGCCGTCACGTACACGACGCCGCCCGGCAGCGCCTCGATGAGTCGCTCGTTCAGCTCGATGCTCGCGCTGAGAGCGACCTCCGTTGTCTTGCGCACGGCGATGTCGCGCTGGAGCTGCTCATTGATGTCCGCGAGCTCGCGAGCGCGCTCGTGCGCCGTCTCCTCGAGCTCCTGGTTGCGGCGCAGGAGCTGGCGATCGGTGCGATGGCTGAGGAACCCGTGAACGTCGTATCGGCCGATACGGGATGCGAGCTCGGGGTGCGCCTCGGCGTACTTCGAGATGCGCTCCTCGATCCTGTCGGGGGGCGCCATGATGAACCGGCAGGTGTGATCGCCCTTCGCACGGCAGAGGATCTCCACCGTGACCAGCGGAAGGCCGAAGCTCGATTCGCACCAGCCGGAGGAGTAGCCCGCGCTCATCGTGCAGACGGGGCGCGTGGAGGCCATCTTCGCCGCCAGCCACGAGTCCGACTCGAACGAGTACGGGTGATCGAACAGCAGGTAGTAGTCCGAATCAGGGCTCGGCCGGCTCTCGGCGAAGATGTCGACGAACGCCCAGCCGGCATGCGCGAAGTGAAGCGGCCCCGCCGACAGCCGCGCGATCGGATCGGAGAGATTCATCCGCTTCGCGAAGCTCTCCGCGTCGGCGAGGCCCATCGCGTGAGCGACGTCGAACAGGAGCGAATGGACGACGCCGAGTGCTTCCGCATCCCCTCCGTAGTGGTTCCTGAACATCTGGTGGAACTCGGCGGACAGGGAGGCAGCGCGCACCAGCACGTACCGCTCCCCCCGCACCTCCAGGGTCCCGTGTTCGGGAATGGAGCGCTGCTCTGCGAAGTACCGCTTGACGAACTCCTGTGCGCGCTCGAAGAGCGGCACGAGGTGCTCGGGCACCCTGACGTTCGTCAGCGCCATCGACCGACGATATCATCGATTCGCCCGTCCGCGCCGGAACGCCGCGTGCTCAGAGGACGGCGAAGAACTGAAGAACCACCGCCCCCGGCTCCGGCGCGGCGGTCCCGAGGATCAGGATCTGGTTCAGGAACGAATACGCGCCGCCGGCGGGCGCTTCGACGCGCGCGCACGTCCGGAAGTAGTAGAGTGAAGGGTCGACGATCTCACCCTGCATCAGGCGGGCTCCGACCTCAGGGGCGCCGTGCCACAGGCCGCGGTTGGTGACGACCAGCACCACGCCGTCGTGCGTCTCGAGCGAGTAGCGCGCCTCGACCTCGAGCACTCCGTCAGGGCGAAAGAGCTGCCGATCTTCGCCGCCCGGGAGAACCTTGCCATGGAGCCTGGGGCCGTCGAACGATCCGCCGGTGATGGGAATGAGCCGGCGAAAGCCCCAGGGCGTGGGCCCGGCGTCGAGCGACGGCCCGAGCGTGAAGCGGGCCTTCATCAGGAACTCGTTCGTGAGCATCCGCTCGGCAATACCACGGGCGCCGGGCGGAGGTTACGGTAACGACGATGGCCCTCACCTACGGACGGTACCTGCGGCTCGATCAGCTCCTCGGCGCGCAGCAGCCCCTATCGGCGGGGCCCGAGCACGACGAGATGCTCTTCATCGTGATTCATCAGGTGTACGAGCTCTGGTTCAAGCAGATGCTCCACGAGACGGCCTATCTGCAGCAGGGTCTCGAGGAGCGCGACACCCATCACGCGCTCGGCACCTTGAAGCGGATGCTCACGATCCTGAAGACCCTGGTGTCGCAGATCGACATCCTCGAGACGATGACTCCCATGTCGTTCGGTGTCTTCAGGAGCCGTCTGGACTCAGCGAGCGGGTTCGAGTCACTTCAGTTTCGAAGGTTCGAGTTCGCGCTCGGTCACAAGCGCCGCTCGGCGCTGCTGCACTACCCCGAGGGCTCAGAGGAGCGGCTCGTGCTCGAGCAGAGCTTCGAGGCACGCACGCTGTGGGACTCGTTCCTGCGTTACCTCGACGGTCAGGGCGTGCGCGTGCCGGAGTCGGCGCTCGCCCGCGACGTGAGGGAGCCCGTACAGGGTTCGGCCGACATGGAGACCGTGCTGCTCCAGATCTACCGGGAGAACGCCCTCGTGAGTCAGGTGTGCGAGCGGCTCGTCGACCTCGACGAGGGCCTGCAGGAGTGGAGATACCGCCACGTGAAGATGGTGGAGCGCACCATCGGTAACAAGTTCGGTTCCGGGGGTTCGAGCGGCGCCGAGTACCTGAGGAGCACGCTGTTCCGTCCGCTGTTCCCCGATCTCTGGTCGATCCGGGCGAGGCTCTGATGATCGACGCGGCCGGTTCCTTGTACGAGAGCCCGAACCCGCTCGCGGCGCACTACACTCGGTTCCGGGTCGGGGAGCGGCTGCTCCTCACGGGTCACTCGCACCAGGCATGGCCGGATCGTGCCGAGGCGGGTCAGCGGCGCGCGTGGCTAGACGCCGCCGAGCACGTCGACGCGAAATGGGAACGCGCAGCGGAACGCGCCGACCGTGTCCGCGACGGCTTCGCGCGGCTGCTGGGTGCGTCGCCGAACACGCTCTCTCTGGGTGCGAACACCCACGAGCTCGTGGTGCGATGGCTGTCCGCGCTACCGCTCGCGAAGCGTCCCCGCATCGTCACCACCGACCGCGAATTTCACAGCGCCCGCCGGCAGCTCCAGCGTCTGCAGGAGGAGGGCGTGAGCGTCGTCTGGGTACCTGCTCACCCCGCGGCGACCGTCGGAGAACGCCTGGCTGCCGCGGTCGACGCCAGCGTCGCGGCCGTCGTCGTCTCGACCGTCTTCTACGACTCCGCAGAGCGCGCGGGAAGCCTGGAGGCCGTCGCGCGCGCCTGTGAGGCGCACGGCGCCGCCCTTCTCCTCGATGCCTACCACGAGCTCGGCGTCGTGCCGTTCTCGGTCCACGATCGCGGGCTCGCGAACGCCTTCGTCACCGGTGGCGGCTACAAGTACTGCCAGCTCGGAGAAGGCAACTGCTTCCTGAGGTCCCCCCCCGATTGCGAGCTCCGACCCGTGGTCACCGGCTGGTTCGCCGCGTTCGGCGAGCTCGAATCGACGAGTTCTGCCGCGGTCGGCTACGGACCGCTGACCGTTCGCTTCGCGGGAGCCACGTACGATCCGACCAGCCATTACCGCGCCGCGGAGGTGTTCGATTTCTTCCACGACATGGGGCTCAGTCCCGAGCTCCTGCGCGAGGTGAGCCAGCACCAGGTCGGTCTCCTGCGCGACCAGGTGGACGCGCTCGGCCTGCCCCCCTCGCTGCTATCGCGCAGAGACGTGCCGCTCGAGCAACTCGGGGGCTTCCTGTCACTCCGCTCGCCGCGCGCCGGCGAGCTCCGCCGCGAGCTCGCGCGGCGGGGTGTGCTCACGGACGCGCGCGGCGACGTGCTGCGGCTCGGTCCGGCGCCGTATCTCAGCGACGTGCAGCTGCGGGACGCGGTGCAGGCGCTGAGCGAGGCGGCGCGCCCGCTCGCGTGAGAGGCTCGGGCCCTCTGCTCAGCGCGGGGTCCAATGAGGAACGCCGACCAGCAAGCCGTCCGCGACGCCGATGCGGTATGCGAGGAACAGACCGAACGCGAGGCTGACGAGCCCCGTCGCCCGCACGAGCCTCCGCTCCACCGTCGGGGAGATGGCCGACGCGCGCGCGAGGGGGCCCGCCATCCCGAGCGTGAGCAGCATCATGCCCACGACCGTTCCGATACCGAAGACGACCAGATAGACGACCGCCCACCGCGCGTCGTGAATCGCCGCGAGGACTAGGAGCGAAACGGCCGCGGAACCCGCGAGACCGTGGACGAGGCCGATGAGGAGCGGGCGCAGAGCCGCGGCGCGGCCGAGCCCGTGCAGCGAAGCTCGGCCAGAGTGGGGATGCGAGTGCGCCCCGTGCGCATGCTCGCGGATGTTCCGGAGCGCGCCGGTCAGGTTCATCGCACCGAGAACGACAAGCAGGAGAGCTACGGCCATCTCCATTGAGAGCCCGAGCCGCGGAGGGATGACGACGCCGAAGAGGACGATCGCACCCCCCACCGCGATGATCGTCGCGGTGTGCCCGAGCCCCCACAGGAGCCCGATCGCCACCGCGGCGCGCACGGTCCGCTCGCGGCTCACGATGGTGGTGACAGCGACCACGTGATCGGGATCCGTGGCGTGGCGCATGCCCAGGAAGAAGCCGAGCCCGAGGATCGCGAAGAGATCCGTCACGGGGGGCGAACGTAGCACGGGCCGCGCGATCGGTGCTACGAGGCCCGGGCGGTTCACGGGGCGGCGTGCGCGTGCTCGGGCGTCGCCACTTCCACGAGCAGCCGACGCCGCTCGCGCGTGAGTGCGAGCTCCACCCTGAAATGCCCGGGGGCCTTCGGTTTCTCGTCGAAGTCGTCGCCGGTCAGGCTGGTCTTCAGCCGGTCGCCGCCGATGAGGATGAAGCAACGCCGCTGCGCCACCAGTTCCTTCATGGCATTCCTATCTCGAGGTCCCGGAAGGGACCGCGCGCCGGCGACGACTCCGCGAGCGAGAACACGAACGACACCAGCGCGTTCACGCGCAGGTTGAACGCGGCGTGCGCCAAGAAGGTCATCTGGCGCGCGCCCCACGCCTCTTCAGCTTCGCATCGACGAGCCTGCGCAGGACGCGGAGCTCATCGGTGGAGAGCTCGTCCTCGTCCAGAAGCGCGACCAGCGGGCGTAGACGCACCTTGCCGAAGAGGCTGCGGTGAATGCGTGCCACGATCCCGGTGGTCACGGTGGAGGCGTTCTTGGCGAGCCCGTACAGGAAGCGCCGTCCGTCCTTCCGTCGAACGAGGAGGCCCTTCTCGTGGAGCCGCAACAGCACGGTCATCACTGTCGTGTAGGCGAGCTTCGTCCCCCGCGCGCCGAGGCGCTCCTGCGTCTCGGTGACGCTGACCGCCTCGGAGCCGCTGAAGAGCCCGACCACCTGCATCTCCAGCGGGCCGAGCTCGTTCACGACGGCCACGGCTCCCATCTACTACAACCATAGTAGCTCGCAATCATCGACCGCTGTGCGAGACATTGCGTCTCGTGTGACAGAAATGCCGATTGCGGCGGGGTCGACCCCGTGCGAAGTGAAGTGATCTGCAATCGATCAGGGGGACGAACTCCCGGTACGGATCCTGCAGATAGATCTGTTTGCGACAGGGCGCCCGGTCGGTCCGCGGGCCAGGGTCCGCTCACGCGCGGCCGTGCCGCTCGAGATCGGCTGTCGCGGAAGGGATTCGTTTCATGACGCTGCACGCACCAGTCCAGTCTGCGCCGATCGAGTGGCAGGACGTTTCCAAACGGCATACGTGCCGAGTCTGTGGGGCGAGTCGCGGCTGCAGATTCGATGTGACGGATGCGTTCGCCTGCTGCGTGAACCGCCCATCTGAATGGCCGCTGACCAGCGGCGCGTGGCTGCATCGCACCAGCGCCGTCGGGGCGCGCCAGATCAGTGGCGCGTTGTCCGGCGCCACGA
This sequence comes from uncultured Polyangiaceae bacterium, assembly GCA_964442485.1. GTDB lineage: Bacteria > Myxococcota_A > Polyangia > Polyangiales > Polyangiaceae > DASZVB01. Next base: position 11,392 of record CAYUAW010000073.1, read on the forward strand.
CATGAGTGAAGCCGAAGCGTCGTTCGTCGACGCGCACACCGCCACCACAGATTGCCCCGCCCTCGACCCCGACGCCGAGTGGGACGATCCGGATCTTCTGCGCGGCGCGATCTACTCGCGGGAACGCTTGACGAGCCACGCCGCGGAGCTAGCACGGAGCCACGGCGAGGCTTCCCTCCACGTCCCCGGCGGACGGCTCGCGGCGCGCATCGTGGCGGCGAGGAACACGATCCGCGAGACATACGCGGTCATCGCGGCAAACCCGCGTTCGGTGCACTATCCGACGCCGGCGGAGGAGTGGCTCGTCGACAACTCGCACATCGTCGGCGAGCAGCTCCGGGAGATCGACGAGGATCTGCCGCGGAGCTACCTGCTCCGGCTGCCACGCCTCTCGACGGGGACGATGCGGGGCTACCCGCGGGTGTACGGGCTCTGCCTCGACTACCTTCGCCACACGGATGCACGAATCGACGCGGAGACCCTGGCTCCGTACGTCGAGTCGTATCAGACGGTGAGCCCGCTCACCATCGGCGAGCTGTGGGCGATCCCTATCATGCTGCGGCTCGGTCTCATCCTGACGACCGGCGCGCTCGCCTCCGCTGAAGCGGAGCTGGCCGCGCGGGAGCGAAGAACGTCGGACCCGCCGACTGCGTCGCAGAGGCCACCGTTGCACTCGGAGCCGCCGGGCGAGAGGCCTTCTGACATCGTGCTCCGCCGCGAGCACGCGCGCCAGGCGGCCGATCAGGTGCTCATCGGCAATGCGATCACGAGCATGCGGACGATCGCGGCGCACGACTGGCCCGGCTTCTTCGAGCGAGTCAGCCTGGTCGAGCGCATCCTGCGGACCGATCCGTCAGGAGCTTACGGAGCAACCGACGAGAAGTCGCGTGACCGCTACCGGCACGTGGTCGAGGCGCTCGCCGAGCGCAGTGACACCACCGAGCGCGGCGTCGCGCAGGCTGCCGTCGACCTGGCGCGCGACGCCAGGAACCGCAAGGCGCCGCATGACTGCTCGCATCACGTGGGCTTCTACCTGATCGACGATGGGCGTCGCGCGCTCGAGGAAGCCGTCGGCTATCGGCCCCGCCTGGGAGAGCGATGCGTTCGCGTCATTCTCAGGCATCCCCTTTCATTCTATGTCGGCGGAATCTCGCTCGGCACAGCGCTGCTGTCGATGGTGTGGGCGCGCGATGTCGGGCGGCATGGCGTCCCGCTTGGCCTCGCCGTGGCACTGGTCGCGCTGGCCATGCTGCCGCTCGGCGAGATGGCCCTCGCCTTCGTCAACGCGCTCACCGTCACCGTGCTGCCGCCGCGTGTCCTCGCGAAGCTCGAATTCCCGGACGGCATCCCCGAGCAGCACCGGACGCTCGTCGCGGTCCCCGTGCTGGTCGACAGCGAGAAGGCCGCGACCGCACTCCTCCGCCACCTCGAGGTGCGGGCCCTCGCGAACATCGACCCGCGGCTGCACTTCGCCCTGCTATCGGACCTGAAGGACGCCGACGCCGCGGAGCGTCCGGAGGACGCGGCCATCATCGCGTGTCTCCAGCGGGGTATCGCTGATCTGAACGAGCGCCACCAGAGCCCGGACGGAGACCGCTTCCTGCTCCTTCATCGCCCGCGCCTCTGGAACGCCTCGCAGGGTGTCTTCATGGGCTGGGAGCGCAAGCGCGGGAAGCTGGAGGAGCTGAACCGGCTCATCTCGGGGGCGCGCGAGAAGACGACCTTCTCCATCGTGACGGCCGAGGAATCGCTCTATCGCAGCTTCCGTCACGTCATCACGCTCGACGCGGACACCGAGCTACCACGCGATACGGCGACGGAGCTCGTCGGGACGCTCGCGCATCCACTGAACCGCCCGCGCTGGGACGCAACCGGGAGGCTCGTGGGCGGCTACGGCATCGTTCAGCCGAGAGTCGGCTCGCTCCCGGGGAGCTCTCGCAAGACCCGCTTCTCTCGTCTCATGTCTGGTCCCCCCGGCATCGACCCCTACACGACGGCGATCTCCGACGTGTACCAGGATCTCTTCGGCAGCGGCTCCTTCGTCGGCAAGGGGATCTACGACGTGGAGGTGTTCCAGCGCGTGCTCGGTGACCGCGTACCGGAGAACACACTCCTCAGCCATGATCTGTTCGAGGGGATCTTCGCGCGGACGGCGCTTGCGACGGACATCGAGCTGTTCGACACTCAGCCCTCCTCCTACGCGGCGATGGCCGCCCGACAGCATCGCTGGATCCGCGGCGATTTCCAGCTCGCGCCGTGGCTCTTCCCGAAGGTCCCCTCGCTCGCCGGGCCGCGCGCCTCGGACGTCCCGGCGCTCGGCTGGTGGAAGCTCTTCGACAACCTGCGGCGTGCTCTGGTGGCGCCTGCGCTGGTCGCTGCAGCCTTCGTCGGGTGGTTCTCCGGCAGCGGGCTGGCTCCTCTGGCCACTGCGCTGGTCGCATTTTCGCTGACCGCTCCCCTGTACGGTCGGATCGCCACGACGGCCATTCGCACTCCGAACGACGGCGCGCCGGCGTTCGGCCCTCTCGTGTCGGATCTCTGGACGACCGTCGGCCAGATCTTCTCGAATGCCGTCTTCGCGCTCGACCAGGCGCTGGTGGCGGTAGACGCGTCGACGCGCACCGTCTATCGCGTGCTCGTCTCGCGGAAGAAGCTCCTCGAGTGGCAAACGGCGGGGCAGGCGGAGCGGGCCTTCTCGAGCGGGCTTCCGGCACGCATCTGGGCAACGGCGGCGTTCGCGGTGCTGTCGCTCGGTGTCCTCGCGCTCGTGTCGTGGGGAGCACTACCCTTCGCGGCGCCCGTGCTCCTGCTCTGGGTGTCGGCGCCGGCATGGGCGCTCTATCTCGGACGGCCGGCGACGCGCAGCACGGAGGAGTCGCTCAGCGAGGCCGATATCGCGATGCTCCGCGAGCGCGCTCTCTCCACGTGGCGCTTCTTCGACACGTTCGTGACGAAGGAGGACAATTTCCTGCCGCCAGACAACTACCAGGAAGAACCCCTCGGCGTCGTCGCGCACCGTACCTCGCCGACGAACATGGGCGGCTATCTGCTCTCCATCCTGGCGGCCCGCGACTTCGGCTTCATCACGCTCGGGGAGGTCGTCGAGCGCCTCGAGGCGACGCTCTCGACGATGGAGCGGCTCGAGCGAAGCCAGGGCCACATCCTGAACTGGTACGACACGAAGACCCTTCGACCACTGGAGCCCGCCTACGTCTCCACCGTGGATAGCGGCAACCTCGCCGGGTACCTGTGGACGGTGGCGATGGCCGCCGAGGAGCTCGTGCGAGCGCCCATCGTCAGCCCGGAAGCGCTCGCCGCGGCCCGGGACGCCTTCGCGCTCTCGCAGGCGCCCGAGAGCGACCGCCCGCGTTCCGACGCCGAGCTCGCGCTCGGCCGGCTCCTGCCGCGGCCCGCGGACGCGGACCGGCAGAAGCCGCCGGACCTCGCGGAGCTCGACGCGGTGATCACCGCTGCGCGCGCGGCTCAGGCGGCGCGCGGCGGTTCGCGGGACGTCGAGCGCGCCTACTGGCTCGAGTGGGCGACGAACGGCGTGTCGGCCGCAGCCGCCGAGGTGCGCAAGCTCGCTTCGTACACCGAGCGGCTGGAGACGCCTCCCGAGGCGCTCTCCAGCGGGAGTCGAGGGCCTTCCTGGGAGAGCGTCCGTGCGTCGCTCCTCGCAGCGAGCTCGCCGCGTGACATCGTGCACATCGCCCCCGACGCGCTCGCTCAGCTGGACGAGCTCGACGAGAGCGTGCGCACCGACCCGGCCCTGCCGGAGGACGCCCGCGACGCCGCTCATCGCTACGTCGCGAAGCTCTCGAGCGAGCTGCGGAGCGCGCGCGCTTCCTGTCAGGCGATGCGCGATGCGCTGAGCCTCCTGGGGGAGCGAGCACGCGCCCTCGCCGACGGAATGAACTTCTCCTTCCTGTACGACCGGGGACGGCATCTCTTCTCCATTGGATACAACGTCCGCGCGTCGCGCCTCGACGGCTCGTACTACGACCTCCTCGCTTCGGAGGCGCGGCTCGCGAGCTTCGTCGCGATCGCGAAGGGCGACGTGCCGCAGGAAAACTGGTTCCGTCTCGGAAGGCCGATGACCGGAAGCCGGCACCACCGGGCGCTGTGGTCGTGGAGCGGCTCGATGTTCGAGTACCTGATGCCTTTGCTCGTCATGAAGGACGGCGACGAGACGCTGCTCAGGGAGACACACGTCGCGGTCGTCCACGAGCAGCGGGCGTACGGCGTGAAGAACGACGTCCCCTGGGGCATCTCCGAATCGTTGTTCGATCTGCTGGATCTCTCGATGACGTACCAGTACCGGGCCTTCGGCGTGCCCGGGCTCGGGCTGAAGAAGGGGCTCGAGGACGACCTGGTCGTCGCGCCATACGCGACCGCGCTCGCGGCCCAGGTCTGCCCGGCCACTGCCACGCAGAACCTCCGCGCGCTCGAGCGCGAGGGGCTCCTGGGCAAGTACGGATACTACGAGTCGATCGACTATACGCCGGCGCGCATGCCGCCAGGCCGCCGCGGCGTCGTCGTGAAGGCGTTCATGGCGCATCACCAGGGCATGGCGCTCGTCGCGTTCGCCAACGTGCTCCACGACGGCGTGATGCAGCGCCGCTTCCACCGCGAGCCGCGTGTGCAGGCCAGCGAGCTCCTCCTGGAGGAGCGCATTCCGAACGCGGTCCCCGTCGCCGAGCTCCGCTCGCCGACCAGCCCGGTGCACGCCGAAGAGACGAGCTCACCCGACGTCCTCGAGCGCGTCCCGCTCGACCTCAAGGTGGCTCCGCGCGTTCATTTGCTCGGCCATGGCGACGTCTCTACGATCGTCACCAGCGTGGGGACCGGCGCGACGATGTGGAGGGGCCTCGACGTGAGCCGCTTCCGGGAGGATCCGACGCTTTGCCCCGGGGGCGTGTTCATCTACGTGCGCGACCGGGTGTCGGGCGAAGTGTGGTCCATCGGGTACGAGCCGACGCGACGGATCCCGGACTCCTACGAGGCGGCGTTCGCCGCCGACCGCGTCGAGATCCGGCGCCGCGACGGCGACGTCGAGGCGCTCCTCGAGGTGGCAGTGTCACCCGAGTTCCCTGCGGAAGTGCGACGGATCACGCTCACGAACCACGGCGGCTCCCGCCGCGAGCTCGAGGTCACGACCTACACCGAGCTCGTGATGGCGCAGCGCAACGCGGATCGCGCGCACCGCGCGTTCAGCAGCCTGTTCGTCGAGACGCATGCCGTCTCGGAGAGCGGCGCCCTCCTCGCCGTTCGCCGCGGCCGCGGCGAGCACGAGGGCGAGACCTGGGCCGTGCAGGTGCTGACGCCGGAGGAGGGGCTGGTCGGGGCGTTCGACTTCGAGACGTCGCGTGCGGCGTTCCTGGGGCGCGGGCGCGACGCCTCCGCGCCGCTCGCGCTCGCTTCGCGCGCCCCTCTCTCGAAGAACACCGGCACGGTCCTCGACCCCGTCTTCGTGCTCCGTCGCGGCGTGACGCTGAGGGCGGGCAAGCTCGCGCGCCTCACGCTGTCGACGGCCCTCGCGACGGATCGCGAGACGGCCGAGCGCCTCCTCTCGCAGTACACCGAGGTGAGCGCGAGCGCGCGCACGTTCGAGCTCGGCAGGGCCGACGCGCGCGTCGAGTTGCGACACCTTGGAGTGAGCCCCGTCGACGAGGCCGTCTTCCAGAAGCTCCTGTCCTTGCTGGTGTTCCCGCGACCGAAGGTGAGAAGCGGCGGCTCGGTGGATCCTCGCGGCGCACACGGCAAGGGAGCGCTCTGGTCGCTCGGCATCTCCGGCGATCTGCCGATCGTCGTGCTCCGGCTCGACGATCTGGATTTCGCGGACGTGGCCACGGAGCTGCTGAACGCGCATGAGTTCTTCCGCGTGAACGGCTTCTCCATGGACCTCTTGCTGCTCAGCGAAGAGCCGGGCGGCTACTTCCACCCCATGCAGGATTCGGCGACGGAGCTCGTGCGAACGAGCGTCGCGAAGGGGAGCGTCGATCGCAACGACGGCGGCGTCTTCATCCGGCGCGCGGACCAGCTCTCCGATGCGGACCGCGCACTCGTCCTGCGCGCAGCACACGTCGTGCTGTTCTCGTCGAAGGGCTCACTCGCCCGCCAGGTGAAGCGCGCGCTCGACCCGCCGCCCCTCCCCTCGGTCATCCTGCGTCGGCCGCCGAGGGAAGAAGCGAGGGCCGTGGAACGTCCCTCGCTCGACTTCGACAACGGGATCGGAGGGTTCGATCCGAAGTCCGGCGAGTACGTGATGCTGCTCGCGGAGGGTCAGAAGCCGCCGATGCCGTGGTGCAACGTCGTCGCCAACCCGGGCTTCGGGTTCGTCGTCTCGGAGAGCGGCGCGAGCTACTCGTGGTCGGTGAACAGCCAGACGTATCGCCTCACCCCCTGGAGCAACGACACCGTCTCGGATCCACCCGGGGAGTGTTTCTACGTGCGGGACGCCGACACCTTCGCCGTGTGGTCGCTGGCGCCAGAGCCGTGCGGTGGACGCGCGACGTACCGGGTCCGGCACGGCTTCGGGTTCACCACCTTCGAGCACGAGCGCGGCGAGCTCCTCTCGCGCTTCACGCTCTTCGTCGATCGACGCAGGCCGGCGAAGGTCTTCCGGGCGTCGCTCACGAACCGCGGAAGTCACGCGCGCAGCCTGAGCCTGTACGGGGTGGTCGAGTGGGTGCTCGGCGCGGTGCAGGACAGGAGCGGCCTCACCGTCGCGACGCTCTGGGATCGCGAGACCTCCACCCTCTTCGCGAGCAACCCCCTGTCGCCGCACCCGGAACGCTGCGCGTTCTTCACCGCCACCGCTCCCATCGCGAGCTTCACCGGCGATCGGTCGGAGTTCTTCGGCAATCACGGCTCGCGCAAGCGCCCCGCGGCGCTAGAGCGCACCGCTCTCTCGGGGCGGACCGGCGCCGGCCTCGACCCTTGCGGCGCCCTCGAGGTGCGGCTCGAGCTCGCACCGGGTGAGACGCGTGACGTCTCTTTCGTCCTCGGCGACGGCGCGACCCTCGCCGAGGCGGCGACCGTCGCGAGCGCCCTGCAAGACGAGGCGGCCGTCGGGCGGAGCTTCGACGAATCGTGTGGGTTCTTCCGGGAGCATCTCTCGAAGGTCACGGTCCGCACGCCGGATCGCGCGTTCGATCACCTCGTGAACGGGTGGCTGCTCTACCAGGCGACCAGCTGCCGCATCCTGGCGCGCACGGGGTTCTATCAATCGAGCGGCGCCTACGGCTTTCGCGACCAGCTGCAGGACGTGATGTCCCTCCTGCACGCCGCGCCCGAGATGACGCGCGCGCACATCCTCAGGGCAGCCGCGCGGCAGTTCATCGAGGGCGACGTCCAGCACTGGTGGCACGCGGACACGGGAGAAGGCGTTCGCACCCGCTGCTCCGACGACATGCTCTGGCTCCCGTACGTGACGGCGGAGTACGTTCGCGCCACCGGCGACGCGAGCATCCTCGACGAGATCGTGCCGTTCCTGGACGACAAGCCGCTCGGCGAGTCGGAGAGCGAGGCGTTCGGCAAACCTCCCACGTCGACGGACAGCGCCTCGCTGTACGAGCATTGTCTGCGGGCGATCGACGTCGGCGTGACGGCGGGCCCCAATGGTCTTCCCCGCATGCGCGGCGGCGACTGGAACGATGGGATGAACCGCGTCGGCGCCGGCGACGGCGGCGAGAGCGTGTGGCTCGCGTGGTTCCTCGCCAGGACGCTCACGGACTTCGGCCCTATCGCCGTGCGACGTGGCGACCACGAGCGCGCCATGCGGCTCACGGCCGAGGTGGAGCGACTGAAGAACGTCACCGACGAGGCGGCGTGGGACGGCGCCTGGTATCGCCGCGGCTACTTCGCCGACGGCACGCCGCTCGGTTCGTCCGAGAGCGCGGAGTGCCGCATCGACGCCATCGCCCAGAGCTGGGCGGTGATCTCCGGGATCGCGGACCCGGTGCGGGCGGCCGCCGCCGTCGAGAAGTCGGAGGCGATGCTCGTGCGCGAGCGCGAGCGCATGATGGCCCTGCTGTGGCCGCCGTTTCAGTCGAAGGAACACGACCCCGGCTACATCCGCGCCTATCCGCCGGGCACCCGCGAGAACGGCGGTCAGTACACTCACGGCGTGCTGTGGACGGTGCTCGCGCGGACGATGCTCGGACAGGGTGACGCCGCGATGCATCTCTTCTCGATGCTGAACCCCATCCAGCACGCCAGCACCCCCGCGGGCGCCGCTTTCTACGGCGTCGAACCTTACGTCGTGGCCGCGGACGTATCCGCGTCGCCCAGCCACGCCGGCCGCGGCGGATGGACCTGGTACACCGGCGCCGCGGGCTGGATGTATCGCATCGGCCTCGAGCACATCCTCGGTATCCGCCTCGACGCGGGAGAGCTTTCGATCGAGCCTTGCGTCCCTTCCCACTTCACGCACTTCGCCGTCGACTACAAGGCCGGCGGGGCCGTGTATCGCATCGCTGTCGACAACCCGGACGGCGTCGCGGCGGGTGTCGTCGAGGTCGAGCTCGACGGCAAGATGCTCGTGCCGGGGCCACGCGGCGTCCGCATTCCGCTCACCGACGACGGCGCCATCCACGAGGTCCACGTTCGGATGGCGGAGGCAGCTGCGACACCTCGTCTCGCAGTGGGCGCATCGTGACCAGCCGTCGCCTGGAAACGGGTCGAATCTTCATCCTCCACGCATCAGTTACTCTGGCACGTAGATTGCTCAGGGATTGCTGAGGAAGACATCGCACCCATGAAGACACTCGTGCTCCGTAGCCTGGTGATCGGCGGCCTGCTCGCCGCAGGTCCTGCGCTCGCCCTGGCCTGCGATCGCGAGCCTCTGGCGTCCCGCACAAAGGACCCGGAGACCGCGAAGCGCGGCGAGCTCAACCAGGGTGCGCTGGTCGCGAGACCGGTGCGGAAGGGACACGACGGGGTCTGAAGACGGCGGGGACGAGCGAGCGGACGGTGAGGAGCCGCTCGCGGCGGCTCTCCTCCTCGATGTGGCGCTGCTTCGCCTTCAGCGTGTGAGACAGCGTGATCATCCCGACGAGCTGCGTCGGGTCGTCGCGGTCGACCACGGGCAGGCGCGTCCTCCCCGTGTCCGCCATGCGCTGGACGACATCTCGCACCGTCTCGTCGGCGGCGGCCGTCACCGTGGTTACCGTCGCGATGTCGCGGAGCGTCGCGCCGGCGTTCGACGTGCTCTGCTCGGTGAAAGACTCCAGCATCCGGCGCGTCACCACGCCGATGAAGCGGCTGCCGTCGACCACGGGGTAGAGCGGGGCGCGCTCCCCGAGCTTCGTCCCGAGCAGCGTCGCGACCTCCGCGGGCGACGCGCCTGCGGGCAGCGCCACCACGGCCGTCTGCATGACGTCCCGCACGAACAGGACGTCCATCGGATCGATCGCGTACTCGCGCGTGACGTGAAACCCGCGGCGCGCGACCTTCTCCGTCAGGATGGAGCGGCGCATGGCGAGCACCGTGAACCCGTGGGCCACCGTGGCAGTGACGAGCAGCGGCAAGAACGCCGACGACTCGCCCGTGAGCTCCACCGCGAACACGATGCCCGTCAGCGGCGAGCGCATCGTGCCGCCCAGGATCCCGCCCATGGCGAGGAGCGGCCACAGCCCGGCGCCCTCCGCCGGCAGGTACGGCCCGAGGAGGCCGCCGAGCGCGCTGCCGATCATGAGCAGCGGCGCGAGCACGCCACCCGACGTCCCCGAGCCGAGGTACGCCGCCCAGATCCCCCATTTCACCAGCACGAGCCGCAGCACGTCACCGCGTGACAGCGAACCGCTGAGCAGCGCCTGGATCGAATCGTATCCGACGCCGAGCGCGTGCGGCTCGATGAGACCGCCGAGGCCGACGACGAGCCCACCGATGGCCGGCCACCACATCCAGTGCAACGGCACCCGCTTGAACAGATCCTCCGAGGCGTAGACCGAGAGCGTCATTGCCCACGCGAGCGCGCCGACGAGAAGGCCGAGCACCACGCAGCCCGCGAGGAACGCGGGACCTACCGTGCCCGCGTGATGGGGCACCGTGAAGAGCGGCCCCTTCCCGAGCATGTACGTGCGAACGAGCATCGCCGTTGCGCACGCGAGCGAGACGGGGATGAAGCTCCGGGGCTTGAGCTCGAACAGGAGCAGCTCCACGGCGAGAAGCACCGACGCGATGGGCGCGGAGAACGTCGCCGCCATGCCCGCCGCCGCGCCAGCGACGAGGAGCGTCTTTCGCTCCGCGGCCGTCAGGTGGAAGAGCTGCGCGAGCATCGAGCCGAACGCGCCGCCCGTCATGATGATGGGGCCCTCTGCGCCGAAGGGGCCGCCGGACCCGATGGACACCGCCGCCGACAGCGGCTTCAGGAGCGCCACGCGCGGCTCGACGCGACTTCCTCGCGTCAGGATCGCCTCCAGCGCTTCCGGGATCCCGTGACCGCGGATGCGCTCCGACCCGTAGCGGGCCATCACGCCGATGACGAGCGCGCCGGCGACCGGCACGAGCACCATTCCGAGCCCGAGCGCGCTACCGGCGGGCGACACGAACGCCGTGCTGAACCGCTGGTAGTAGAAGAGGTTCGTGAAGAGACCGATGAGCTTCAGGAGCGCGTAGGCCACCACCGCGGCCGCCGCGCCGATGACGACCGCCGCCCCTGTGATCGGCACGAGGCGGCTCGTCGCCGTGAAATCGCCCAGGTGTTCAGGTGCGGCCCGCGCCGCAAGAGGCAGGTTTCCAGCCGTGTTTCGCTTCGTCACGATAATATCGTGGTACGATATATATTTGTTGGGGGCACCAGTCAAGGCGAGCCCGTCGCGGACTCGTCGAAGACCGGGCGCTCGGCCTTCCGGCGTCGCCAGAACGGCCGACTTGTGAGCAGCGCGCGGCGGCTGCAAGAGGAGGAGATGAACGACCAGACCCGCCGTGCGTTTCTCTACGGCTCCACCGCGGCTGGCGCCGCGCTGCTCGCGGAGGCGTGCCGCAGCCGCCCGGTGGTGTCGCCCGAACCGGTCCCGCGCGCGTCGTCGTCGACCGGCACGGACGAGCATTCGAAGCCGAAGGACGACAAGG
>CAYUAW010000073.1:22567-23938 GCA_964442485.1 uncultured Polyangiaceae bacterium
GGGTGGCGGTGACGATTCTTTGGGGGGCGATTCGCGTTGCTGCGGGGCCGAGGTCGAGGGAGAGAGACTTGCTCAGGGCCGGGATGTTCGCGTCGCTCGTGACCTCGAAGCCGTGGCGCGCGAGGAGGGATTTCATTGCCTCTGGCGTGTACGCGGAGCGCAACGGTTCGCCGAAGCGGCGCAGGAAGAAGCTCACCAAGCGCAGGAAGAATGCGGGGCTGTGGTACACGGCGATGACGTGGCTCTTCGCGGCTGATCTTCGCGCGATGACGGACAGCGTGGCGTCCACCTCTCCCGGCGTCAGGTACATCACGACGCCTTCCCATACCCACGTCGTCGGGCGCGCGGCGTCGTGGCCTGCCCGTGCCAGGGCGTCGTCGAGAGAGTCGCGCTGGAAGTCGACGGGGACGAAGTGCACATCCTTCGCGAACGACGTCAGACGCGTGGCGCGCTCGCGCTTGTCGCGCTGCGATGCGGGATGGTCCACCTCGAAGACGACGATGTCCCGGAGCTCCTGCATCCGCCAGGCTCGTCCGTCGAGACCCGCGCCGAGAATGACGAGCTCGGGTGAGGCCGCCGCGCGCACGGCGTCGTCGATGACGACCGTCCGCGTGACCATCACCTTCGCCTGCACGTCGAAGTAGCCCTTCTCGATGTGCTCGCGGACGCCTCGCGGAGCGCGCCCCGTGACGAGCCGGTCGACTCGAGCGCGCGCCGCCTCCGGCAGAAGGATCCGCGCCGTGGGATCGGCATACCTCCGGACGGAGGTCCGGCCGTGCGCGACGGCGCGCCCCATGCAGACGATCTCGGCGGTCCGGCTCGCGCGTCCTTGCTCCATGCACCCGGGTTATTATGTACGTTGCGCGCGTGAGCCAGGATTCCGTCGTCTTTCTCGTCCTCGTCCCTCTGGTCGCCTTCGCGATCTACCGGCGGCTGCGTCGCACCCTCGGCAGGCAGCTGTTTGCTCCACGCACGATGAAGACGCGCATGTCCTTTCTGTCGGCAGTCGGCGTCTTCTGGCTCGTCTCGTTGCCGACGGCGGCAGGGTTCGGCGCAGCGGTGGCCGGCTCCGTGGTGGGCGTGGCCCTCGGCGTGTTCGGCCTGCGACACACGCGCTTCGAGAAGACGGACGCCGGGCTCTTCTTCACTCCGAACCGCTACATCGGTCTCGGCGTGACGGCGCTATTCCTCGGCCGGCTCGCCGTGCGCCTCGTCACCGCGTACCGCATGGCCCAGGCCGCCGCGCTGAGCGGCGAGCCTCCTCTCGCCGGCTTCCAGCGCAGCGCGCTCACGGTGGCGTTCTACTTCCTGCTCGCCGGCTACTACGTCGGCTACTACGCCCTCGTGCTCCGCGCAGCGGAGGCTCGCGCG
>CAYUAW010000073.1:24038-25330 GCA_964442485.1 uncultured Polyangiaceae bacterium
AGCAACGATAGCGCCTGCCCTCTCGCCGCCGACCGCAGCGACCGGCGCAGGTTCGCGTCGTCGGTCGTGCGCGCGATGACCATACCGCCCACGCAGAGGTTCAGCATGACCTGCGCCTTGCTCTCGGCCTCCGGATCCTCGGCGGAGAACGCGACACGGAAGACGTGCAGCATGTTGCGCACCACCTGCGTGTACGCGGCGCGCGGCTTGAGGCCAGCACGCGCGACATCGGACGGAAGCGCCACCAGGGGGCAATGCTGGGTCACGTCTTCCAGCACCTCGTCCGAGAGGTAAAGCTCGACCAGCATGCGCGCGAGCTTCCGCGGTTCGGGTCGCGTCGGGAGCTTCGCGAGCTCCTTCGCGAACGGGTTGCACGACCCGAAGCTCATCACCGCCTCCGCGTAGAGCTCGTCCTTGCTGCGAAAGTGATTGTAGAACCCGCCGCGGGTGAGCCCGGCCTCGCGCATGACGTCGTCGATCGAGACGGCGTCGAAGCCGCGACGATTGAACATCACGCGCGCGCACTCGACGATCCTCGCGCGCGTTCGTGCCTTGTGCTCCGGCGTATAGGGCATTCGCTCCGAGACTAGCGACGACCAGAATATGTTCTTGAACATAAAAAGACCGTCGGCAAGCTCCGGTGAAGCAAGGAGCGTGTCCCATGGCAGAGCTGTTCTACTTCGAGACCCTGAACCCCCGGAAGGCCTGCGCGGTCGCCAAGTACCTGAAATCGCCCATAGAATACGTGCGTCTGGATCCGAAGAAGGGCGAGCACAAGACGCCCGAGCACCTGGCGCGTCACCCCTTCGGCCGCGTCCCCGTCCTCGTCGACGGGAAGGACAATGTCTGGGAGAGCTCGGCCATCATGGTGTGGCTCGCGACGCACGCGCATTCGGAGCTCTGGCCGTCGGAGCCGGCGAAGCAGGTCGACGTCGTGCGCTGGATGTCGTGGGACGCGCTCCATTTCTTGCCGCACGCGAGCGCATTCTACTTCGAGCATTACATCAAGCGGCTCTTCGGACTCGGCGCGCCCGACGAGGCAGCCCTCGCGGCGAAGGCCAAGCTTTTCCACCAGTCCGCGAAGGTGCTGGACGCCGAGCTCGGGACTCGCCAGTACGTCGCGGGCGACGCGCTCAGCGTCGCCGACTTCTGCGTGGCGGCGACGCTACCGCAGGCGGAGGAGATTCACTTGCCCATCGCGGAGTACACCAACATCCGCCGCTGGCACGACGTGATGATGCAGCTCGACGCCTGGCGGAACCCCTGGCCCGCGCCGCCGATGATGTGAACGG
>CAYUAW010000074.1:0-4016 GCA_964442485.1 uncultured Polyangiaceae bacterium
CAGTGCAGCAAGATGTCGATCCGCGCCCCCGTCACGTTCTCCACGCTCGTGCACGTGTTCGGGCAGAGAAAGATCTGCGTCGGCTTGTTCTCGTCGTCGAAGTACCAGGCATTCTGAGTGGGGGGGCAGGCGGCCTTCGAACCGACGTGCCCGAACTGGGTGCTCATGCCGCTCGGCGGCGTGAACTGCAGGTTCACCTTCTCCGGGTCGAGCGCCGGATCGCCCATCTTCTGCGGGGGGATCTTCCACTCGCATTTCAGCGGCGTCGAGATCACGTGCGACGTGACAGTGGTGTGCGTCGACTGATGGACGATCTTCTGACGGATGGCATTGAGCGCCTGCACGAACGCGGTGGGTCCGCCCGAGACGTCGATGGCCTTCCCGGTGCCGCCAGCCTGCGCGTAGGAATCGAGGACTGCGATGTCCACGCCCGGCAGTCCGAGCGCGTACGTGTCGACCCCCTTCGACTTGCCGTCCGTGATGATGGCCGCGAGATCCTGCTGGTTCTGGTCGCACGCCGTGGGTGTGCCGTCGGTCACGAGCACCGCGACGCACTGCTCGCCGCTGGGCGAGCTCGCGTGATACTGGAGGCACGTGTTGATCATGCCGCGGAGCGCGCACTCCGTCGGAGTGTTCGCGTTCCTGCCCGGGCGCTGTGCGGTCATCGCGTTGATCATGGGCTGCGCATTCCCCGGCAGCGAGGCGATGGGGACGACGGGGGTGCCGCAGTCGCTCCCCGTCGCGCAGTCCGCGGTGTTGTTCGGGCCGTAAGGGAACGTCCCGAGCCCGATGTCGAGGCCGCTCGACATCGGGTCCTTCACGAACGCAGTGATGGCCGCGTTCGAGTTGTCCCAGCTCATCGCGCTTGCAGGGGGCGGGTTCCCGGTGACCATGCTCGATGAACGATCCTGCATGATGAAGATCGCGACCGGCGTGAGCGTCGTGATCGTGTCCGTCACCGACGCTTCCGTGTAGACGGTGATCTGCTCGGGGACCTCCGCGACGGCACCGCACGAGCTGTCTTGCGTGCGCATCGAGACGGACGCGTCCTTGATGTGGAAGATCCCCATGTCGCCTGCCGTCCCGGTGCTCCCCGCGGAGCTCGTGCCCCCGCCCGCGCCGGGCTTCACGCCAGTAGCGCCGCCCGCGCTCGCCGCGGCTCCGCCGCTCGAACCGAGCGCGGCGTTAGCGCTCCCCCCGCCCGTGGACGCCGAGCAAGCCACGACCCTCAACGCACCGAGGCAGACCAGCGTGCAGGTGATGCCTCTTCCGACTTTCGACATGGGCGCTCCGATCTCCATCGAAAGAACTAGCATGAACGACACGCCTTCGGAACCCGCTCCCGCTGACGGGTACGGATCCTTTGCGCTCAGCGAGCCGCGTGTCTCTCGTCGTGTCTTCGCACCGCGAATGCGGCTCAACTAAAAGCGAGAACGCTCGCTACATGAACACGACGACGAGCGCGATGCCGAGTGCCAGGGCGCCGATGAGCACGACGGTGCCGGTGAGCAGCGCCGCGACGCGCAACGCGCGCCGGCCCTTCCGCTCGGAGACGTTGCGCGCCCTGCCGATGTACGCGACCGTCGCGAAGCGCGGGATGCGAACCGCTGCGCGGAGCTCCCTGGTCGCGCCGCGAAGCCCGACGGAGGCGAGACCCGCGGCGAACCCGAACGGCGACGTCACGAGGTCCCACCCGCAAGAGTAGAGCGCATACCTTAGGCAGTGCGTGGCTCGCCCCTTCGCGCCGGCGAGACGAAGCCCGAGCTCGAGCCCACCCGCCCAGAGCACGTGGAGCACGACCATCATCAGCGCGAGGATCGGCACCGCCGCGCTCAGCGCGAGCGCGACGAGCCCCCGGCGTTCGTGATCCGTCGCGACGGCCTCGACGAACTCCGGCACCAGCGCGTAGACGATCGGAAACCACGCGAGGGCGAGGCTCGCGATCGCGAGCATCTCGCACGAGAGCGCGAACCCGAGCGCCGCCGAGACGCTGCCGTCGGGCAGCGTGCCGAAGAACGCCTCCCCGTCGACGGTGGCGAGACGCGCCGTCTGCCACAGCCTCCGCCAGACGGGCTGACCGCTCGCTTCCCACGGTGTCGCGGCCATGCGTCGCTCCGGGGGAGTGCAGCCGGTGCAATCGGTGCGCCCGCAGGTCACGCAGATGACGGCGGCAGGGAAATCGAGGAGGTCGCCATCGTCCAGAGCGGACCCAGCGAGGCCGACCGACCGAGTCATCCCCAGGTCGCTAGCACGGATGGTAGCCTCGCGCTCATCATGGTCGCCCCCGAGTTGCCAGCGCTGGTTCCGCCCGCCGCGCTGCGCCGCGTCTTCGCGAACCGCACGCTGAACATGGGCGGGATCGCCGCGGTCGGATTCGACATGGATTACACGCTCGTTCACTACCGCGTCGACGAGTGGGAGCGAGCAGCGTTCGGGCACGCGCGAAGCCGCCTCGCCGCGCGCGGCTGGCCGATGGAAGGAATCGAATTTTCCCCCTCGGCGTTCACGCTGGGCCTCGTCATCGACCGGGAGCTCGGCAACGTGGTGAAGGCGAACCGCTTCGGGTTCGTCCGGCGCGCCGCTCACGGGAGTCGGATGCTCGGCTTCGACGAGCAGCGGGAGGCCTACTCCCGGGTCATCGTCGACCTGGCCGAACCGCGCTGGTATTTCATGAACACGCTTTTCTCCCTCTCGGAGGCGTGCCTCTTCGCGAACCTCGTCGATCTCGTCGATCAGGGGAAGCTCCCCGCGGGGGTCGGCTACGACGAGGCGTTCCGCGCCGTCCGTACCAGCCTGGACGCCGCGCACGTGGAGGGAGAGCTGAAGGAGGAGATCTCGCGCGAGCCGGAGCGCTTCGTCGTGCTCGACGAGGAAGCAGCGCTCGCGCTCCTCGACCTGAAGCAGGCCGGCAAGAAGCTCCTCGTGATCACGAACTCGGAGTGGAGCTACCTGAGCTCCATGATGAGCCACGCCTTCGATCGCTTCTCGGGCGGGTCGTGGCGTCGGCTCTTCGACGTCGTGATCGTGCAGGCACGCAAGCCGGACTTCTTCACCGGGAACGGGCCGATCTTCGAGGTGACCGACGACAGCGGGTTGCTTCGCCCGAGCCGGGGACCGCTGCGCCCCGGAGGCGCCTACCTGGGCGGCAACGCGCGACTCGTCGAGCAGCTCGTCGGTCTTCCCGGCGAGAGCATTCTCTACGTGGGCGATCACATCTACGCCGACGTTCACGTCACGAAGAGCCTGCTCAAGTGGCGCACCGCGCTCATCCTTCGCGAGCTGGAGGACGAGATCGCGGCCATCGAGCGGTTCCGCGCGAAGCAGGTCGAGCTCGATCGATTGATGGCGCACAAGGAACGCCTCGAGTGGGAGTACGACGAGCTACGCGTCGGGCTCCTGCGCGAGGGGCACGGGTACGGACCCACCCCCGCCGTGCCCGTCGCGAGCGTGAGGCGTCGCATGAACGAGCTGCGGCGTTCCATCGACGCGCTCGACGACCAGGTCGGCCCACTCTCCCGGGAGGCGTCCGAGCTCGTCAACGTTCGCTGGGGGCCGCCGATGCGCGCGGGCAACGACAAGAGCCACCTCGCGCGCCAGGTGGAGCGCTACGCCGACGTGTACACCTCGCGCGTGGCGAATCTGCTGCACGCGACGCCCTTCGGCTACCTGCGTTCGCCGCGCGGCACGATGCCCCACGATGCGGGGGGCTGATCGAAGGAGCGAAACGGGAGGGTCGACCCGGGCGATCTCCGGAGCTAGGCTCGCCCCATGCGACGAAGGTCCCGTGCTATTGCCGGCTTGGCGCTGCTCGCGAGCACCGTGATCGCCGTGTCGTGTACCGACAACAACGACGACCCGATCGGGCGGGCGTGCGACGTCATCGTCCGCGACTGTCACGTCATGCAGAGCATGGGCGACTGCATCGACCTCGTCGGAGACCTCGACCCCGACTGCGTCCTCTGCATCGGTGGCGACAACACGTGCTCGTACTTCGCGGATTGCCAGCGCGCGAGCCC
>CAYUAW010000074.1:4116-8624 GCA_964442485.1 uncultured Polyangiaceae bacterium
CGTGACCGAGTCGATCCCCGTCGTCGAGCTCCCTGCTTCGCTCTCCCACGCGCTCGGTTCGGGCCATCCCTGGATTTATCGCGACCACGTGCCGAAGCACTTTCGCGCCGAGACGGGCACATGGGTCCGGGTGCAGGCGGGGCCGGTCCGGGCGATCGCGCTCTGGGACGCCGAATCACCGCTCGCGCTCCGGATCTTCTCGCGAGACCGCGTCCCCGACGAGCGCTGGGTCGCCGAGCGCCTCCGCGCGGCGCTCGAGCTGCGTCGCACGATGGGCGTCGCGGACCGGGCGTCCGCGTATCGTCTCGTCGCCGGCGAGGGCGATCACCTGCCGGGCATCTTCGTCGATCGCTACGCGGCGTTCGCCGTAGTGGCCGCGGACGGGGCGGCGGTGTCGGCCATCGTTCCGTGGGTGGTCAGTGCGCTGTCGGGCACGGGAGAGCTCGCGGGGGTCGTCGAGAAGCGCCGCCGCGGCGAGGGCGAACGGGTGCTGACCGCCTGGGGCCGCCCTCCGCCTCGGGATCTCATCGTCGAGGAGAACGGCCTCAGGTTTCGGGCAAACCTGTACGAGGGACAGAAGACGGGGCTCTTCCTCGATCAACGCGACAACCGTAGCTTCGTCGAGCAACGCTCGGGCGGCCGGCGGGTGCTGAACCTGTTCGGCTACACCGGGGCGTTCTCCGTTTACGCCGCACGCGGCGGCGCTACAGAGGTGACGACGGTGGACATCGCGGAGGGAGCGATCGCGGCCGCGCGCGATAACTTCGCCCTCAACGGCTTCGACCCGGAGGCACACGAGTTCCTCGCCGCCGACGTGTTCGAGTTTCTTCGCGCGGCCGCCGACCGGAAGGAGCGCTTCGACGTCGTCGTGTGCGACCCCCCGAGCTTCGCCCGGAGCCGCGCTCACAGAGATCGCGCCTTGAAAGCGTACACTCGCCTGCACGCCGCTGCGCTCGCGGTGACGTCGCCGTCGGGGCTCTACGCCGCGTCGAGCTGCACCACCCAGGTGAGCCCGGAGGCGTTCCGTGGGACGCTGGCCGACGGCGCACGGAAGGCTCGCGTCACGCTCCAGCTGGTGCACGACGCGGGGCACGCGCCGGATCATCCCGTGCTCGCCGGGCACCCGGAGGGGCGATACCTGAAATTCATGGTGGCGCGCGCGCTGCCAGCCGTCTGACAATCGCCGCGTGGCGACCTCGTTCATGCGCTCGCTCGACCCAGCGCGAGCCCTGGGGATGGTGCTGCTCGCGCTGCCCGCGCCGCTCGGCTGCCGCGCCGCGGACGGGGAGCGAGCGAAGGCACCTCGCGCGGTCGAGACGACGGCGGCCGTGACCGAGCCTGCGCCGCTGCTCGCGCCGAGCGCCTCGAATGCGACCTCGTCGCCGCCGCCTACGCCCCCGGAACCGACCACCATCGTTGCCGATCCAGAGGTCCTCTCGCGCCTGGAAGAGGCGGGCTTCGACGCGGGGACGCTGCTCGTCGGCGCGCGGGCGACGACGACGGCCGAGCTCGCCGCGCACGCGAGCTACCTTACGCTGCGTGATGCGGTCGCGGGCGATCTCGCCGAAGGGCGTCGGTTCGACCCACTCGCCGGTGTCGGCATGCGCCACGCGCACCGCCAGTTCGACGTGCGCTGGCTCGCGTCGAACGAGACACGCTTCGTCCTCATCGGAGTGGTCGACCGGCTCGATCGTAAGGTGTTCGCACCCGAGCACTGCGGCGAGGTGCGCTTCGTCTACCGGCTCGCCTACCGGAAGCAAACGACCGCCGGCCTGGTCGAGTCACGGCTGCCCATGACGATGAACGTCGTCTCGTTCATGGGCCCCGCCGGGCCCGGGCGCTGCCGCGACATCGCGCGCGCATGGCAGCGCCCCGCGTCGCTCCACGAGCCCGCGGCGCAAGCGGCGTGGCTCGTATGGGGCGAGGGACCGCTCTCTGCCGCACGGCTCGCGGCGTACGTCCCGAAGTCGGTGGAGCTCAATTTTCAGAGCGTGCGCTGGCCCTCCACGGTCCGTCCCTCGATGGCGGGGCACGCCGAGTACGTGCAGCGCGTTTTTCACCGCACACCGGGGGCGCCCTTCTTCGTCCCGTCGCCGCTCGAGAACACTCCGGACGTCGAGCGGCTCCGGGCGGATCGAAGACTCGCCGCGGAGCTCTCGCGATTCGTCGCATCGAAGGAGGCCCTCGCCGCGATCGACTCCGGAACCGTCGTCTTTCCGGAGCGGTTCCTCGCGACGCGTGCCATCTCCGTCACGCCGCATGGCCTCGCTCGCCGCGCGAACCGTCCGTTCGCGAGCGTCCTCGATCCGGCAGAGCTCGCCCGGCTGCCGCTCGAGGGCTACGAGACGATCGGCTCGCCCGCGGCGCTCCTTCGCCGGGTCGACGAGCTGTCTTGCCCGGGCTGTCACCAGAGCCGGAGCATCGCCGGGTTCCACCTGCTCGGCGTCGAACCCGCGAGCGATCGCGTGGACGCTCTCGAGGTGCCGATGTCGCCGCACCTGCATGCGGAGCTGGAACGCCGCCGCGCCTACGTCGCGGCGGTCGCGAGCGGGGTGACTCCCGACGAACGGCGTCCCTTTGCCGAACGCGGCGCTCACGACGACGGCGAGGGTGCGCGTTGCGGGCTGGGTGACCGTGGTTTCTCGGCGTGGACGTGCGCCGCGGGCCTCAAGTGCACCGCGGCGTCCGAGGCGGATGTCGGCGTGTGCACCCCCGTCGCGGGGCCCGGCGTGGGCGACGCCTGCGAGGTCGGCGCGATCACGCCGAACACGAATTCACACGCCGACCGGATGGTCCTCGGTGCGCCTTCGGCCTGTGAAGGGGGGCGCGTGTGCGAGGCGAACGGCGTCGGGTTTCCCGACGGCATGTGCGCAGGGGGCTGCGAAGCGCTCCCCGCGGGGGCCGTCTGCGGCGGGATCCCTCTGCTCACGGAGTTCAACGCATGTCTCGCTGCGGGCACGTCGTTCGAGCAATGCATCGCGAACAACACGCGACCGGGTGCTCTGCGCGCCTGCTCGTTTCACGTGCCGTGTCGGGACGACTACGTGTGCGCCCGCGCTGCATCGGGCGGCGTCTGCATGCCGCCGTACTTTCTCTTTCAACTCCGAGTGGATGGCCACCCCGCGTAGAGCAATCCCGCCGCGTCGCGTTGTCGCTCGCACGTTCTGCAACTGCGTCACCAGGTGATGTCGCAGCAGTTTTTTTTCCGACCGAACCTAGAACACGCACACACTCGCCGCGGGCTCTGGCCCCGGCCGCTCATTTCCTCTAACAATTTGGGGTCACGCTTTCAATCTTCATGAGGTCACCACCATGAGCACGTTCCTTCTTCGACGAGTCGCATTCCTTGGGGTCGCAGCTACCGGCTGCGCCGTGGCCGTCGCAGCCTGCAGCCCCAAATCGAGCGATTCGGGTACACCCGGAGCGGGTGGCGCAGCTGGTTTCGTCGGAGCATCCACCGGGGGCGCTGCGGCTGGTGCTCCCGCGGTCGGTGCGGGCGGCACAGTCGCTCCGGTCGGAATGGGTGGTGCGCCCGTCGGCGCGGGCGGGATGATGGTCGTCGGGGCTGGCGGTGCGCTCCCGGGAGGCGGCGCGGTCGGTGCGGGTGGCGCGCCTGGTGCGGGCGGCATGGTGACCGTCGGCGGCGCTTCGAACGCGAGCGACATCAAGATCGTCGGTTCGACGACGCTCTGTGCCGGCGCGATGCCCGTGGTGCCGAACACGCCCGTCTCGGCCTGCAGCGCCATGAATTGCACGGGCGCACACTGCGTTCCGATGGCTCAGATCCCCGCGGGGACGGACGTGACCACGCTCGCGAAGTGCCCTGACGGCTCCTCCTACTGCACCCCGGACGACTACATCGCCACGCAGGGCCAGTTCCAGGTCAAGAAGTGCACATCGCTCGAAGGCGCCGAAGGTCGCTGCATCTCCACGTGCATCCCGCAGGTCGCCAAGCAGATCGATCAGCTCCCGAAGGACGTCTGCATGGACAGCGAGCGCTGCGCGCCCTGCTTCAACCCCATCGACGGCAGCGACACGCACGCCTGCACCCAGGGTTGCGACAAGCAAACGACGATGCCGCCCGTTCTGTTCGCGAAGTGCGGCATCTACGCGATGGACACCTCGAAGACGCCGCGCGGGCTCTGCGTGCCGAAGTCGCTCGTCCCGATGAATCTGCAGGGCATCCCACAGGACACCTGCAAGACGGACGAGCTCTGTGCCCCGACGGAGAAGGTGAAGGACCTGAACTACAACTTCCCGATGTGCATGCCGACTGGCCTTGCGGCGGCCCTGGGCCTCATGGCGAACATGGCAGGGCAGAAGGGCGGCTGCGTTCCCGCGTACCTGGCGGGCACGAATGCGAGCGTGCTGACGATGGACGAATGCACGGGCATGGGGGATCTATGCGCCCCCTGCACGAATCCGCTCTCCACGCCGACGGCGAACGCGCCCACCGGCGCTTGCCCCTGGCCGTAGCGGCGGCCCTTCGACACGCACGTCGCGTCGCA
>CAYUAW010000074.1:8724-20366 GCA_964442485.1 uncultured Polyangiaceae bacterium
CAGGCGGAGGCCGGCCTGGCATCCCCGGCGGTACCGCGGGCGGTTTCCTCGGCGGCAGCGCAGGCGGGACCGCGAGCGGCGGCTCGACGCCGTAGTCTGCTGACGTGACCAAACGAAGACGGCTGCGGAGAAACCCGCAGCCGTCTTTGCGATCACGCGCGCGGTGCGAGGCGAACCCCGCAGCCGCGCGCTCGGCGTAACTACATCGCCTTGCAGGTGCCGTTCGTGCACATCGCGTTCATCGGGACGCAGCCGTCACCCATGGGCCCCTGCGGAATGCAGCAGGGCTGGTCGATCTGGCCGCAGGCCGTGCACTTGTCGCTCACGCACTTCAGGAAGCCACCGACGCCAGCGGGGCAGCCATCGCTCGGTCCGCCGTCGGGGACGCTGCAGCAGGCCTCCCCTGCGACGCCGCAGAGCGTGCCCACGCACTTGCCCATCACGCAGTTGTTCTCCGGTCCGGTGCAGCCGTCGTTGCCCGGGCCCGCGGCGGGGCAGCAAGCATCACCCGGGTTACCGCACGACTCGCACTTGCCCATGCTGCAGAGGAGGCCCGTATCGCACCGAGTTGCTCCGCCACCGCCGACATTCGGGCAGCAAGCGTCGCCCTTCGCGCCGCACGCGCTGCACTTGTTCATGATGCAGCCGAGGCCGGTCGCGCACAGTGTCGCCGCGCCGCCGCCGGCCGCCATGCAGCACGCTTGACCGTCGGTGCCGCAGGCGTCCTGACAGGTGCCCCCGGTGGTGCCGTTGCCTCCGATGCAGGCGCCCTTCGAACAGGTTGCGCCCGCGCAGCACTCTTGACCTACGGCGCCGCACGGCGCGCAGGTGGTGCCCCGGGTGCCGGTGCAGGCGAGGTCCGCCTGGCAGATCGCGCCTGTGCAGCACCTCTGCATGTCGGCGCCGCAGTTCGCGCACTTGCCGGCCATACACAGGCCGTCCGCGCCGCCACAGCTTTGTCCGGCCGCCCTGCAGATGTTGCTGACGCAGCACGCCCCGCCGCCGCAGGTGTCGCCCGCGCAGCACGCTTCGCCAGCGCCACCGCACGCGACGCAAGAACCTCCGACGCAGGCGTTGCCCGTGTCGCACTTGTTGCCGGTACAGCAGGCCTGGGTCGCCTTGCCGCACGTGGGGGGCGCGCCGCCGGCACCCGCTGCACCGCCCGTCGCTGGGCTCCCGCCGCCGCCCGCGCTGCCGCCGGTCGCCGTGCCGCCGCCCGTCGCGGGATTGCCGCCGCCGGCGCTGCCGCCCGTCGCGGTGCCGCCGCCTCCGGCGCCCGTGTCGCCGCCGGTCGCGCCGCTGCCTGCGCTGCCGCCGCCCGCGCCAGTGCCACCGCCCGTGCTGCTGCCGCCGCCGCTACCGGTGGCGCCCGCAACGCCCGCGTCAGCGCCGCCAGTGCCTTTCTTCCCGCCTGAGGTCGAGTCGCTGCCACAAGCGATCGTGGCCATGCTGACTGCGACGACGCACACCGCCGCGCGAGAGACGAGGCCCAAGTAGCCAACCCGAGTCGAAGAAGACGTTCTCATTCGGCTTTGCTCCGTGTCGTGAAGAAAAAAGGTTGTCCCCAGTCACAGCCATAGTACCCGACTCAAGAGCCAGGCAGGCCGCAAAGTTGTCGTTTGCGCTCAACGTGAGGCCTCGATCACGGTGATGCAGTACACGCGATCACGGATGAGTGAAACTTTCTCGCCAGCCGGCAGGTTCAGTTCCACGAACCGTGCCGCGCGCCCGGCGAAGTGACCATTCGAATGGACGCTTCTCGCGTCTATGCGCGTCGTGTCAGCGCGACGCTCGCGCGGTTCAGAAATCGATTTGATTCAGCGCGCAACGGCCGCGTTTTGGGCCGGATTGCCTGGCTTTTCTGCTCATCTGATACCGCGGCAAGTTGTCGCTAGCGCGCTGCCGAAATGAGGAGGAGACTGCCGTTCCCGTGAACCTCACACTCCCGCCGCTCCTCGGTTTCGCGTGCGTGTTCGGTCTCTCGTCGATCGGTTGCGGCGCGGAGGCGCCGACTCCACTTCCGTCGCCGCCCGCCGAGCACCCGGTGGTGACGCCGACGCCGACGACGCCCGCCGTCACGCGACAGTCGCCGATCACGATGTCCGGCCTCGCCGAGATCTCGGGCCTCTCTGCCGACAACATCTGGGCCGTCGGCTCCGCCGGAACGACCGTGCACTATGACGGGTCTTCGTGGTCCGTGGTGCCCACGCCGACTCAAGCGAACCTGCTCGGCGTCTACACGGCAGCCAAGGACGATGCTTGGGCAGTTGGGGATACTGAGGTCCTGCTCCGCTGGGACGGCTCCGCCTGGTCCGAGGTAGTTGCCCCGGCCAGCGGCGTCCTCATCGGGGTGTGGGGAAGTGGCGGGTCCGACGTCTGGGCTGTCGGCATCGACGAGGGCGCGGCCTTCTTCCGTCGCTGGGACGGCACAGCGTGGCAGTACAACTGGCTCGATGTCGAGCCAAGCTTCTGGGACGTCTGGGGAAGCGGTGCGAACGACGTGTGGGCAGTGGGTAGTGCTGGACCCGATACGGGGCACATCTTCCGGTACGACGGCACACAGCTGAATCGCATGGACTTCAATGGGCCTCCGCTCAGGTCCATCACGGGTACTTCTGCGAGCGACGTCTGGGTCGTCGCGCAGGCGAGCCCGATGCAGCACTGGGACGGTGCGACCTGGACGGTGCCCGACGGCCCGCCGATCGCGGGGACCCTGTTCGACGTCTGGGCAGCCTCGCCCACCGACGCCTGGGCGTGCGGCACCAATGGCCAGATGATGCACTGGGACGGCACCTCCTGGTCGAACGTGGACGTCGGCTTCACCGGTACGCTGCAGGGGATCTGGGGAGCGGCGGCGGACGACGTCTGGTCCGTCGGCGCGAACGGCACCATCCTCCACTACGACGGCAAGAGCTGGACGTCCGCGTTCGCCACGGCGAACTAGCTCTTAGCGGCGCACAAGGAAGTTCTCTCCCGCCGGACAGTACGGCTGCACCACGTGCGCCGCGTTTCGCGCGACGGCGGAATCGCCGCGCCGTCCGACGCGCACGCCCTGCGCGCGATACGGCTAGTTAGCAATAGAAGAGGAGCTCCGCGCGGCGCGACGACATGTGCGCCGAGCTGAGAGAACCTGCGAGCAATCTCGCTTGCAATGCGCGCGCGAGCATCGCGGAGCGATGAGAATCTTGTATGTTGTGAGGTCCGGACTTTCGCGATGGGAATCTTTTCGAAGATCTTCGGCAACTCGGATGATCCTGTCACTCCGGGTGGTGAGGCAGGGCAGGGGGACACGCCCAAGACGGACGAGCGCGACACGTCGCCGCCGACGCGCACGCCATCGCGCCCCGAGCAGTTCGCGAAGAGCGGCGCTCCCTCAGCCCCAGGCGACGCAGCTCAGGTGGACTCGGGCTCCGCGAACGCACGCGCGCCGCGCGCGAAGTCGTCGGCGACGCGGGCATCGAACGCGGAGCGGCCGTCGCCTCCGGATCTTCCGTCGCGCATGGCGGAGGCCGTTCGCGCGCAGGCATCGGCGGTGCAGTCGCCTCGGCCGTCCATTTCACCGCGCGTCGAAGCGACGCTGCTCACGCCGCGCGCCGAGCCGCCCGCGAAGGGCACGCCGCCATCGACGAAGCAGGCGAACGAAGGCGGCAAGTCCGAAGGAAAGAAGCGCGGCGAGTCGAAGTCGCAAGCAGCGGCGGGGACGGCGAAGGCCGTCCCGGGTGCTCCGATCCGTCCGGTCGGCGTTCGCGCAGTCGGTTCCGCTGCGCCGCAGAACGCAGCCTCGCAGGCACCGTCGCCGGACGCCGCGCGGCCGGCGGTCACGACGCAGATCTCTGAGCACCAGCGTCCCGCCGCCGGTGCCGATCTAGTGCGCCCCGTAGGGGCAGCCCCTCCGGAGACAGCGCGCGGCGTCTCGCCGCCCACGCGCGCCGAAGACGTCAAGAAGGCCGCGCAAGCCGAGCCGCTCGAGCTCGACCCGCTCGGTGGCTCCGTCGCGCCGCCGCGCGATCCGTCAGCGCCCCCGAGTGACGACGTGGATCACGCGTTCGCGCGCATCGTCTCGCACGCACCGCAGCCGGTCGCGGGTTCGCTCGCCCTCGACGAGCAGGCGAAGAAGGCGAACGCCGAGCTCTTCCGGGCCATGGCGGCGACGCACGCGCAGCCCATCAAGGATTTCCTGCTCGAGCTCGTGGTCGGCCCGACCAGCAAGCAGTGGCTCGACATCGCTCGCCCCGCGATGGAGAGCATCCGCCGCGGCGCCGTCGAGCTCGCTCAGCCGGAGCTGGTCGCGGCGCTCGCGACGTTCGGCGACGCCATGAACGCCGCGTCGAAGTCGGTCGGCGCGAAGATCGACGGAGCAGAGCGCGACGGGCTCATTCGCGCTCACGCGGCGCTGTCGGCCGCGCTCCCGCAGGCGTTCGATCTCGTCAGGGAGCGGGATCTACGCGAGCCACTCGTGGTGCGTCACCTGCTCCTGATGGTGCCGGGCGTGCACAAGGTGACCATCGACAAGCTGTACGCTGCCGGCCTCGCGTCGCTCGATGCGCTCTGCCGGTCGACGGTCGAGGACCTCGTGCAGCTCGGGCGCCTGGAGCGGGAGGGTGCGGACGCCATCTCCAGCCGCTTCCGGCAGTACTGGAGCGAGCGGGCCGCCCAGCCCGTTCACAAGGCCGAGGATCGGGCGCGCAGGAAGCTCTCCACGTTGCTCGAGCAGCTCGGGATCGCGCACCAGGCGTTTCAGCGCGCCGAGGCCGACGAGGATCGGGAAAAGAAGCGTGAGGCACGCAACGCGCGACGCGCGAGCGCCCTTGCGATCAACGTCTTGCTCGCACAGCTCGGCGAGGTCGATCTGGTCGAAGAGCTCGAACGCTCGCCGACCGATCGCAGGATCGAGCGCGTACGGTCGTATGTAGATCTGATGGCTCGCGCCCGCTTGCCACAGCAGAAGGAGGCCTCATGAATCCGATGACCCGTGCCGAGGCGGAGCGCAGGGCGACCAGCGGTGACGGTCTGGAGCGCGCGGATCTTCGCGGCGTCGACCTGTCGAAGGCGGTCCTCTCCGGCGGCAACCTGCGGCGCGCGGAGCTCGACGGCGCCAACCTCGAAGGCGCGAAGCTCGGGGGCGCCGATCTCACGAGCGCGTCGCTGCGTGAGGCGTTCCTGGAGGGCGCGGACCTCAGAAACGCGGTGCTCGGGAAGGCCGATCTCGACGGGGCGGTCCTCCGGCGCGCGAACCTCGCCGGCGCGGACCTGCGGCGCGCGAACCTCGAGGGCGCGAACCTCGAGGGCGCGAACCTCGCCGGCGCGAATCTGAAGTACGCGCAGCTCGATTCGGCGAACCTCGGCGGCGCGGATCTCAACGGCGCGAACCTGTCGCAGGCGGATCTCTCGGAGGCATACCTCGGCGCGGTGAAGGCGCGCGGGACCACGCTGTCGCGCGCCGTGCTCCGCGGCGCGAAGCTCGAGGAAGTCGATCTCACCGACGCGAACCTGGACGAAGCCGTCCTCGCGCTCGCCGTGCTGAAGGGGACGATCCTGAAGGGCGCGTCGCTCGTCGAGGCGGAGCTCGGGAAGGCCAGGCTGACCGGCGTCGACCTGACGGGAGCCGACCTGCGGCGCGCCGTCTTCCGCGGCGCGCACCTCGAGGCGAGCGTGCTCACCGCTGCGAAGGTCCATCGCGCCGACTTCGTCGAGGTGCGCATGGTCGGGGTCCGGGTCGAGTGGCTCGACACGAGTCGCGACGGCGACGGCAGCGAGCGCTCGACGATGGCGCAGTTCCTTGAGGGCCTCGGGGGGCGGCCGAGCCTCGCCCCGGGAGCGATCCGGCGTTACATCGGCGTCGGCGACGTCCTGAAGAACGCCGAGCTCGAGTTCGGCGACGGCGCCGAGGTGCAGGTCGACGGCCACCTGGAAGGGTGCTCGATCACGCTCGCGGCCAACGCCACCCTCGTCATCGGAGAAGAGGGGGTGCTCGAGCGCTGCCAGATCAAGGGCGGCAACATCGAGGTGCACGGCCGCTTCCTCGAGATGAACCGCATCGGCTTCGTGCGCCCCGGCCAGCTGCTCGTCAGCGTGCAGGGCGCCGTATCCGCGACGATCGAACAACCACCGGCAAGGACGCGCTTCGGTTTTGCCTCCGGGTGCCGTCTCCGTCTGAACATCAAGGACCCTGGCCAAGCCGCCTGAGGAGAACGTGAATGGAAAAGCAAACCGGAAAGCAGACGCTCGTTGAAGAGGGGACCGAGCTCAAGGGCACGCTGAAGAGCACCTGCCAGGTCGTGGTGAACGGCACGATCGATGGTCAGATCGAGGCGCCCTCGTTGACCGTGACCGCGACGGGGACCGTCCTCGGCACGGTCCGCGCGCAGAAGCTCCGCTCGGAAGGGACGCTGGCCGGCGACATCGACGCCGACGACGTCTATCTGTCCGGGACCGTCCGCAGCAACACCATGATCCGCGCGAAGAAGCTCGAGGTGAAGCTCGGCACGGAAAAGGGCAAGCTCGAGGTGAGCTTCGGCGAGTGCATGGTCGAGGTCGGCGAGGATCCCGCACGCGCGGCGCAGGGCAAGCCCGTCGCTGGCCAGACGACGGCGCTCGCGACGGCCTCCGTCACCGAGCCCCGCTGGAGCGAGCCCGCCGCGGCTCCGGCGGCAGAGACTCCGGCCGCCGCCGACGTCAACGGCTCCGCGAAGGAGAACAGCCGCGGCAAGAAGGGCGGCGAGCGCCGCGACTCACAGGCGCCACCGGCGAGCTGACTCCGGCTCGTCCACGTCCGTGACGGCACCGTCGCCGTTCAGCGCACGGTGCCCGCGTCGCCGCCCGCGGACACGCTCCCCGCGTCGCCGCTCTGCTCGATCATCTTCAGGGTCTCGCTCGCGGCCGGGCACGTTCCGCAGCCCGGCCCGTTGATCTCGACACCCTGATAGGCGACCGCGTACGTCTGCTCGGCGAGCGTGTTGCCGTCCTTCAGCACCGTCACGCTCAGGCTCTTGTACTTGCCGTCGACGGACAAAAAGACGATGCCGCGGCCTTTGTCCTGCGACACGTAGGCGCGGCTGTCCGAGCATTTCGCCGGTGCGGTGCTCGGCACGGTAAGGGTGCAGCTCATGTCGACGCCGTCGGCGACGAAGTCGACCTCGTAGTGTCCAGGGTCGGAGAGCGCGTGATCCGGCGTGACGGTGACGGCCTGGATGCACCCCACGTCGCTGCACGAGGACCCGCAGGCGGAGAGCTCCGCGAGCGAGGTTCCCACGATACCCGCGACGGCCGCCGCTCCGAGCCCGAACACCAGCCTCCACATTTCGTCGATATCCTTCAGAACGTGTAGCGGAGCGCCGCCGCGCCGAGAAGCGCGATGGCGGTGTCTCCGCCGATGGAGCGTGCGAGGTTCGGGTAGTCGCGCACGCCGCATTGCAAGGCGAGCGCGTAGTGCGGGCTCACCTGGTACCACTCGACGCCGACCAGGCCGCCGAAATAGGGCCCGATGTTGTCGGCGTTCTTGTACCCGTAGGTGGACAGCACGTCGCTCGACGCTCTCGAGATGCCGACCTCGCCCTGCGCATAGACGCCGAAATCATGGAAAGGCTCGGCCCCGAAGCGCGCCGCGCCGCCGAGCGCCCACAGGGCGTAGCTCCGGGGGTCGGGCGGCGGGTTCGCGAGCGACGTGCTCGCCAGAGAGAGATCTCCCTGCGCGAGCACCATGAACCAGTGGGTGGGCTCCCAGCCAAAGCCGACGTGGAACCACGGCGCCGTGCGCGAGACGTGATTCAGGGCGCCGAGCTGGAGCTGTGCGCCGATGCTCGACTCGAGCACGAACCCGTGCTTGCGCGGCGGCGGGGGTGGCGCTTCGGGCGCTTCGGGCGCCTTCGAGACGTCCGCGCTTGCCGGCTTCGACGCCAGGAAGTTCGAGATCTGCGTTTCCGTCGGTCCCTGGGGCGGCTCCTCCGCCCGGACGCCGTGCGAGTGCAGAACCAGCGCAAGCCCGAGGCTCGCGCCGGAGACGAGTCGAGGCAACATAGCCTCCCAGGCTACCTCAGCGGCCGCGGACTTTCTTCTTTCGCGCTTGGAGGCCGCGGAAAGCGGGCACGACGGGGGCCGGCGGCTGGCGCTTCTGGGGCGGGGGCGCAGAGGCGACGGCGCGCTGCGGAGGGGGTTCCACGGCGCGCGGCGCGGGGGCTTCGGCGCGCCTCGGCATCTCGAGCGGCCGGGGGACGGTGCGACGCTGCTCTGCGCGGCCGCGTTCTGCGGCCTGCGCGGCGGGCTCCTCCGTCCGGAGGGCGCCGCGGGCGCGCGCGCCCTCCTCGATGCCCACACGCGGAGCGGTGATGTCGCCGGTCACCTGCGCCGTGCGCTCCAGGATGACGGCCTCGCTCCCGCGCAGCTCGCCGACGACGGTGCCGCCGATGGTGATGCGCGCTCCGGTGACGTCGCCTCGGACGCTCGCCTGATCGCCGAGCGTCACGTCGCCCGTCACGAGCACGTCTCCGTCCACGCGCCCGTATATTTCGAGCGATCCATCGCCGCGCACGTTGCCGCGCACGACGGTGCCCTGACCAATCACGGAACCTTCGGCCATCGATTTGCTTCCTAAACTTCCATGTCGACGTTGCCCTTGAACGAGGCACCGTCCGCGATGGTGAGGCGCGCCGCCTTGACGTCGCCGATCAGCCTGCCGCCGGCCTGGATGTCCACGCGCTCGTTGGCGGTCACGTTGCCCGTCACGTTGCCTGCCACGCTGAGCGCGGCAGCCCGGATATCGGCCTCGACCACGCCACCGGCGCCGACAGAGACAGCGTCGCTGCTCGTGAGCGTGCCGCGTACCGTGCCTTGCACGACCACTTCGTCTTCGCTCGTGAGCTCGCCGTCGATCGACAGCCCTGGGCCTATCACCGTGCCTGCCATCTTGTCCTTCTCTCTCCGAGGCGCGAGACGGTAGTACAGGCTGCGCGGTCTGTCACCCTGCTGCATCAGCCGGAAATCATGCCATTCGATCGATTCACGGCGCGGCAAGTCACGAGCGACCCCCGTCGCCGAGTCCGAGACTCGCCACGCTAGCGCGGCGGCGACGCCGCGAGCGCGTCGGCGGCATGCACCAGGGTCCGGTAAAGGCCGCGGGCTAGCAGCCGCTCGCGGTGCTCGGGGGCGAGATCACCGGGACGCCCCCGCGTCGCTCCGGCAAGCAGGATGGCCGCAGACACGCTCATGTTCAGGCTCTCGACGAATCCGCGCATCGGGACGCGGACGGTGTGGGTCGCCGCGGCCTCGAGCTCCTCGCGGATGCCGTCGCGCTCGTTGCCGAGCACCAGGGCAAGCTTCGGGATGGTGGCCAGGTCCTCGGGGACCAGGGTGCCCTCCGGATGCGTCGAGACGAGCACGAAGCCCGCCGCTTCGAGCGCGCGCACTGCTTCCGGCGGGTTTCGGTAGAGCTCCACGTCCACCCATTTCTCGCTGCCGCGGGTGACGGTCGTGGAGATCGCGAACGGCTCGGTGCGCGGGACGACGCACAGCCGCTGCACGCCGAAGGCGTCGCACGAGCGCAGCACCGCGCCGCCGTTGTGAGGATCGTGCGGCGCATCCATCAACACCGTGACGCTCGAGAGGCGCGCGTCGATGACCGTGCGCAGCCGCTCTCGACGCGCGGCGGTCGCCAGCGGTGACAGGGCCTCGACGACTCCCCTCGCCGTCCACTCGGGCGGCCACGGCTCGCCCACCTCGAAGTCGTGGGTCACGTTCCGGCTCTTTCGGCGCACGGAGCGCTCGATAGCGTAAGTCGGGCCGGATGGGGCGGCCTGCCGCGCTGCGGCTTTCGAACGTCCCGGGCAAAATCGCGCGTCCCGGCCCGGCCGGGCCGAGTTTCGAAGGGAAATGGGCGCGGATGTGCGAGGACGGTCCTGGCCGCTTAGCCACCCGAACAGTTGCCGGCGGAAGGAGAATGATTAAGTAAAGGTCGGTCGGTACACTGACCGAGCATCGCGGCGAGGGCAGGGCTCTCGCCGCTCCTTCCTGGGAGCTAGAGAATGGCATCACCGAACGTCCTCGTCTTCAACGACCTGAATTTCGAAACCGAGGTGTTGAAGTCGGCGGAACCCGTCCTCGTCGATTTCACCGCCACCTGGTGCGGCCCGTGCAAGGCACTGTCGCCCATCGTCGACGCGGTCGCGGAGGAGCTGGTGGGCAAGGTCCGCGTGGGCAAGCTCGACATCGACGACGCCCCGCAGACGGCGAGCAAGCTCGGCATCCGCGGTGTTCCCACGCTGATGGTCTTCAAGAACGGTGAGCGCGCCGCGCAGGTCGTCGGCCTGACCACGAAGGCCAAGATCCTCGCGATGCTGCAGGGGTGACGGCCGCCTCCGTGAGCGGCCCCTTCCACGCACCGGGCTGTCGGGCATCCCACCATGCCCGATGACGGGAGCGTGCCGAGCGCCGGCGTAGGCGATCCTCGCCGGCGCTCCCCGGAGACGTCACCGCGCACCCGATCCGGGGCGCGCCGGCGGCGGATCATGTGGATCGCCCATGCCGTGACGCTGCTGATGCACGCGCCGCTGCTGCTCGGCACGACGCTGCTCTTCGGAGCGCCGGTCGCCACGGCGCTTTGCGTAGTGCTGTTCGTCGTCACGTCGGTGCGCCTGCAGATGTTGATGCGCGAAGGCCGCCGCAGCCGCTGGGAGACGATGCTCGTCGATCTGCCGGTGTTCGTGCACTGGTCGTCTTGCCTGCTCGCGTTCGTATTCTTCCCGGTGCTCACCGCCGGCGCGTTCGTCGTTCGTGCCGTCCTTGGGTCTGGGTGGGGTGCCTTTCACGTCGTGGGCGGCGCGGGGCTGGCCGCATACGGGGCGGCGTTCCTCGTCGCGGCGTACGGCTCGTCGCTCCGGCGGCACTGGGTTCGCGTCGTGCACGTCGACGTGCCCATCGTGGGGCTCTCGCCCGAGCTCGACGGCTACCGCATCGCGCAGATGAGCGACCTGCACATCGGAAATTTCGACACGAAGCGTCGCGGGCTCGCGTGGGCGGCGCAGGTGAGCCGGCTCGAGCCGGATCTGGTGGCCGTCACCGGTGACCTCGTGACCACGGGCAGCGCGTTCTACGAGGACGTCGCCGAGGTCATTGGCGCCGTGCGTGCGCGCGACGGCGTGTTCGTCTCGCTCGGCAACCACGACCAGTGGAATCCGGACGAGCTCACCCGGCAGATCGAGGCGCGCGGCCCCGTCGTCCTGCGCAATCGCTGGCAAGCAGTGCGTCGCGGCGATGCAGAGCTCATCGTCGCCGGTCTCGACGACCGCTGGGCGGGCAAGGACGATCTCGAGACGACGCTCGCGCGTCGGCCGGAGCGCGCGCCCACGGTGCTCCTCTCTCACTATCCGGACTTCTTCGAGGCAGCTGCTCGACGTCGTGTCGACCTGGTGCTCTCGGGTCACACGCACGGCGGCCAGATCGCCGTCCCCTTCATGGCACGGCGAGCGAGCCTCTCGACGCTCGCGCGCCAGGCGCGGCACGGCTTGCACCTCAAGGGCACCTCGCGCCTCTACGTGAACGCCGGCCTCGGAACCACGGGGCCGCCGTTCCGCCTCGGCATCCCGCCGGAGATCACGGTGTTCGTGCTTCGCAGCACGTGAAGGCACACCGAGCCCGCGCGGGAGTCGAAC
>CAYUAW010000074.1:20466-25106 GCA_964442485.1 uncultured Polyangiaceae bacterium
CCGTACCCAGTCCTTGGGATGGGCTACGATGTTCACGAGATGCGGGAGCGCGCGCATTTTTCGAGCCACGCGACGGCCTTCGCCGCTCTCGTCTTCGCCGTCGCGTGCGGCGGGGAGCCGGCGCGCCGTGCGGTAATGCGTCCTTCGCTGCTCGACACGACGCCCGCGGCAGCGCCCTCCTACCCGAGCCCTGCATCCTGGCGTTATCACCCGCGTGAGGCGTCGAGCCTCTTCGCCGAGACGCGCTTCCCGGACGGGCGCACGCTCTACGCGGGCGCGCGCGGCGAGCGGTGGCTCGCCGATCCGAAGAGTGGCATCGCCGAAGCCTCGGCGGCTCTCGCGCCCGAAGATCTCGTCGCGATCGCGCGCAAGGATGGCGCGCGCTGGCTCTTCGTCGGGCGCAGCGGCACGAGCTACGAAGCCGACGCGCCGCTCGGCGAGTTCGTGCGCTCGAACGCGCCGCTCGAGGCCCTGGTCCACGTCTCGGCCGCGGGCACGTCCCTCTACGGGCTCCGTCGCGACGGCACCATTCGCCGCAGCCAGGACGCCGGCGCGTCATGGAGCCGGGTCGGCCCGGAGGGCGCGCGCTTCGAGGACGTCGCCGTCGACTCCGACGGACGAGGGCTCGCGCTGTCGGTGCCCGAAGCGCTGTGGGAGACCCACGACTACGGCGCGACGTTTCATCGTCTCGACGTCCCGCGCGTCGCCGCGGAGGCCATCGTGCTCGACGAATCTGCGGGCCTGTCCGTCGTCACGCCGCTCGGTGCGCGGCGCTTCGTCCGAGAGCCCGCGCCGTCGCTCGTCCCGCTCGCACGCCCGCTGACCCAGCGGCTCCACGCGCTGGCCGAGCCCGCGCCGCTCGGGCCGTCCGCCGCGTCGCTCGTCGAGGGCCGCGCCGTCGTCGACAAGAGTCGCTGGATCGAGGCGCGGCTTTCTCCGGGAGGCGCGTGGAACCTCGTCACCGGGACGCTCGGCGGCAAGCTCTCGATCGCGGAGCTTCCGCCGTCTCGGGGCTGCGTGGAGGTGCGCCTCGCCGGCTTCGGCGCGACGCTCTATCTCGCCTGCGCTCGCCAGCGTGCTCGCGGCGTCACGCAGCCCTTCGAGATTCACCGGAGTGACAACCTCGGCAAGACGTGGGTGGTCGAACCTTACGTGCCGGAGGGGCAGAGCGAGTCCCTGGTGATGGCCGTTGGCCGCGGTGACGATCTCGTGGTGTCCGGCGTGTGCCCCGCCGAAGCGCGGGGCCCCGGCTGCCGCCCGACCGGCGTCCACCTGCGGCGCGCCGCGGAGGGCGATGCCGGCAGGCGCCTCGAGCTCGTTCCGGCTGCGACGCCGGGGCTGTCGGGGGCGGCGTTCGGCGTCGTGTTCTCCCTCGACGGCCGCACGCTGTACGTCCTCGGGCGTCGCTCGAAGGGCGAGTCGTTCACCGTCTTCGTGTCGCGCGACGGCGGAGCTACCTTCGAGGCGCGCGACGTCGAGTCCCTCGCCGCTCCCACCGACGAGCGCGCGAGTGTCCACGGCGTGCTCGAGTCCGCCGCCGCCGCGGAGGACGGAACCGTGGCGTTCGTCGTGATGAGCCGGGGGCGCCGTTCGTGGCTCGTCGTGGACGAGGACGGACGCTCCCTCGCCGTCTCGCGGCCGCCGACGGAGAACGCACGCGTCGGCGCGGCCGGCCAGCGTGGGCTCGCGTTCGACCCGGCCTCGCGCGAGAGCTGGGAATCGCTCGACGGGGGAGCGACGTGGTCGGCGCTCGGCAAGCTCCCGGTGGATCCTTGCCCGGGCGCGAGCGCCGGCACCTGCGGCGCGCCCATCGGCTGCGAGTCGTACGGATGCCTCGTCGGCGACGTCCTCTCTCGCGTCGGATGGCGTGAGCCGGAGCACGCGATGCTCCTGTCACCCCCGACGGCGTCCGACGTCGGCCGTCGCACGGAACGAAGGCTCGGCGTCCCGCTCTCGTGCGCGCTCGATCCCGGCGAATGGCGCCACTTGCCCGGCGTCTCGCAGCTTCCGACCGCCGCGGAGGCCGCCATCGGGAAGTCCGCGTGGATCGCGCGCCGCTCGGACCCGGCAGGTGCGGCGGTCTCGGTGATCCACGTTCGCCCGGGAGCGAACGGCGCCATGGAGGAGACGGTGCTGCTCGCGCCGAAGCCGAACCCCCACGACGTCGCGTTCTACTCCTCGGGGCAGCTGGAAGGCGTCGTGGCGCTCCGCTATGCACGCCCGACGCCGAAGGATCCCGTCCTGCGGCACGTGGAGGTCGCCTGGGACGACACCCTGTTCGGCCACGTCGGTCACGCGGTGATCCCCGACGGCGGCGGCTTTCACAACGACGACTACGTCGAGGGCAAGGGCGGTGCGAAGGTCGCGCAGCCCGCGTTGCTCAGCATCGCGCACGGCGGCGTCTACGCGCGGCTCCACGGCAAGCTCGGCGATGCTCAACCGACGCTGTTCGTCGACGGCACCACGGTGGACTCGATGCCGCCCGCGGTCTTCGTCGCGGAGGACAAGCGGCGCTGGAACACCGACGTGACCCACCTCGGCCACGCCCACGCGCCCGTCTGGCTCGACGCGGGGACCGTGATCCGCGGGCGGCGCGCGGAGCGCGGAGGGTGGACGTTCGACGGAGCCGCGATGGGCTTCACGTCACCGGAGGATTTCGGCCTCCTGCAGCACACGAACATCGCCTACGTCGGCGAGCGCGCAGCGCTCCAGATCGTGACCTGTGACGTTGCCGGACGCGAGGCGCACGGCCTGCTATATCCATTTCGCGCGGACGGCGGCGTCTTCGACGAGCCGACCCGCATCCCGACGCAGCTCGACCTCGCGCAGACTCCCCGCGCGTGCGCGCCGGCAGATCTCTCGACGCCTCGCGTCGTCGTGCCCTACCAGCCCGGCAGTCGGCACCCGGTGCTCGTCACCGATGCGGTGGAGCCGATGCGCACTCTGCTGACGGCTGACGCGGTGCTTCACGGGTCACCCGAGTCACCCTGCGTCGCGGCGTACGACGCGACCCTGGTTTCGTCGGAGTTTTCCGGAGCGGCGCAGGGAGAGCAGGCCATCATCGCCATGGCGTCGCTCGAGCGGGCGTGGCTCTTTCGCAAGGAGCAAGCGGGGGCGGGTTCGACCGAGCTCGCCTACAGGACGATGAGCTGCCGCGTAGATCCCGACGCCGACGTCCCGCCCGAGGTGTTTCGAGAAAGGGGCACTCTAGCCGAGCCGCGCTGAGCCGTTTCTTTGTACGGGGAACCGTAGTTCCAAGATCATCAGAAGCGAAACCGAATGTCAGGCCCCCCTTCGTCCGTACCCGCTCCTCCAGGCCACCGCACCGGCATCGTCCTGTCGGGCGGCGGCGCGCGCGGCGCCTACCAGGTGGGCGTCATCGCCGGCATCCTGGACGTGCTCAGGACCTCGGGCCTCCAGCACGCGCCGTTCAACATCCTGTGCGGCACCTCGGTCGGCGCGATCAACGCCGGGTATCTCGCTTCACACGCGGAGGCGCCGGATCTGGCCATCGACGGCCTGATCAACGCCTGGCACTCGCTGAAGCTCGAGCAGCACCTGAAGATCAGCGTCCGCGGCATGGTCGGCGCGTACAAGTCGGCGCAGAGCGCCTCCGGCAAGGCCGCGCCGTTCTCGCAGCGGCCGGTCGAGGCGCGCGCGCTCCTCGATTCGCTGCCCCTCACCGATCTCGTCAACACGCGCGTCGATTTCGACCAGCTGCACCGGAACGTCGACAGCGGCGTCGTACACGCGCTGGTGATCGCGGCGCTCGAGATTGGCACGGGTCGCACGACGATGTTCATCGAGGCGGCGCCCTACGTGCACTTCCCGGAGTGGAGCGACCCGCGCCGCAATGTCAGGCGCGAGCGGATCGGCCTGCAGCACGTGCTCGCCTCGGCGGCGCTGCCCCTGGTGTTTCCGCCACGGCGCATCCACAGCGAGGCCTACTGCGACGGCGGCGTGCGTTTCAATACGCCCATCGCCCCCGCCATCCGTGCGGGCGCCGATCGCCTGGTGGTGATCTCCCTGCTCTCCGAGAACCCCCAGCCGGAGATCGAGGACATCCCCGTCGAGGTGCGCGAAGCGTCGTACAAGAACCCGGTCTTCTTGCTGGGCAAGGTGCTGAACGCGCTCCTCCTCGACCCCATGCACTACGATCTGCAGGTCCTCGATCGCTTCAACAAGATGATCGACACCATGCAGCGCGTCCTCTCCCCCGAGCAGCTCGCGGAGTTTCACCGGGTGGTGCGCGAGGAGCGCAACATGGAGTACCGGAAGCTCAGCACGCTCGTGTTCCGCCCCACGCGCGACGTCGGCGAGCTCGCCCTCGAGTTCGCCCGGAACATCTCGCCGCAGGGCCTCGGCCCGAAGCTCTTGCACCGCCTGGCGAACCAGCGCTCCGTCTGGCAGTCGGACCTGGTCTCGTTCCTCAGCTTCGACGGCCGCTTCGCCGATCACCTCATCACCATGGGTCGCAACGATGCCCTCTGCCGCGGTGACGAGATCCGGAGCTTCTTCCTGGATTGACTAGATCAGGACGATCGACCCGGCCTGCCCGGGCCGCCCTGGGGCAAATCGCCGCGAAGTGACGCACTTTCATGCCCCGATGGGGGCGTGCCCGGGTGGGGCTCCTCGACGCT
>CAYUAW010000075.1:0-24886 GCA_964442485.1 uncultured Polyangiaceae bacterium
AGTGAGACTACCGGCGGAGCCGGCGCGGACTGCTCACTGAAGGAAACGTCGCGCGATCTTTCCCGATGGAGCGGTGGAAAATCAAATCAAAACTACAAACTTCCCGTGAGCATCAGTCCGCCGTCGATGATGAAGGTCTGTCCCGTCACGTAGCCGGAGGCGTCGCTGCCCAGGTACACGGCCATGCCGGCGATGTCGTCGGGCTTGCCCACGCGGCGCACTGGTGCCGTGTCGGTCATCTGCTTCACGAGGGCCTCGTTCGCCATCAGCGCGCCGGCGAAGTGCGTGTCGACGAGGCCGGGCGCGATTGCGTTCACGCGGATGCCCGTGCCGCCGAGCTCGACGGCGAGTGTCTTCGTCATCGAGATGACGGCGGCCTTGGTCATGCCGTAGACGCCCTGGGCCATGGCCGCGCCGATCCCGGCGATGCTCGCGATGCTCACGATCGAGCCCGGGGCGTCGCGCTCTTGCAGGTGCCGCGCGACGGCCCGGATCGCCATGAAGTACCCCTTCGTGTTCACCTCGAACGTCTTCTCCCACGCGCCCCAGTCGATGTTCATCATGGGCCCGAAGTACGGGTTGGTCGCCGCGTTGTTCACCAGTATGTCGACCTTGCCGTAGCGCTGCACGGTCGTTGCCACCATCGCGTCGATCTGATCTTCCTTGCCGGCGTGACAGACGACAGGGAAGGCTTCGCCGCCTTTGGCCTTGATGGCGGTCGCGACGGCGCTGAGGCCGTCCATCTTCCGGGAGGCGATGACGACCTTGGCGCCGCGCCGCGCGTACGCACGCGCGATGGCTTCGCCGATGCCGCGGCTCGCGCCGGTCACGATGGCAACCTTGCCGTCGAGTGACATGTCTGGATTCGAAATGGGGGTTTGCACTGGGAGCTCCGTCTTGATGTAACTTTTTTTCGAACGAGGATCGGTCCGGGGGGGCGTCAGAGATACTTGGACAGCTCGTTCTTCGCGATCGACTCCAGGTGCACCTCGTCGGGGCCGTCCGCGAAACGCAGGGTCCGGACGCCCGCCCAGGCCGCGGCGAGCTCGAAGTCGCCCGAGACGCCGCCGCCGCCGTGCACCTGGATGGCGCGGTCGAGCACGCGGAGTGCCATGGTGGGCGCGACCACCTTGATTGCGGCGATCTCCGTCTTCGCGACCTTGTTGCCGACGGTGTCCATCATATGTGCGGCGTTGAGGGTCAGGAGCCGCGCCTGGTCGATCTCCACGCGTGACCACGCGATGTCCTGGCGGATGCTGCCCATCTCTGACAGGCGCTTGCCGAATGCCACCCGCGACGCCGCTCGCTTGCACAGAGCCTGGAGCGCCCGCTCGGCGACGCCGATGGTTCGCATGCAGTGATGGATGCGCCCCGGGCCCAGACGTCCCTGGGCGATCTCGAACCCGCGGCCCTCCCCGAGCAGGATGTTCTTGGCCGGTACCCGCACGTTCGTGAACTCGATCTCTGCGTGGCCGTGGGGCGCGTGGTCGTAACCAAACACGCTCAGCATCCGCTTGATGTTCACGCCGACCGTGTCACGGGGCACGAGGATCATCGACTGCTGCCGATGCGACGGCGCGTTCGGATCGGTCTTCCCCATGAAGATGAAGAGCTTGCAGCGAGGATCGCCGGCGCCGGATGACCACCATTTCCGGCCGTTCAGCACGTACTCGTCGCCCTCGCGGCGGATGCTGGACTGGATGTTCGTCGCATCCGACGACGCGACGTCCGGCTCCGTCATGCAGAATGCCGAGCGGATCTCGCCGGCGAGGAGCGGCTTGAGCCACTGCTCCTTGTGCTCTGCCGTGCCGTATCGCTCGATGGTCTCCATGTTGCCGGTGTCCGGCGCGGAGCAATTGAAGACCTCTGGGGCGAAGGGGACCCTCCCCATGATCTCACAGAGCGGTGCGTACTCGAGGTTCGTCAGGCCTGCCCCTCGGTCACTCTCCGGCAAGAAGAGGTTCCACAGCCCTTCCGCTCGCGCCTTGGCTTTCAGCTCTTCGATCAGGGGAAGCACGCGCCAGCGATCGCCGGGTGCTTTGAGCTCTGAAGAGAAGCGCCCTTCATTCGGATACACGTGCGTGTCCATGAACGCCTTCAAGCGAGCCTGCAATTGTTTGGTTTTCGCGGATGGTTCGAATGACATGCTGATGATTCCCTGAGTGATTGCCGTGTGCGGCCACGCTGTTGTTAGGAACGCGGCACGTCCAGCCAACTGACACGATTGGTGTACGAACGTTGCGCAGGGTCGCGCTTCTCAGTCGGAGCGTCGAGAGGGCATTTCGGCTGCAATGATTCGTGTCGATTGTCAATCAGAAGATCTGGACCTTCTCTTCGAGAAGGGTGACAATCCCTTCACCATGCGGAGTTTGGGACTTCTCCTCGTTGCGCTCGTCAGCCTTCTCGCAATCGAAGGCTGCGGCTCGGACACCAACAACAAGCCGATCACGGGCACCGGCGGTGCCGGCGGCGCCCTCGGCGGCCCAGCGGGCGGGGGCCCCGTGCAGGGAAACTGCATGCCGTCGTATTGCCCCCCGGTGAACGGGATGGCTGCATGCTGTCTGAACAACGGTCTGTGCGGCTACACCTCCGGGACGGGCTGCCTCCCGAGCGGCATCAAGCCTGACGCCGGCGCGCACTGAGCGCGCCGCGGTGGTGAGCATCGGCAAATAGCCGTCGCTCGGTTTCAATGCGCGGCGCCGCTGTTTCAGCGAGCGCCGCGCAGCTGTTTAACGACGTTGGTGAGCAGCCCGAGTCCGACGTCGCCGTCGAGTGTGAGAATGGACTCCGGATGGAACTGCACCGCGGCAAGCGGCAAAGTCCGATGCTCGACGGCCATGATGACGCCGTCATCGCTCTTCGCAGACACCGAGAGCACGCTCGGGAGCGCGCTCTCGATCGCATAGAGCGAGTGGTACCGACCCGCGCGGAACGACGTGGGGAGCCCCTCGAAGAGACGGCCACCGAGGACGTCGATGCGCGACGCCTTGCCGTGCACCGGGTAGTCGAGGACGCCGAGCTTTCCTCCGAAGTGCTCGACCATGCCCTGCAGGCCGAGACACACCCCGAACACTGGAAGGTCGCGTGCGAGCGCCTTCGACAAGGTGCCGGACACGTCGAAGTCCCTGGGAGACCCCGGGCCCGGAGACAACACGACCAGGTCCGGTGACACTTCCTCGAACGCAGTGTCGGGGAAGCCAGCTCTGAGCGTCACCACCTCCGCGCCGGTCTGACGCAGGTAGTTGGCGAGCGTGTGCACGAACGAATCCTGGTGATCGACGAGCAGAATGCGGCGGCCCACGCCGACGTTCGAGGCCGCTTCCAGCTTCGCACCGACGGGCTTCGGCGCCCCACGGATCGCGTCCAGGAACGCAGACGCTTTCAGTCGCGTCTCGCGCTCCTCCGCCTCGGGGTCGGAGTCGTAGAGCAAGGTCGCGCCGGCGCGTACCTCCGCGATGCCGTCCTTCAGCCGGACGGTGCGGAGGGTAAGCCCCGTGTTCATGCCGCCGTCGAACCCGAGGACGCCGATGGCGCCGCCGTACCACGCGCGCGGGGAGCGCTCGTGGTCCTCGACGAACTGCATCGCCCATGCCTTCGGAGCGCCGGTCACGGTGACGGCCCAGGTGTGGGTCAGGAACGCGTCGAGAGCGTCGAACTCCGGACGAAGGTAGCCCTCGACGTGATCCACGGTGTGGATCAGCCGCGAGTACAGCTCGATCTGCCGCCGGCCGATGACGCGCACCGAGCCGGGCCGGCAGATGCGGCTCTTGTCGTTGCGATCGACGTCCGTGCACATGGTGAGCTCCGACTCTTCCTTCGTCGAGCCGAGGAGCTCCCGGATGCGCTCGGCGTCCTCCACGGGGCTTCCGCCGCGCGGGATGGTGCCGGAGATGGGGCACGTCTCCACGCGGTCCTTGTCGACCCGGACGTACATCTCCGGCGACGCGCCGACGAGGTACTCGGCATCTCCCAGGTTGAGGAAGAGCGCGTAGGGGGCCGGATTCTTCTCGCGCAGGCGGCGGAAGATCGTCGAGGGAGGCGACGCACACGGCTCGCGGAAGGTCTGGCTCAGCACTACCTCGAACAGATCGCCACGCTTGAACGCGGCGCGCGCTTCCTCCACGCCGCGCGCGTACTCGCCGGGCGAGTGATCCGAGCCG
Source organism: uncultured Polyangiaceae bacterium (assembly GCA_964442485.1). GTDB lineage: Bacteria > Myxococcota_A > Polyangia > Polyangiales > Polyangiaceae > DASZVB01. The sequence continues at coordinate 4,161 of CAYUAW010000075.1, forward strand.
GCCTGTACGCCGTCGGCCGGCACGTACGCAGTCTCCGTCGCGAGCCGCGGCAGGCCCTTCGTCGATCGGCCCTCGAGGTCGAACTCGTACGAGTAGCGCATCGCACGCTCCTTCCGGTGATCGACGACGATGAGCTCGTCCGGAAGGTAGAGGACCAGGTCGCGTTGATCCGACGGACGGGTGCGCCTCTCGTGAAGCGGCTCGAACTGGAGCGCGAGGTCGTATCCGAACGCGCCGTAGAGGCCGAGGTGGATGTCGTCGACGCTCTTGAAGAGCGCGATGATGTTGCGCAGCAGGGAGAACACGGTGGGCTGCGTGCTGCGCATCTCCTCCGGCAGGCGCTCGGACGACTTTCGCAGCACGACCCGGAAGCCGTCCTCGGTCGTGGTCAACGTTTCGATCGCCGACGAGGTCGAGACGGCGCGCTCGATGGCGCCGACGAGGACGCGGCCGCGATCGTTCAACGCCCGAGCCACGACCTCCTGTCCGCGCGAAGCGATCTCGAGCGGCGGCGCCTTGAACCCGAGGTCCCAGCGCGTGTAGCGACCCGGGTAGTCGTAGCTCGACGAGAGGAGTACGCCGCGCTGCCGGTCGAGCGCGTCGATGAGCGCCTCCACGGCGGCGTGGCCGTCGATCTCCTCCGCGCTTCGATAAATGACTACGCCGCCCTGAGTGGTGAACCGCTCGTAGGCGGAGCGGGGGTCTATGATGTGCTTCACGGCTGTCTCCAGGTTCCCGGGACCACCTTCCCCGGCGTGGGCAGCGCGTGAAACGAAGCGAGCCGCCTTCACCAGGTGGAGGCGGCTCGAATTGAAACGACGCTCGGACCGCCTCCCTATCGGAGCGGCCACCACCAACCACGGAGCGTGGTCTGAACGCGCGTCATGCGGGCCCGAGGATGCCACGGCCGTCGGGCGCGTCAAGACTCGAAGCACGCCATTTGGCGTCACGTGGCTTCTGAGGTACGACTCGAGATCGGGTTCATGGTGGTCCAGGGCGTACTCACCGTCGTTGCCGAGATCTCACCGGAGCACCTGGACGCGCTGACGGCGCTGCTCGCCGAGCTCGACGGGGCCCTCGACGGCGAAGGCGGACCGCCCGTCGTGGACTTCCGCGTGCTCGAGACGGTCCACTTCGCGCGCTTCGTCGTGCTGCCGCCGAACGCTGCCGGCAAGCGCCACCTGGTCTTTTCCTCGGCGTACGACGGACCGCGCGAAGTGCACCTCCGGGAGCTCGTCGAGAAGACGGGGGCCGGCTTCTCCAGGGTATTTTCGCACTGCGCGGGGTGGAACGTGGCGAAGGCCGTGGACGCCGCGCTCGGCCCTTATCTCGAAGCGCACGCCATCGCCTACGGCGCGATGCACGTCGGGTACGTAGGTAGAACCGTGATGGAAGTGCAGCGCGAAGAGGCGCTCCGGCGTTTCATAGGCAAGACTCTGGACGCCGCGAAGATCTCGACGCTGCCGACCGAGGGACGCTCGGCGCAGGCCATCCGTCGACAGATCATCCAGATGGTGTCGAAGAGCGAGTACCGGTGGGCGCTAGAGCCGCGTGCCGCGTCGATCGCCCCCGCCGGCGTCGAGGGGTGGTGGAAGACGGGTGCGGTGGCGCTCTCGCTCGTCTTGCTCCTCGCCGCCTCGCTCGTCTTCGCCTTCGTGGAGGGCCAGGGCCTCCCTTACCTCATCTGTCTCGGCGGCGCGGTGCTGGTGCTGGTGGGCGTCCTGCGCTTCCACGAGGAGCGTGAACCCGCCAAGGCGGACAGCGACATCGCGCAGGGCCTCGCGAACGCGGAAGACGAGGACTTCGGCATCACCAACCAGATGACGCACGTCGCCGCCATCAAGCCCGGGCCATTTCGCGGGCTTCTCCTCAGGGCCGTGCTCTTCACCATCGAGCTACGGGCGCGTCTACAGTTCTACAAGGGCGACCTCGGCGGCATCGAGACGATCCATTGCGCGCACTGGGCGATCTTGCACGAAGAGTCGCCGCGGCTCCTCTTCTGTTCGAACTACGACGGCAGCTGGGAGCGTTACCTCGGTGATTTCATCGAGGAGGCGGGCGCCGGCATGACCGCGGTGTGGAGCAACACGGTGAACTATCCGCGGAGCGAGCTCCTGGTGCTCGAGGGAGCGAGGAACGAGCGCGTCTTCAAGGCGTGGACCCGCGAGAACCAGGTGCGCACGGACGTCTGGTATCGCGCCAACCCTGAGATCTCCTGCCGGAACCTGAACGACAACTCGCGCCTGCGCGACGGGCTCCGCGGCTACATGGCGGAAGCAGACGCGCGCAACTGGCTACGGTACCTGTGACGGAGGCGAACGTGGAAGGGATTGAGTGGGACGAGGTCCAGTCCGTCCTCCTGAGCGGCTTTCCAAGGCGGACCTGGGCGCGCTTTCTGCTGCTCAGGGTCATCTCGCGGTCGCGCGCGGCGGCGTTCGTCGGAAATCTGCTCGAGAAGCGCTCGATGCGGTTCGGCTGGCGCGGCCGTCACGACGGCGAATGCGTCGTCAACGTGGCGTTCACCCGCGAGGGGTTCGAGGCGCTGGGGGTCGACGACGCGACGCTCTCCGGGTTCTCGCCCGAGTTTCTCGAGGGCATGGCGGCGCCGTCGCGGGCGCGCAAGCTGCGCGACGTCGGCGAGAGCGAGCCCGCGCGCTGGTACTGGGGCTACGACGCGACGCAGATCCACCTGGTGCTGATGCTCTACGCGAACACCGAACCGGGGCTCGCGGAGGCGATAACGTCGCATCGCGCCTCGTTCCAGTCGTTCGGGCTGTCGGAGGTCGTGGGGCCCACCGGGGAAGATCTGGGTGTCACGCTGCCGCTGGCGGTCCGGCGCGAGCACTTCGGCTTCGCCGACGGCATCGTGCAGCCGCGCTTTCGCGACGAGCCCGAGGGTATGCGCTCCCACCCGGCGCGCGAGGCGGATCGCATCGCGACTGGCGAGCTGTTGCTCGGCTACCTGAACGAGGCCGGGATCTTCCCGCGCACTCCGTTCCTGTCGAACGCTGCGAAGGCGAAGGACAAGCTCAGAACACTGGACGGTGACCTCGGCCGCAACGGCAGCTACCTCGCGTTCCGTCAGCTCGAGCAAGACGTCGCCGGATTCTGGCAGAGCATGGCGTGCATCGGCACGAACGCGACCGTCGAGGACCGCGTGCGCCTGGCGGCGAAGATGGTCGGTCGATGGCCCGACGGCTCCGCGCTGGTGACGCGTCCCGAACAGCACGGCCCGCGTTCCGCCGACCCAGAGGACTTCGATTACGCGCGCGACGATCCCCACGGCGATCGGTGTCCCCTCGGCGCACACATTCGCAGGACGAACCCGCGCGCGACGCTCTCGCGCGATCCCGACGTCGGCCTCGCGAAATCGAAGAAGCATCGCATCCTGCGGCGCGGGCGCTCGTACGGCGCGCCATTCGTCCCGTCGATGAGCCCCGCGGAGCTCGTTCACGCCGCCGATGCGGGTGGCGGAAATCCGGGTCCTCGTGGGCTTCATTTCCTCTGCTTCAACGCCGATCTCGCGAATCAGTTCGAGTTCGTCCAGCAGACGTGGATCAACGGCAGCGTCTTCCAGGGGCTGCACGGCGAGGTCGATCCACTGGTCGGCGATCCCTCCGTCAGCGGAGGTCGCTACTCGATCCCGAGCGAACCGCTGCGACGCATCGAATGTCTGCGCAGGTTCGTTCAGGTCCGGGGCGGCGCGTATCTCTTCCTGCCGGGTCGGGCAGCGCTCGAATACCTGGCTGCTCTCGGCTCGACTTGAGCGGTCCTGGAAGAACAGAAAGAAACCCGAACGGGTCTCTGACGCGGCGGTAGAATCCACGGGTCCCGATGGAAGACGAGCGGCGCCCCCGGACTCCACCCGGTCCGGATCTCGGCCGTCGCAACACCCAGCAGACGCCCGCGGACGAGCGCCTGCGTGACGTCGGCGAAATTGCGCGCGGGGGCATGGGCTCCGTTCGACGCGTCCACGACACGCTGCTGCGCAGAGACGTGGCGATGAAGGTGAGCGATCCGAAGAGCGCCGAGTACGCGCAGACGACGCTGCGGTTCATGGAAGAGGCTCAGATCACGGGACAGCTCGATCATCCGAACATCGTCGCGGTGCACGACCTCGGCATGGGGAACGAGTCGCGCGGCGTCTACTTCACGATGAAGCTCGTGGAGGGCGAGACACTGACCCGGAAGATCGCGGCCATGCATCGCGCCGCGTACGATCACGTCGCGGTGGAGCACGTCCTTCGCGTGCTCCTCAAGGTCTGCGATGCGGTCTCGTTCGCGCACGCGAGGGGCGTCATCCACCGGGATCTCAAGCCGGACAACGTCATGGTCGGGAGCTTCGGGCAGGTCTTCCTCATGGACTGGGGCGTGGCGTTCCTCAGCGGGGAGGCTGACGATCCGTCCGAGCCCAGGCGGACGCGAGTCACGCTCTCGGACGAGCTCGCGCCCGGGGCCGCCGACGAGAGCGGCGCAATCGTCGGGACCTTCGAGTACATGGCGCCGGAGCAGGCGTGGGGAAGGACTTCGGAGCTCGACGAGCGCACCGACGTGTTCGGACTCGGAGCGATCCTCTATCACCTCGTGGTCGGCAAGGGGCCGAACGCGGCGCCGACCGCCTTCGAGGCTCTGCAGAAGGCGCAGCGGTGCCGGCCAGTCTCGCCCGAGTCCGCGGCGGCGTGGCCGAATCTCCCGCCCGGCCTCTGCCGGATTGCCATGAAGGCGCTCTCCAAGCAGCGTGACGATCGCTACGCGAACGTCGAGGCGTTTCGCGATGACGTGGAAGACTTCCTGCGCGGCGGAGGTTGGTTCGACACGCGCGTGTTCGAGCCGGGTGCCTTCATCGTGCGGCAGGGCGACTCCGCGGAGGTCGCGTACATCATCGTGAGCGGCACCTGCGAGGTGTACAAGGCCACCGACGGAACGGATACGCTGCTGCGCGTGCTCGGGCCGGGCGAGGTCTTCGGCGAGACGGCGATCTTGACGGGTGAGCCGAGGAGCGCGAGCGTCATTGCCAAGGGTCAGGTGACGACCAAGGTCGTCACGCGGGACGCCCTCGAGCGCGAACTCGGCACCGGCTCCTGGGCGGGCGCCTTCGTGAAGGCGCTGGCAGAGCGGTTCCGCGACGTCGACGAGAAGCTCGCCCGGCTTCGAGCGACGACGCGGTGACGGACGCCCTCAGGGCGCTCCAGCGTTAGCGAGCTCGCGTGCGAGCTCGCGGTATTGCGCGAGCCGGACGGACCCTGGGCCGCCGGCCGGCTCGAGGTCTTCCTCGAGCACGACGTCGGGGTCGTGCGCGAGCTGGTTGGCCAGGTACACGGCCCTCCCGATGGTCATCATGGGCGCAGGGGTTCTGGGCTGCTGGTGATGGCACTGCACGGCCTCCACGAGCTCGAGGGGAAGGCCCCAGATCCCCAGTAGGTACGCCCCTACCTCGGCGTGCGTGACGCCCAGTACCGAACGTTCCGCGTCGGTGAGGGAGCCTCCGCCGGATTTAGCCTGGGCGAGAGCTCCGGCGTAGAGCGCCGGGCAGCGCGAGACGAGGACGAGACGCCCCACGTCGTGGAGCATGCCCGCGAGAAAGGCGTCTTCTCCGTCCGTCGTGCGTTCCAGCATGCGGCGTGCGATGTGAGCCACGCTCAACGAGTGCCTCTGAAACTCCGTGATGGAGAACGCCGACACACCTGGCTTCGTCTCGAACATGGTGGCGATCTCGACCGTGAGCACCAGCGTCTTGAGGATGTCGACGCCGAGATACGCGACGATGCCCCCGAGCCCACGCACGCCGGAGGGGACGCGGAAGAACGAGCTCGAGCCGAGCTGCGCGACGCGCGCGGCAAGGGCAACGTCCCGCTCGACGAGCTCGACGATTTGGGAGATCGATGCGTCCTCGCTGGAAAGGGCGCGGGTCAGGGCGGTGTACGTCCGCGGAGCCGCCGGCAAGCGGTTGTCTCCCCCCAGTACCTTCCGCAGCTCCGGACTCGTGACCAGCTTGCGCAGTGCGAGCGCGCGGTCGACGGTGGCGACGAGCCTGGCCGACTCGAACGGCTTCGTCAGAAACTGGTGCGCGACGGGCACGGCGCGGAACACGAGCTTCGGGTCCGTCTGACCGGACAGGACGATCCGGACCACCTCCGGGTGTCGCTCCTGCACTCGACGGAGGAGCGTCGCTCCGTCCATTCCGGGCATGTGCATGTCCGACACGATCACGTCGATGCCCTCGGAACCGACGAGTGACAGCGCCACTTCGCCCGTGTCGGCGAAGCGCGGCTCCCAGGCGAGCGGTCGCGCGGTCAGCGTTCGCTTGAGGCTGCGGATGACGAGCGGCTCGTCATCGACGAACAGCACGCGTGGAAGTCGGTCTCCCGTGAGTCCCTCTTGAGCCATGACGCCCCTGGACCAGCCGCCCCCGAGGGCTTCGCGCTGGGTCCGGCCGGCGGCGCGAAATGCCGCTCGCCCGGACCCTGAATCATAACGCGGAAGCCCCACGGGGCGATCATTTCCGCAGGGAAGCTTTCGGCGTCAGCGACTTGTCGCTCAGAGATTTGGCGCTGGGTTGGCGCCCAGTAGGCCTATCGCGGGGGACAGCAATGGCGTACTCGCCTGACCGGCGCGACCTCACGTGCTCGCGCCGCCAATGGGGAGTGCGCTCGTTACTTCTTCAGCATCGTGGCGTCGGACGGCGCCTTCATGGCCGGTGCCGGCGGCGCGGCAGCCGGCGAAGGCGCCGGCGCCCCCACAGCTGCCGCTGCCGGGGCCGGTGTCGGACCCTTGGGGGCCGGTTTTGGAACAACGGGTGTTGCAGAAGTTGGCGCAGCGTTACCTGTAGGGGGGGCAGCCGGCGCGGCGACCGGCGGCTGCGCGCCGGGGAGCTTCTGGAGCTCGACCGTGTCGCTCTGGAAGAGCGGGATGAGGATGACGTTCCGTTTCGTGTCGAAGCCGATGTCCGCGGGCGACTTCACGTCGTGGACGATCGTCTCGAAGGTGCCGCCGGGAGCGCCGCGGAAGATGGCGGATGCCGCCCAGCTCGTGGCCAGCAGCGTGCCGTCGGAGAGCTTCACCAGCCCGTCGAGCGTGCCGGCCGGAAGCTTCTGCCCGGGTTCCTTCTTTCCGCTCGCGTCGACGCGGTAGAGCTCGCCGGAGCCGAACGTCACGACCCATACTCCCGTCTCGTCGGCCACGAGACCATTCGGGCCGCCGAGCTCCTTGTCCGCGATGACCTTCACCGGGCGATTGCCCTTCACGATCTTGTAGATGGAATCGGAGCCGGACGGCTCCATTCCGTCTCCCTTCGCGCGGAGCCCGCTGTCCGACACGTAGACGGTGCCGTCGGGCGCCGTCGCTAGATCGTTCAGGAAGGTCGCACCCGGGATCGCGATCTTGCCCTTCGGTGCGCCGGTCTTGCGATCGAACATCCGCACGAAGGTGATGTCCGCGACGTAGAGGACGTTGCCCGAGATCGCGAGGCCCTTCGGTGCGTTCAGCGCAGAGGCCTTCTTCGACCCGTCGATCCACATGAGCTCGACGGACTTGCCGTCGGGAGTGACCTTCGAGATGAAGCCGTTGCCGTCAACATCGAGCGGCTTTCCGTTGATGTTGCTCACGAAGTACACGTCCTGCTCGGCATCGTAGAGGACGCTCTCCGGGGTCTTGAACCCGGCGTCCTTGAGAATGATCGGCGGATCGAGCTGCGGTGCCTGTGGCCCCACCGGCGCCGCGGGAGCGGCCGCAGCAGTGGCGGGGGCAGGCGGCGGCTCGACGATGACCGGAGCCGCTGCAGCAGGGGTGCCCGGAGCCTGAGGGGCGGCAGGGCCGGCGTCTTCCTGATGCGTGCAGGCGCCGAGCGAAATCACGCTCGCCAACGCCGAGATCCGGAGCCCCGCCCTCGCGAAAGAAATTGTGCTCTTCGACATGGAAACCTCCGCGCACCGGGTGCGACGCTTTACGTGATCAGGCCAGGCACGCTAATCGACTTCCACGAAGGAGAGCAAGGCTCTCGGACCATGGCCGTTCGCGCGCTTTTCGAGCTCCTCCCGCCGCTTGCCGAGCGCGTTCACCTGTCGCTCCTCGGACAATTCCCGACGCCCGTGGAGGCGCTGCCGGCCATCGAGGCGGCAGTCGGCGCGCGTGCGGGGTCCCTGTACGTGAAGCGCGACGATCTTTCGTCGCCCATCTACGGCGGCAACAAGGTACGGACGCTCGAGCTCCTCTTCGGGGCTGCCATCGAGGCCGGCGCGACGCACGTGTTCTCGACGGGCGCGTTCGGTTCGAACCACGCCGTCGCGACCATCATGCATGCGCCGCGCGTCGGGCTCGGAGCCGGCGTGGTGCTCTACCCACAACCGCCGTCGGCCGAGGCGCTCGAAAACTTGCGAGCGAGCGCCGCTCGCGCAGTTCGATTCGTCGCGCTGCCTCACTGGTCGGCGCTGCCGTTCGGGATGCTCCACACGCACAGGAGCGAGCTGCGTCGTGGCCATCGGCCCTTCGTGATGGTGCCCGGCGGAGCGACGCCCGAGGGCGCGCTCGGGTACGTGAACGCAGCGCTGGAGCTCGCCGTGCAGATCGAGCACGGTGCTCTGCCGCGCCCTGCGCGCGTCGTCGTCGCGGGCGGCTCCGGATGCACGACGGCCGGGTTGCTGGCTGGCTTCGCGCTCGCCGCGCGGCTCGGCGTCGGCTTCTCCGAGAGCGGACCGAACCGCGTTCCAGAGCTCGTGTCGGTGCGCGTGACGCCCTGGCCGGTCACGAGTCGCTTGCGTCTCTCGCGGCTGGCTGCGGCCACCTCACGGCTCGTCTCCACGCTCGCCGGCGATGGAGCGCTCGGAGCCAGTGCGGAATCGCTCGCGCGCCGACTGCGCATCGACCCGCGCTTTCTCGGAAAGGGCTACGGGTACGCCACCCGGGAAGGTACGGAGGCGATGGAACTGTTCCGTCGTGCGGGCGGCCCCGAGCTCGAGCCGACTTACAGCGCGAAGGCCGTCGCGGGATTACTCCGCTCGCTGCGGGAGCGTGACGACGGGCCGGTGCTCTACTGGGCGACGCGCTCCGCCGTGCCGCCTCCTCTGGCGAACCTTCCTGGGGCCGCGCCGCCGGGCGTCGTGCGGTGGGTGAACCGCACGACGCGGCTCGTCGAAGTCGAACGCCCAGGAGCTCAGCCGTAGATCAGGCGCACCAGTGTCTCGGCGACGCAGCCGGGCTTCGGCTCGCCCTCGATCTCGACGGTGACCTTCTGCTTGAGCTGGATCGTGTTGCCGGCGACGAGCTCCGCCGACAGGAGCTCGCGGCGCGCGCGCACCTTCGAGTTCACCTTCACGGGGTTCGGGAAGCGCACCTTGTCGAGGCCGTAGTTGATTCCCATCATCAGCCCCTCGTACATGGCCGTGTCGACGGGCTTGATGCTCGAGCCGAGGTAGGGGATGAGCGACAGGGTGAGGAAGCCGTGCGCGATCGTCACCTTGTACGGGGAGACCTTCGCAGCCATCTCGGGATCCACGTGGATGAACTGCCGGTCGAGGGTCGCGTCGGCAAAGAGATTGATCTCCGTCTGATCGACGGTGTGCCAGTCGCTCGTCCCCTCTTCCTTGCCTTCGAACTTCTTCAGGACTGCGAGGGCTTTTTCTGCGTTGCTCGACATGGTGGTTCCTTCCCGGGGCTGCTCCGGCACGGGGAGAGATAGTCGAGCGTCCCGGTCGGGTAAAGAGGGGACGTCCGCCCCGCCGGAGCAGCGCGTCAGGCCGGAAGAGCCGCGGTCGCGCTGCGCACGCTGGCTGCGATCTCGCTAGCCCCGTCGCTGATTTGCTCGAACGCACGGCTCAGCGCGTGAAACTTCTGCGCGACGTTCATGTCCGACGTCCCGGGGGGCACGACCTGGAGCATGTCGAGGTGGGCCTGGGCGAAGCAAGCGTCCACGGCGAGCCCCTGGTCGAGCACGCGCTCGGCCGACCGCTGGTCGTTCTCCCGCACCGCGCCGAGCGCGTCGCGCAGCATGTCCGGCACGAGCTCGGCGAGCCGCCTTATCGAAGGGAGGTCGCGGATCCGCTCGCTCGACAGGCCGATGACGGAGCGGCAGATGATCGAGGCGAGGTCGGCGATCTTCTCCAGGGAGACGAGCAGGGAGACGTTGGCCGCGACGTCCGAGCGCACTGCGGTCTGGCCACCCAGGATGTCGGACCACGCCGCCTTCAGCGCGGTGTCGCAGCGCGCGCGTTCGCCGTCGGCGGAGAGCAGGGCTTGCGCGAGGTCGGCGTCTCCGCGGACGACCGCGCGCCCGCTCTCTCTCGTGAAGGCATCGACGTGCTCAGCGACCGGGCGCAATCGATCGAGGGCGCGCGTCGAGAGAGGTGCAGTCAGCGGGCTGTCGTCGTACATCGACCTTGCTCGTAGCACGTGACGGTTCGCTCTTGAACGCAAACGCGTGTCGAATGAAATCGTGCTGTCACACGTTTGTCACACGCGTCGGGGACAGCGGAATTCTCGCTGCCGAAGTTATCCACATGAGCGCGCGATGACGCGATCGCTCGACTCAACGCGAGCGTGCAGGCAGGCGCCGCCCGAGCGGCGCGTGTAGGGGAAATGTGCGGACCTCGACATTGCCGAGCACTGCGCTGCCTGCGATGCGCAGCACGGGCTCGTCGGGTCCGCGCTCCACGGGAACGTGGTGGATGCCGGAGAACGAACCGAGCACGCCGGTGCCTTCGCAATCGACGATGAGCGACGGCGGCACCGTGATCTCGACGTTACCGAGGACGGCGCGCACGTGGAGTGTCGTCACCCCCGGCGGCAGCTCGACGTCGCGAAGGTCGAGCTCGACGTTGCCCAGCACCGAGAGCACGGCGTGCGAGCCTTCCATGTGGAACCGACCGCGCCGCTCGGTGTTCCCCAGCACGGCGATGGTGCGCGAACCGCGAGCCGTCGGCTCGGTATGCGGGTCGTACACATCCACCTGCGTCTCGAGCGACGGGTCACTCTGCGCCGGAACGATCCGTCGCGGGGAATCCGGTGCGACGGCGATGGCAGCCGTCAGGTCCGCCGTCAGGCGGTCGAGCTCGTCGCTCGAGCCGCATCGGTAGGCGCGATCGACCCGCTCCTCGAATTCTTCCAGCGACAGCTGGTCTGCCACGAAGGCCGCTGTCAGCCGGTCGATCGCGGCCTTTCGCGCGTCGCGCAGCGCGACCTTGGACGGGTGCGATTCGCCGCGCACGGGCGTTACTCCGCCTCGCTCGTCGCCTCGAACCCGAGCTCCGAGAGGTAGCTCTTGTCGAGCTTGGAGCGGCTTCGCGCGACGCGGCTTCGCGCAAGGAGGCCGAGCCCCGCGGCGATCGCGGCTGCGCGCCGCACGCCCTTCGGGCGCTCGGGCGGCATGTAACCGAGTCGCCTGCCTTGCTCGACCGCGTGCTCTACGACGTGCGCGACGAATGCGTCCATGTGCGACAGCACCGGGTGGCCCTGCGCGCGGCTCCGGAGGGCTCGCACGAGCAGCGGCAGCGTCGCGAGCTCGAGCTCGAGCAGGCCGAGGAACGGCGTCCTGAGCCACGGCCGTTCGGAGAGGATGCGCATAGTCTCGCGTTCGCCCCAGGCGACGTGCTCGGCCTCGTCGGTGCACACGACGCGGAGCTTTTTCTTGATCCCCGGGATGCGCGGATCGGAATCCGGCAAGGTCTCGAGGAGGAGGTCCTTGAAGACGTCGAGCACCATTCCCTCTCCGACCGCGTGCTCGAGGAAGACCTTCAGCGGGTAGTAGTCGTTGTGAGACGAAAGCATGCGCACCACCCAGTGGGCGGGCAGAGGGGTCATCTCGAGCGCGCGAAAGACGTCCGCGAAGAGCCGCAGGTGGGCGAGCTCCTGGCGTGCCTGGCGCACGTAGAACTCGGCGGCCTCGAGGGAACGCGCGGCGTAGAGCGATCTCCCGCAGTACACACCGGTCGCCTCGCCGAACAGAGCCTGCGAGAGAACGAAGCGAATGATCTCGCGGTCTCGCGCGTCGTTCAGATCGAAGACGGCGCCGCCGAAGTCGTAAGAGGGCCCGCGGTCGGACGGCATGCCGATACAGATAGCACCCGGACCCCTTCGTGATCGCGTCCGTTTCCGGCCGCGCAGCTTGCCGGTCGGTCGACGACCGGAACGGAAAAGGTTCCGACAATTCCGGGGGTTATGAGCGCCGTCCCAGGAAGCTTTCCAATTCGCGTGAGCTATGTTCTTTGGTCGATCGGCGACCGAGCACGCAACGTATCGCGGCACCGGGCTCTGCCTTTCACATGTCCGGCACCGAAGGGAACGACGCGAATACGAAGCCGGTCACGGACCCTCTCATCGGGAGGTCGCTCGCGGGCCGGTACCAGGTCACGGGGCTCCTCGGCGAGGGCGGAATGGGGCGCGTGTATCACGGTATCCAGCGCACCCTGGATCGTCCGGTCGCCATCAAGTGCATTCATCCCCACCTCCTCTCGAGCGAGACGGTCGTCGTTCGCTTCCTGGAAGAAGCGCGGGTGGCGAGCCACATCCTGCATCCGAACATCGTGAAGATCTACGACTTCGGGCGCACCGAACCGCCCGACCCGACGACCCTCTTCCTCGTGATGGAGCGGCTCAGCGGGCCCGATCTCGGGAGCGTCATCGCGAAGACAGGACCCCTGCCGCTCGTGAGGGTCCGCACCATCATCCTGCAGGTGCTCTCCGCTCTCGGCGAGATACACGCTCGCGGCTTGACCCATCGCGACGCGAAGCCGGACAACATGATCCTCGAGCCGACCATCAGCGGCTGCGAGCGGGTGAAGCTCATCGACTTCGGCATCGCGAAGGTGCATGGCGCGCCCGGCGTCACCGCCGTCGGGCAGTTCGTCGGCACGCCCTGCTACATGCCGCCCGAGCAGATCCGCGGCGAGCGCACCGAGGTCGGCGTGGACCTCTACTCGGCGGGCGTCACGCTCTTCCAGATGCTCACCGGTCGTCTGCCGTTTTCGGGACGGACGCTGATGGCCGTCCTGGAGCAGCAGCTCTACGCGAAGCGCCCCGATCCGCGTGACGTCGCGCCCGGCATCGATTGCCCCGACTCGCTCGCCGCCGTGTGCATGCGCTCCATCGACGCGGACGGGAGCAAGCGTTACGAGACGGCGGACCAGCTCGCAGAAGCGCTGGAGGAAGCCTTCGCCGAGGCGCTGCCCGCGGAGAGCCGTCGCAGCCCCTTTCCGTCGCCGCCGCGCTCCACGTCCCGACCAATGGACGCGCCCCTCGGGCTCAGGGACACGCTCCGGCCGAGCGCGGCGCCGCCTTCGCTCGAGGACGACGACCCGGCGCCGCCCGAGCTGAAGTATCGACATGAACGTGGCGCAGATCTGGCCGAAGAGATCGAGGCTGCCTACGGTGCCTGGAGCCCCGGCAGCTCGAAGGCGCCGCGTGCCTCGAAGATCCCCTTGCCCGTCCCCGCCGAGGAGCGAGGGGCCGATCTCGGCGTCGCCGAATCCGTCGAGCGATCGGCTGACGAGGCCTTGGCGCAGGGCAACGTCGAACGCGCGAGGGACGTCCTCCGCGCGGGGCTGGAGCTCGGTCACGCATGGCTCGTCGCCGGAGAGCGCGAAGCCGGGGGCCTGGCGCTCATGGTGTTCGGTCGCAAGCTCGGCGTCGTGATGAGACGGCTCGGGCGCCTGGAGGAGTCCGAGGAGGCACTGAAGACGGCGCTCGAGTTCGCCGACGAGCAGGACGCCGGGCGCGCACGCGTGCTCGTCGAGCTGGTCGCGACGCTCGGCGACGCGGGGCGTGTCACCGAGGCGGAGGCGTGTCGCCTGGAGGCGCTGCGCATCGCTACGAGAACGTCGGATCGGGAGCTCACCGCGCGGCTACGCCGGCAGGCGCAGTCGCTCGCGCTCGCGCTCGCCACCAGTGGCGCGCCCCCGGCCGAGGGGAGCGGTCGCCCCGACCGACGCCCCTCGGATTTTCGCATCAAGTTCGAGCGCGACCCCGAAAGCGCGAGCGAAGGTTTGGGCCGGCGCAGATAGTCGCTGGGCTGTCACCGGCTCGTCACATTGAAGAGATACGGATGGCCCCGCATGGCGCGGATCCTGGTCGTGGAGGACGAGCAAGACCTGCAGAAGGTGCTCGAATACAACCTGAGGCAGGCCGGGCACGAGCCCATCGCCGCGATGCGAGGGCGTGACGCACTCGACCTGGTAAGGGCCCGTCGCCCCGACGCGGTGCTGCTCGATCTGATGCTGCCGGACGTCCCCGGGACGGAGGTGTGTCGAGCCCTGAAGGCGGATCCGGGAACGCGGTCCATCCCCGTCATCATGCTCACGGCGAAGGGGGAGGAGATCGACCGGGTCGTCGGATTCGAGCTCGGGGCGGACGACTACGTCGTGAAACCGTTCAGCGTGCGCGAGCTACTCCTGCGAATTTCCGCGGTTCTTCGCCGTGGTGCGGTGGAGACGACCGAGGAGGCCGAGGGGCGAGTACAATTCGGATGCTTGACGTTCGATCGCGCCGCGCACCGAGCCTGGGTCGAAGGGCAGGAAGTCGAGCTCACTGCGCTCGAGTTCAAGCTGCTCGTGACGCTCTACGACCGGCGCGATCGTGTACAGAGTCGGGCAACCCTGCTCGACGACGTCTGGGGCATCACCGCCGACATCACCACGCGCACCGTCGATACGCACGTCAAGCGTCTCCGCGAGAAGCTGGTCAACGCGAGGGACTACATCGAGACGGTACGCGGCGTCGGGTACCGCTTCGTGGCGGCGCCCGTCGAGGCAACGGCTTGAAGCTAGGCATACAAGGCAAGCTCGTACTCATCTCGTTCGGGGTCCTGACGCCGGCGTTCATGCTGGGGTACGTCTACTTCCGCGGGGAGGTGGAGGACGGGTTCGGGGTTCCCTCGGCGGATCTCGCCAGAGCGCTCGAGCGGCTCGACAGGATGGCGCTCGTCGCCGGGATGCTCGCGTTCGGCATCGCGCTGGTCATGTCCACGGTCGCGGCGGCCATTGCGTCGCGCGCAGCGCGCGCCCTCGCGGTCGCGGCGCGCAAGATGGCCGACGGCGATCTCGGCGCCCGGGCGGGCCCTCACGGCGAGGACGAGTTCGGGGAGCTCGGCGCAGCCCTCGATCAGCTGGCGCGAGGCTACTCCGCGCTGCTCGCGGAACACCGCCGCGAGCGCGACCGCATGCGCGGCGTGCTGGTCGGCATGCGCGAGGGCGTGCTCCTGCTCGATCGAAGCCGGCGAGTGACCCTGGTGAACCCTGCGCTCCGCGAGATGCTGCTCGTCGGCGCCGACGTGGAGGGCAAGTCGCCGCTGGAGGTCATCCGGCACGGCGAGCTCGTCCGCCTCCTCGACGAGGCCGACGACGAGGACGCACCCGCCACCGGGGAGATCGACCTGGGGGGCTTGAAGCCGCGCCGGTTGCTGGTGCACGTGGTTCGCATTCCGGGCCAGGAGGGCGGCCTCCTCGCCGTGTTCGTCGACGTGACGCACTTGCGGCGGCTGGAGGCCCTGCGCAAGGACTTCGTCGCCAACGCCTCGCACGAGCTCCGCACTCCGGTCGCGGCCATCTTCTCGGCGGCCGAGACGCTGGAGTCGGCGATCGAGGGCGATCCCGTCGCCGCGCGGGATTTCATCGCGATGATCCAGCGGAACGCCGCGCGCTTGCGCAACCTGGTGGACGACCTGCTCGATCTGTCGAGGATCGAATCGCAGGATTTCGCCGTCCATCTGGAGGCCGTCGACCCCGCGGACGTCGCCAGTGCAGTGGTCGATCTGTTCCGCGAGCGTGCGGCGAAGAAGCGCATCGAGATCGCCACGGACTACACGCCGGGCTGCCAGGCGCTCGCCGACCGCCGCGGGCTCGAGCACGTGCTCACGAACCTCATCGACAACGCGGTGAAATACTGCATGCGCGGGAACAAGCTGACGATCCGCACGCGGGCGTCGGATGGCTCCGTCCTGGTCGACGTCGAGGACGACGGGCCTGGTATCGAGCGCCAGCACCTGCCACGCCTCTTCGAGCGCTTCTACCGGGTCGACCCGGGGCGTTCCCGGGAGCTTGGCGGCACCGGCCTCGGCCTCTCCATCGTCAAGCACCTGGTAGAGGCCATGCGAGGGACCATCAGCGTGGAGAGCGAGCCCGGAAACGGCACGCGCTTCCACGTGCGTCTGCGGGCCGCCGAGCCCACGGAACGGGCCCGGCCCACCGCCGCGTGACGGGCAGCCTCGTTTGACACCGAACTGTCACGAATGTGTTGCCGCGGCGTCCCGCACCCGCGCTGCCCCCTTGTTACACCCGCCCGGAACCAATGAAAGACCTCACCATCTTCACCTGGGTGCTCGCCGGCCTGTCGCTCGTCGCCGTCGGCTGCAAGGGGAGCAGCGACCAGCAATCGGCGGAGCCAGGCGTGTCCGCGGCCCCCGCGGAGCCTGCCAAGCCCACTACGGTAAGCCTGAACGGCGCCGGTGCGACGTTCCCGAACGCCCTCTATTCGAAGTGGACGAGCGAATACAACAAGCTCCACCCCGAGGTGCAGATCAATTACCAGCCGATCGGCTCGGGCGGCGGCATCGCGAAGATCCGGGACAAGACCGTGGACTTCGGCGCGACCGATTCGCCGATGTCGGCCGAGGAAGAGTCGAAGGCACCGGGCAAGCTCGTGCACCTGCCGATGACCATCGGAGCTGTCGCCATCGCCTACAACGTGCCCGAGGTCGCGGAGCTGAAGCTCGAGCCCGCCGCGCTCGCGGACATCTACCTGGGCACCATCACGAAGTGGAACGATCCGAAGATCGCCGCCAGCAACACCGGCACCAAGCTGCCCGCGACGCCGATCGTCGTCGTGCACCGGAGCGACGGCAGCGGGACGACGGCCGTCTTCACCGGCTACCTCTCGAAGTCGAGCAAGGACTGGAGCGACAAGGTCGGCGCGGGCAAGAGCGTGAAGTGGCCGGCGGGGCAGGGGATGCCCGGAAATCCCGGCGTCACGGGTCGCGTGAAGGACAGCCCCGGTGCCATCGGCTACGTGGACCTGGCCGACGCCGTGCAGAACAAGCTCTCCATGGCGGCCCTCAAGAACCCGGCCGGCAAGTTCGTGAAGCCCGAGATCTCGGCGATCTCGGCCGCGGCCGCGGGCGTCGAGATGCCCGATACGCTCTATGCTTCCATCATCGACGCGCCCGGAGAGGCTGCGTACCCGATCTCGTCTTTCACTTACATCCTGGTCTACGAGGACATGCCCGACGCAGCGAAGGGGAAGGTGCTCACCACCTACCTGTGGTGGGCCATTCACGACGGGCAGAAGCTTTCGGATGCGCTGAACTACGCGCCGTTGCCCGCTCCTGTCGTCGCGAAGGTCGAGGCGCGGCTGAAGACCCTCCACTCGGGCGCGACGGTGCTCTTCACTGGCACATGAGGACCGGTGGGCGATAAGGCCGAGCTCTCGCTGATCCGCGCGCAGCCACGGATCTTGCGTCGCCTGGGTCGTGAAACGAACCCAGGCGACCTCGTTTTTCGCGCGCTCGCGGGCTTCTTTGCGGCGACCGTGATCGGCATCGTGCTGCTCATGGTCGCGCAGATGAGCCGCGCGTCGACCGCGAGCCTGCACGCCTTCGGCTGGGGCTTCATCCTGAGCCAGGAATGGGATCCGGTGCGGGAGGTGTTCGGCGCGCTGCCGTTCATCTATGGCACCGTCGTCTCGTCGCTGCTCGCGATCGCCATCGCGGTGCCGGTGTCGCTCGGCGTTGCACTCTTCCTGACGGAGCTGGCCCCGGTGTGGCTGAGGTCGCCGCTCTCGTCGGTCGTGGAGCTCCTCGCCGCGGTGCCGAGCGTCGTGTACGGCCTGTGGGGGATCTTTGGCCTCGCGCCGTTCCTGCGGGAGCACGTCGAGCCCGTACTCGCCGGTGTGTTCGGCTTCTTGCCGCTCTTCCAGGGACCGCACCAGGGGTACGGCATGCTCACCGGTGGCGTCATCCTGTCGATCATGATCCTCCCCACCATCGCGTCGGTCAGCCGCGAGGTGCTGTACGCCGTGCCGAACTGGTACCGCGAGGGCGCGCTGGCGCTCGGCGCGACGCAGTGGGAAGCATTGCGGGACGTCATCCTCCCCTTCGCGCGCTCCGGCCTCATCGGCGCCGTCATTCTGGGGCTCGGGCGCGCGCTCGGCGAGACGATGGCCGTGACGATGGTCATCGGCAATAGCCCCGAGATCAAGGCGTCACTCTTCGCCCCGTCGTACACCATGGCGAGCGTCATCGCGAACGAGTTCGCGGAGGCGACGTCCGATCTGCACCTCGCGTCGCTCGCGGAGATCGGCCTGCTGCTCTTCGTCGTGACGCTCCTCTTGAACGTCGTGGCCCGCCTCCTCGTGTGGCGCGTCGCCCGGCCTGCGAGGCATGCGCGATGATCGAGACGCGAGGCTACACTTACCGCAAGGTCGTCAACGCGGGCTTCCGCGTTGCGTCGGGCGCAGCGGTGGCGCTTGCCCTGTTGCCGCTGGTCAGCGTGCTCTACTACACCACCGCGCGCGGTATCGGCGGGGTGAACCTCGCCTTCTTCACCGAATTGCCGAAGCCCGTCGGAGAAACCGGCGGGGGGATGGCCAACGCGCTCAGCGGTACGCTCAAGCTCGTGGCGATGGCGTGCGCCATCGGTCTGCCCGTCGGGGTGCTAGCCGGCGTCTTTCTGAGCGAGTTCCGCGCGAGCAGCTTTGCCACGGCGGTCCGGTTCTCGGCGGACGTCATGTCCGGCATCCCGTCGATCACCATCGGCATGGTGGTGTACACGGTCGTCGTGCGCCCGATGGGCCACTTCAGCGCCTTCGCCGGAAGCGTGGCGCTCGCAATCATCATGCTCCCGACGGTGACGCGCACGACGGAGGAGCTCCTGCGGCTCGTCCCGGCCAACCTTCGCGAGGCGGCGCTCGGCCTCGGCATGCCGAAGTGGCGCGCCACGCTGAGCATCGTGCTCCGGACGGCCGCCCCGGGCATCGTCACCGGCGCCATGCTGGCGGTCGCGCGGATCGGGGGCGAGACGGCGCCGTTGCTCTTCACGGCGTTCAACAACCGGTTCTGGGGCAAGGGAATCGACGAGCCGGTCGCCTCTCTGCCCGTTCAGATTTACACCTACGCCGTGTCCCCCTACGAGGATTGGCACCGTCAGGCGTGGGCCGCGGCCTTCGTCCTGGTCGTGCTGACGCTCCTCCTGAACGTGACGGCGAAGTTTCTCGTTCGAAACCGATTGGATGCACGATGAGCCGAGAAGCCGACTCCGCCATGCCCCACCCGCTGATCGGCGAGCGTCCGCTGACGGAGCCACCAGCCCGCGTCGCGGCGCAACGACGCGCCGAGGAGCTCATCAGCGCCGACGGGGACGGCGTGAAGATTCGAGTCGAGGCACTGAAGGCCGGGTTCGGGGTCGCGGAGGTCCTGAAGGGGGTGACCCTGCCGATCCGCTCGCAGAAGGTGACCGCCATCATCGGCCCGTCTGGCTGCGGCAAGTCGACCTTCGTACGCTGCCTGAACCGGATGCACGAGGTGACACCGGGCGCCCACGCTGCCGGGCGGGTGCTCCTCGACGGCCTCGATATCTACCGGGAAGACGTCGACCCCGTCCGCGTGCGGCGCCGCGTCGGGATGGTTTTCCAGAAGCCGAACCCGTTTCCGACCATGAACATCCGGGACAACGTGCTCGCCGGGCTCCGGCTGAACGGGCTCCGGGTCGAGTCTCCCGACGCGCTGGTGGAAGAAACGCTGCGCCGCGTCGCGCTCTGGGACGAGGTCAAAGACGGCCTTTCCCGCTCCGGGGCGAGCCTCTCCGGCGGCCAGCAGCAGCGCCTCTGCATCGCCCGGGCGCTGGCACTCGAGCCGGAGGTGCTCCTGATGGATGAGCCCTGCTCGGCGCTCGATCCCATCGCAACGGCCCGTGTCGAGGAGCTCATGCACGAGCTCCGGGACACCTACACGATGGTCATCGTGACGCACAACATGCAGCAGGCGGCGCGCGTCGCCGATTTCACGGCCTTTTTCTACATGGGCGAGCTGGTGGAGTATGATCTGACGGACGTGATCTTCACCCGACCAAAGGAGCGCCGGACCGAGGATTACATCACCGGCCGGTTCGGTTGAACGGAGTGGAAGAAGTCGTCATGCGCCACACGGATCGCGAATACGAGCAAGAGTTGCAGCGCCTTCGGGACGCCGTTCTGCTCATGGGTGCACGCGTCGAGGAAATGACGAAGAGCGCACTGCAGTCCTTCGCTCGCCACGACCTGGAGCTCGCCCGGGCGACCATCGCCATGGACTCGGAGATCGACCGGCTCGAGATGGACATCGACGAGGCGTGTGTCCGCGTGCTGGCGCGCCGGCAGCCGGTCGCGTCCGATCTCCGCTTCATCACGACCACGCTGAAGATCGTCACTGATCTGGAGCGCATGGGTGATCTCTCGGTGAACGTCTGCGAACGCGTCCTCGACCTCGACGCGGACTCGCTGAAGCCGGTACGCGCCTCGCTCGTGCAGATGGGGCAGGTGGTCTCCGACATGCAGCACGAGGCGCTCGACGCTTTCATCCAGGGTGACGCCGCGCGTGCCGAGCGGGTGATCTTGCGCGACTCCGTGGTCGACGCCACCTACGCGAAGATCTTCCCCGAGCTCCTCGGCCACATGATGCAGGACCCGACCACCGTCTCGACCGCCCAGCGCCTGCAGTCGATCGCGAAGTACCTGGAGCGTCTCGCCGACCACGCCACCAACCTCGGCGAGATGGT